>NZ_JANWTB010000004.1:0-505639 GCF_024919535.1 Lysinibacillus sp. A4 | reverse complement strand
GATTACGAGCGTCTTTTCTAATATCGTTGGCTACGTAGTGCCTATTATTCAATCCGTTTGGACCACAGCGCAGCCGATACTTGGCGCTTTGGGCAACGCATTAAAAATCGTAGCTGATATTGCGATGCTGGCTTGGAATAACGTATTAGCGCCCGCGATTAACTTCGTTATGAAGTCGTTTCAGATGCTTTGGACAGTCGTAGGTCCTGTGTTAGAGCTTTTCGGTTCTGTTATTGGGGCAACTTTCGCGGTATTACGTCTAGCTTGGGACACAATCGTTGGACCATTCGTCGCATTTCTGGCGGGCGCATTTACGCAAGCGTTTGGAGCAGCTACGGAAATCGTAAAAGCATTGACTCCAGTATTCCAGACTGTGGGTAACTGGATTAGCACAGCGGCAGGCTATCTTAAAGAGTTTGCGTCGATCTTAGGCAACATCAAAATGCCCGATTGGATCGGCAAAATCGGTTCTGGCGCTGTGAAATGGGCTAAGAACTTAATTCCTGGCGGAAACAATACGCCGGACGGGTCGCATTACAACGGACTGGCGCGCGTACCATTCGACGGCTATCTAGCTCGACTTCACCGTAATGAGATGGTATTAACGGCGCAAGAGGCGGATCAATACCGATCTTTAGTAAGTCCGAATCAGACATTAATGAACGCTATTAGACCGTCTGAGAGCGTGATTAATAACGTTGTTGTACCGCAGCAACAAGATCAGCCATATTCGCATGTCACTTACGAACAAGTTGAACGCGGCATCGTCAACAACTACGCTAATCAAACAACGTACAACAACCAAACGCAAAATACAGAGCAACAAACGCAATCACCGCCATCTGTATCGATTGCTAAATTAGCGGAACAGATTGTAATACGCGAAGATGCGGACGTACAACGAATCGCTTACGAGTTAGCTAAATTAATCGAAAAGGAGATGGTGCAAGTTGGCTAAGAGTAGTATCGGATTGAGTTTTCGTCGCCGAGGAAAAAGACTCGAAACATGCAAGGGTTTTAGGAATATATATAGAATAGTACCTATAATAAAAGAAAATTAAGTCGAGAAGTTTGCTTTAAGGGGAGGGGAAGTAAATATTAACATTTATCGTATTATTTAGTCCTTTATATGCAATGTTTATTTGGCAATTCTTCAATCCAGAGAAAGCAATTTTAAACGGACAAGTAACGCTATGGCGATTTTTTCAATCTAAGGATGCAATGGAAGGGCAGCAACGAAAGAACTTTAATAGAGATGTGAATGAAAAAGAAATAGCGCAAACAAAAATTAGTTCTATTATAGGGGTTGTAGGTTTAACTCTATTTCTAATTATTATTAGCCTAGTATAAATTTCTGGACAAAGGTAATTATTGATTCAATGAATTATAGAAGAAGCGTATTCGATATAAACTCGGGTACGTTTTTTCTCTGAAGAAAAGGAAAGTGAAAAATGGTATACGGAAAACGATTCTATAAACCGTACTTAGTATCAGATACGGAAAAAGCCCGCCTTATGCGCGAGCTAAAGGGACACGAAGCGAAGGTTACTGCGATCGTTCTACTCGCTCAAAATGACGGATATTTGACGCAAGAACAAGTCGCACAATTAGTCGGCGTTAGAAGAATGACGCTGTATCGATGGAGACACTATGACTACGTTTATCAGTACGAGTTAGAACGTCAGTATGACCTTATGAGCGAGCATTATTCTAAAGAGTTTCGCCGGAGCAGTAGACGTAAGCCATCCTCTGAATCGATAATGAGCGATTATGCCAATGTAATGATGATGATGGGTTTAACGTAAAGGTGAAATTACAAATTGCGCAAATCACTATATATGACGCATTTTTAATGTTACATTTTTCCGAGTCAGAGAACGTTTTGGGGGCGTAAAATGTCGGGCAGACGCCTTTTATAGACGCGCCCTTAAAACACTTTGGGAAGTCACATTACTTCGCTATATGACGCAGTTTTAACGCACATATATATAGAAGGAACGCGGATATTGTACGATTTACATAAGTAAGATAACGTAATGTTAACGCAGATACACCGGGCAGGCAGTCGGATTGGACGAGGCTGTCTGAAACTCGAGGGGTTTCGGAATGACACTATTTCATTATCAAAACTTAACAGTATTGACAACGTTTTGCCGATACGATAAGATAGCCTTATAAACGTTATCAAAACTTATTATCAAAAGTTAGGAGCGATATAATGGCTAAATACGGTTATGCTCGGGTATCGACGGTAGCGCAAGATTTAGAATCGCAAATTCAGTCGTTAGAGTCAGAAGGTTGTACGGCAATCTATAAAGAGAAGTTTACGGGCACTAAGACGGATCGACCTGTATTTAATGAAGTTATGGAGTTGCTAACGGAAGGTGATACGTTAGTGGTAACGAAACTAGACCGACTAGCCCGTAACACTAAAGAGGGTATCGAGGTTATCGAGGCGTTATTCGAGCGCGGTGTTCGTGTGCATGTGCTTAACGTAGGGCTGTTAGAGAATACGACAATGGGACGTTTCTTCCTTACTACGCTATTGGCGGTAGCAGAGATGGAGCGTAATCTAATCATAGAGCGAACGCAAGAAGGCAAAGCAATCGCAAAACAACGAGATGATTTCCGAGAAGGCAGACCAAAGAAATTCGATAAGAAACACTTAGATAATGCAATGCAGCTATTGGAATCGAATAGTTATAAAGAAGTCGAAGCAACAACTGGAATTTCAGTCGCAACTTTAGCGAGAGAAAAAAGAAAACGAAAAGCAAACGAATTAATTAACGACTGAGCAAATGAGCTTGGTCGTTCTTTTTTTTGCGTCGAAAGTGCGTGACCCCAAGGCCACCGATTCAGACGGGCGTTTTCTGCTGCACAGACCTTACATACAACTTTTTTTTGTTTTGGAAAAATAATGGATAATTCCCTAGAAGATTGTTACTATTCAACTAACGGTGCAGAAAAGTTTATTAATTTACCTGGATTTTTATGGTAAAATTTTAGCGGGGTGAGGGATTTGTTCAAAGAAATAAGAAACTTCATTAATAATTTATCTAAAAGGACTAAATTTGTTTCTTTAGGCGTAATCATAATTTTTTTGAGTATACTTATTGTGGATTTTTCGTTTATATTTTTCTCGATATGTTATTTGCTAGGAGTATTTTTAATCTTTATCAGTAAATTCATTGGTATAGAGAAGTTTAGTAAAGACGTAATCGGAGAGATAACTTCAAGTTTTGGATTAGTATTGATTATGTTAGGGATATTTGCACCTCTGGGAATTAATCCTAACTTTTATTATGGTACGTTAATAGGGCTTTTATTTATGTTAACTGGAACAATATTAAAGAGTTTAGGGAAGAAAAAAAGTTATTAAACTATCGGGTGCTTTAGTTTAATATTCGAGTTATTTTTTAAACTCGGGCGGTCAATCGCAAACCACCGGTATTCAGCGCTGTCAGACGCATCGAGAATCGTTGAATCGGATAGTTGATTGTCTCGAATCGTCTCAATGGTGTTTTTACGTAGAATTGACGCAATATATAATAGGAAATAACTCTAAACGTTATTAATTACTGAAAACGTAATTAACGCAGTAGTGACGCGGTTTCAAGGTGTTTTTGTTCTTGCGTTTTATAATCGTAAGTTGTATAGTTTGATTCGACGTCAAATATAACTCGCTAGCGGTTTTGAAAATGGAGAAAGTGTTAATGAATGAAAAACAAGTGGCAAAAAAATTTGGAATATTACCTATGAAAGTCAGCATGGATGTGGACACGATTAGAATGTATAAACCATGGTTCGCTTTCGAACGTGGTAGGTTGAAATTTTCAGATGTAGAAGTAGAGGCGTATCGAATATACCGAAACACTTATGAGACAACGAGAGATCATCGTTTTGCAATAACGGATTTAATTGAGTTTTTAGAGCGCCATCGAATGGCTGAGTTCCTAGTAGATTTCTAAATAAAGCAATATTTTTGCTTGATATTCCGTTTAATTGACTGTAATATTATCGGTAAATACAAGTCGAGAAAAACTGCGAAGGCTACCGATAGAATATACGGTAAACTTACGTGGTATAACTGTTTTAGACATTAAATTACCGTTTTTACTCTCAACAAATAGCGAATTCATCGCCATGATCGCAGACAAAATTCGTATTGATATGATGGCTAGCTAGTACCGATATATAAATCATTAACATATACAGCAATTATACTTCGCATAGTACAGCGCCTTTTTAAATCTATAGTTTAAGGGGGCGCTTTTTTTGTTACTTGAACAAATAATGTGGAAATTTCTGTGGCTGACCTTTAACATTGAAATCGTTAAAAGAACGTCAAATCAGCTAAAATACGCGATATATACATGTATAGTGGATTTAACGTCATATTCTAAAGATGAAGAGTAAAATCATTTGAGACCTTTCTACAAACTTATAGTAGGTGATTACAATAAAAAGTATAAATTTTCAATTAGAGGGAATGAATTCGCTCGAAATCACACAGATAACAGAAGAGCTATTTGAGGTGCGTTTAGCATTCGATGGTAAAATAAGTATGCAATATATGAATCGACAGCAATTGATACAACTAGGTTCTACTTTCCGAATTGAAAGGAATATCAATACATTGTTAGTTAAAAAGACCTATTTAGACCTATAGTTTAGTGGGAAGCACCCGTGGATACCTGTACTTGGAAGATGATATATTCAAAATAGCCTGATGGAATTACTTTGAATTTATCGGTAATTTTAATAAAAAAACTCAAAAACAAACAATTTATTAGTACTAAATATCTATAATATTTTAGGGTAAATAAAATATTGTCTTATATTTTAATGATTAAGTGGTACTATTTTCTTTCTCGGTAGTGACAATGGTCTCTAAACAAATGTAAGTGGATTGTATATACTTACATATAGAGGGAAGGAGGAGGTAGCTTGATTCTAGTTCGAAATGAAAACTTCGAAATTTCTGAGGAAAATGGCAAGGTATTTATGCTTACTTTTAGCGCAGGTTTCCCATTAAAAGAATTTGATAGCATCCTACGTAGTCATCCACGACTGAAATTATCTAATTTTTCAATTTTAAAAAATGTGTTATCAACCCAGAATACCAATCCTGTTGAAATTGGACGCTGGCTTCCGAACATTGAAGCAGAAGTGGCACGTGATAAGATGTCAGCCTCTGTTTTTATATATGAAACGCATGATTATATTCAAAATAATAAAGAAAAATTAACACAACAAATCCGAGAAACACTCAATGAAAATGGAATTATACATGGCATATTAGATTTTGATATATTGAAGGCTGAACCAGGAAAAGCATTCTTAATTGCTCAAGGTGAGCAACCTATAGCAGGAATAGATGCACAAATTACATACTTACCTAAACCCGAGAGAAAGCCAGTCATTCGTGAAGACGGTAAAGCGGATTACTATGATATGAATTTTATTTCGGAAATTTCAGAAGGCTCTTGGCTAGGTGAAAAGATTCCTGCTACATTAGGTAAACCAGGGAAAAATGTGCTAGGTCAAGAAGTTGCTGCTGTACCTGGACGAGATTATCCTATCAAATATGATACAAAATCTGCCTATGAAGTGGAAGAAGACGGAAAAATCGTCATTCGCTCGAAAATTGCTGGCGTTTTAGATGATGTCAAAGGCATGATTGGTGTAAACAGGCACCTTCCTATAAATGGTGATGTAGGAGTAGAAACAGGTAACCTTGAATTTAATGGTTCACTTAGTATTAAAGGTACAGTAACAAATGGCTATACAGTTATTGCGACTGGAGATATTTCCATTGAAGGGGCTGAGGGTGTAAGCGGTGCCAAGCTCATTAAATCCATTGAGGGTGATGTATATATTCGTGGGGGCATCTTTGGTCTTGGTTCAACAGTGGTAGAAGCAGGTGGCAATATATTTGTTAAACATGTAAATGAAGCAAATTTATTTGCAGCTAATAGTATTCATATTGGTTTTTACGCACTAGGTTCACAACTTTCTGCTCATTCAATATATGTGGATGAACGAAAAGGTAAAATTATTGGGGGACGTGCAGTAGCTAAAAATACGATTGTTACGGCCATTTCAGGAAACCGATTAGAGCGTCGAACAGATTTAATAATAGAAAGTATTAATAAGCAGGAAAATAACACCGTGATGCAGGAAAAAGCAGCACAGCTAAAACAATTGCAAACAGAGATTTCCGCACACGAGAATAGCATGAAAAATTTATTACCTTTTCTCAATCAAATGTCCAAAGAACAATCAGCGTCATTTGAGGTAACAAAACAAGCCTTAACTAAATTAAAGGCTGAAGCGATTACATTAGATCGTGAAATAAAACTATTAATGGATGAAATGCGTCATGTAGGGAAAGAAGAGATTATTGTGACAAAAGAGGCGCACCCTGGAACTTATATTCAAATTGGTAGAAAATCATCTTTATTAAGCAAAATGACGAATGGTAAATTCCTACTAGAATTTGGTGAGTTAAATGTCTAAGGCAGCTTTTATCCCTGTTTTTGCACATCGAGGTGCTTCTGCTTATGCATTAGAGAATACCTTTCAAGCTTTTGAAAAGGCATTAGAGCTAGGTGCTGATGGGATTGAACTAGATATTCAATTCTCAAAAGATGGATTACCTGTAGTGTATCATGATCCACAATTATCGAGGTTAGTAGGCACCAATAAATTGGTGAGCGATTGTACGATGGAGGAGCTTCTGCGCTTTAAACTTGGCAAGCCTTGGAGACGTCTATTTTCGTCCTATAAAATGCCAGCGTTTGAGGCAGTTTTAGCATGGGCAAATATACAGCAGATGCCGTTGAATATTGAATTAAAATCAACGATCTTGGACAATAAGAGTGGGCTAATTCATTTTCTTGGAGGCTTGGCTCTGCCAAAAGGTAGTCATTTTTCATCCTTTCACTATGAGCTTTTAGAGATCGTAAAAAAGCATAGACCTGAATTTGAAACGGCCCTTATTGCAACGAAAAAAATAAAATGGGATCTTCTAGCTGATTATAAAGCGGCTGATAGTGTGCATATGCATAAAAGGTACTACAAACCAAGATATTTGGAGGCCTGTGTTACAAGTGAAAAAGCATGTCGTTTTTATGCTATTGATGGCACGGAACCATTTTTAACTAATCCGCACCCTTCTGTTATTGGTTGGATTACGGATTATCCTGATAAAGTTATCACATCTCAGCAGCGGGTATAAAAAGAGCTATCCAGTAAGTCTTGCATGACTTATTTGGATAGCTTTTTTTATTTTTTTTTGAAGCGTGGTGCTACTTTTCCGTTTTTTCGATCGCGATGCAGTAAAAATCCAGCGAAAAACCCAAAGCCTATGACGAAGAAAATGACACCAACTACAAATTGCAACCATAAAAATGGGAATGGTGAAATGAGCTTACCAAATAATGTATCACGCATAAATTTAATGCCACCTGCAGCCATAAGACCTGGAATAAGCATTACAATAAATGCAGCTAAACGGGCCATGTATACCCCTCCTTATTCCTATGATTAATTTTACCTGTGGATGGGGGAATGTCAAGGAAGGGTATAAACCAATATAATATTTTTAGCTAAAAACGTGACAGGACAGAAAGTAGCGATTGTAACTGAATGTTTAGAAAATTCTTACTTAAATAAGAATATGTAATAATAGTTGCGAAATTGTGAATTTGTCAGTATTGTAAAAATAAGTGGAGCAATATTATCCATTACTAAACAATTTCTTCTTTAAGTATTAGGGTCTAAACACCTACTACCGAATAGGAGCTCAGAATTTGCTGAGTGAGGACGCTATGAAGATTAGATTGTTAGATAAAACTTGATTGGATGGGCATTTGGGGATGCACTTTCCAAAGCAAAGGGGCGAGTTTCATGGAAATCTTCAAGTATATGGAAAAGTATGATTACGAACAATTGGTATTTTGCCAAGATGAAGCATCAGGGTTAAAAGCGGTTATCGCTATCCATGATACAACACTTGGACCAGCACTAGGTGGAGCACGTATGTGGACGTATGCGTCGGAAGAAAATGCAATTGAAGATGCATTACGTTTAGCACGAGGAATGACTTACAAAAATGCTGCAGCTGGTTTAAACCTTGGCGGTGGAAAAACGGTCATTATTGGTGACCCATTTAAAGATAAAAACGAAGAGATGTTCCGTGCGTTAGGTCGTTTCATTCAAGGATTAAATGGCCGCTATATTACAGCTGAAGATGTAGGTACAACGGTATCAGATATGGATTTAATCCATGAAGAAACAAATTATGTAACAGGAATTTCTCCTGCATTCGGTTCTTCAGGTAACCCATCTCCAGTAACAGCTTATGGTGTTTACCGTGGTATGAAGGCAGCTGCAAAAGAAGCATTCGGTTCAGACTCACTAGAAGGATTAAAAGTTTCTGTACAGGGTCTAGGAAATGTAGCCTACAAGCTTTGCGAGTATTTACATAATGAAGGGGCAAAACTTGTTGTAACAGATATCAATCAGGCAGCTATTGATCGAGTTGTTAATGACTTCGACGCGATTGCAGTGGCACCAGATGAAATCTATGCGCAAGAAGTAGATATCTTCTCACCTTGTGCATTAGGGGCAATTTTAAATGATGAAACAATTCCGCAATTAAAAGCGAAAGTGATTGCTGGATCTGCAAATAACCAATTAAAAGATTCACGTCATGGTGACTACCTACATGAATTAGGTATCGTCTATGCACCAGATTATGTAATCAATGCTGGTGGCGTTATTAACGTTGCGGATGAATTATATGGCTATAATCGTGAACGTGCAATGAAACGCGTTGATGGCATTTATGATAGTATTGAAAAAATCTTTGCTATTTCAAAACGAGATGGCATTCCAACATATGTGGCAGCGAACCGCTTAGCTGAGGAACGTATCGCTCGCGTAGCAAAATCGCGCAGCCAATTTTTAAAAAATGAAAAAAATATTTTACATGGTCGCTAATTTAGACAGTTGATACATGAAGAGAAGTCGCATTGTCGACTTCTTCTATTTTCAACAAGAAATTAGGGCTTTAATGAAGTAAAGCTAAAGTTTTTCTAAAGCACTGACTGTTAAAAAAATCACTTGGTTATTGTTTAATAGAATCCTTTAGCACTTTTCTCAATAGGGGGAATAAACATGGCTCAAAATTATGATGTTGTCATTTTAGGTGGAGGTACAGGTGGATATGTTGCAGCCATCCGAGCTGCTCAGCTAGGCTTAAAAACAGCCATTGTAGAGCGTGAGCGTTTAGGAGGTACATGCTTGCATAAAGGCTGTATTCCAAGTAAAGCGTTACTCCGAAGTGCCGAAGTATATCGTATGGCTAATAAAACAGCTAGCGAATATGGTGTCGATATTGAAGGTGTAACATTACAATTTGACAAAGTTCAAGCTAGGAAACAAGCAATCGTTGAGCAATTAAGCCAGGGTGTGAATACACTGATGAAAAAAGGCAAAATAGATGTTTATCATGGTACAGGGCGAATTTTGGGTCCATCTATTTTCTCACCTATGCCTGGTACAATATCTGTAGAAATGTCCAATGGCGATGAAAATGAAATGCTTGTGCCTACGAATGTTGTCATTGCAACGGGCTCAAAGCCTCGTGGTATGGCAGGGTTAACGATAGATGGGCAATATGTGCTGAATTCAGACCACGCATTACAGTTAGAAAGTTTACCAAAGTCACTGCTAATCGTTGGTGGTGGTGTTATTGGAATTGAGTGGGCATCTATGCTATGCGATTTTGGTGTATATGTAACAGTAGTAGAATATGGTCCATCCATTTTACCAGCTGAAGATGCGGACATCGTTAAAGAAGTGACGAAACAACTTGAGAAACGAGGCGTTCGTATTGTTACGAATGCTCGCTTAGATACAAATACATTCAAAATTGAAAATGATAACGTTTTCATTTCTGCGCAAGTGAATGAAAAAGAAGAAGTTTTTGAGGCTGATAAACTATTACTTTGTGTAGGACGTGAGGCGAATACGCAAGGTATTGGTCTAGAAAATACAGAGATTGAAGTGGAAAATGGCTTTATTAAAGTGAATGGTTCCTATCAAACGAAAGAGTCTCATATGTATGCCATAGGAGATGTGATTGGTGGCTTACAATTAGCGCATGTTGCTTCTCATGAAGGGCTTTCAGCTATTGAGCATATAGCAACAGGGAAAACCGAGACATTGGATGCACTAAAAGTACCGAAATGTGTTTATTCCTATCCAGAAGTTGCTAGCATTGGATTAACAGAAAGTGCTGCTAAAGAACAAGGATTTTCATTAAAGATTGGTAAATTCCCGTTTAAGGCCATTGGTAAAGCATTAGTAAATGGAGAGACAGAAGGCTTTGTCAAAATTATCGCTGATGAAGAGACAGATGATATTTTGGGTATTCATATGGTAGGGCCTCATGTAACAGATTTAATTGGTGAAGCATCCTTAGCAAAAGTGTTGGATGCAACACCATGGGAAATTAGTCAGGCAATTCATCCACATCCATCCTTAAATGAGGTGTTAGTGGAATCTGCTCTAGCAGTGGATGATCGCGCTATCCATTTTTAATTTTCTGAATTTCATAACTAACATATCCAAATGTGGGGATATAGGATAAGATAGTTATTTCTCTATAATACGAAAGGGGTGTTCGTATGCAAGATGTTCAAATCAAACATGAAGATTTAGGTTTGTCAAATGAAGATGTACTTGCTATGTTCGAAACAATGTTAATGGCCAGAAGACTGGATGAGCGTATGTGGTTGTTAAACCGTTCTGGTAAAATTCCGTTTGTAATTTCCTGTCAAGGTCAAGAGGCGGCACAGGTTGGAGCAGCCTTTGCACTGGATAAAAGTAAGGATTATATTGCACCTTATTATCGTGATATGGGTGTTGTTTTACATTTTGGTATGACACCAAGAGAACTGATGCTATCTGCGTTTGCTAAAGCAGAAGATCCAAACTCTGGGGGTCGTCAAATGCCAGGCCACTTTGGTCAAAAGAAAAATCGTATTTTAACAGGTTCATCTCCTGTTACGACTCAAGTTCCACACGCAGTGGGCGTTGCACTTGCAGGACGTCTACAAAATGAAGATTTTGTTTCTTTCGTTACGCTTGGTGAAGGTTCATCCAACCAAGGAGACTTCCATGAAGGAGCGAACTTTGCAGGTGTGCATAAGCTACCAGTCATTATTATGGTAGAAAACAATCAATATGCGATTTCTGTGCCAGTAGAGCGTCAGCTAGGCTGTGCAAAAGTATCTGATCGTGGGATTGGCTATGGAATGCCAGGAGTGACAGTGGATGGGAAAAATCCGTTACAAGTGTATAAAGTGGTGAAAGAGGCTGCAGATCGTGCACGTAATGGGGAAGGTCCAAGCTTAATCGAAACAGTAACTTATCGTTTAACAGCCCATTCTTCAGATGATGATGACCGTCAATACCGAACGGCTGAAGATATTGCAGAAGGCAAAGCAAAGGATCCGATTGTATTATTTGAAAAGTATTTAATGGATACTGGCGTGATGACTGACGCGATACGTACTGAAATCGAAGAGCGTGTTATGGCAGAAGTAAATGAAGCAACTGATTATGCTGAAGCGGCTCCATATGCACAACCAGAGCATGCACTTAAATATGTTTATGCACCAGTGGACGGAGGTGACATGTAATGGCAGTAATGTCTTATATTGATGCGATTACATTAGCAATGAAAGAAGAGATGGAACGTGACGAACGAGTTTTCATTTTAGGAGAGGACGTTGGTCGTAAAGGTGGTGTATTCAAAGCCACTACTGGGCTATACGATCAATTTGGTGAATACCGCGTGCTTGATACACCGCTTGCAGAAAGTGCAATAGCTGGTGTGGGTATCGGTGCTGCGATGTACGGTATGCGTCCGATTGCTGAAATGCAATTTGCTGATTTTATTATGCCAGCTGTCAATCAAATCGTCTCAGAGGCAGCCAAAATTCGTTACCGTTCTAATAATGACTGGACTTGTCCAATGGTCATCCGCGCACCTTTTGGCGGAGGTATTCACGGGGCACTTTATCATTCACAATCCGTTGAAGCACTTTTTGCTGGTACACCTGGTTTGAAAATTGTCATTCCATCAACACCGTATGATGCAAAAGGCTTATTGAAAGCTGCTATTCGTGATGAAGATCCAGTATTATTTTTCGAACATAAACGTGCCTATCGTTTAATTAAAGGGGAAGTACCACTAGATGATTACACATTGCCAATTGGTAAAGCAGATGTAAAACGTGAAGGAGATGACGTGACAGTCATTACCTATGGTTTAGCAGTCCACTTTGCTTTACAAGCGGCAGAACGCCTAGCTGCGGATGGTATTTCCGCTCATATCCTTGACTTGCGTACAGTTTACCCTCTGGATAAAGAAGCGATTATTGAGGCTGCAAGTAAGACAGGTAAAGTATTGCTTGTCACAGAGGATAATAAAGAAGGTAGTATCATGAGTGAGGTTGCTGCAATTATTGCAGAACATTGTTTATTTGAGCTTGATGCACCAATTCAACGTCTAGCGGGACCTGATGTGCCAGCCATGCCATATGCACCAACGATGGAGAAATATTTTATGATTAATCCTGATAAAGTGGAACGTGCTATGCGAGAACTTGCTGCGTTCTAATAGATTACAACAAGGCTGAATGAAAAAATAAAAGCCTCAGACGGAACAACAGATTTTGACTTTGCACATATGAAAGTCAAAATCTGTCTAAATGCCTGTCTACGTTTAATGTTTTTAGCGCTGCATCAGGTACAATGACGCCTAGGCTTAATTGATGGGAGGAATAAAAGATGTCGGTTCAAAATATTACAATGCCACAGCTCGGCGAAAGTGTAACAGAAGGTACAATTGAAAAATGGCTTGTAAAGCCTGGAGATACAGTTAAAAAGTATGATCCATTAGCAGAGGTTGTTACAGATAAAGTAAATGCTGAAATCCCGTCATCATTTGAAGGGATTATCACGGAGCTTCTTGCGCAAGAAGGTCAGACATTACCAGTTGGAGCAGTCGTTTGCTCGATTGAAATAGCGGGAGAAGGTGAATTACCAGCACCGCCACCTGAAAAAAAATCAACGGTAAGTACGGCTATTTTAAATGCAGGTGTTCAAAAGAAACAGGAGGCACCACAGCAGGTAGCAGCTCCAGTATCTGCACCAAAAGAGGCACGTACGGGTAAAGTACGTTATTCACCAGCTGTTCTTCGACTTGCACAGGAGCATGATATAGCTTTAGACCTTGTAACAGGTACTGGCGAGGGTGGTCGTATTACACGAAAAGACCTGTTAAAGCTAATTGAAACAGGTAATATCCCAACGGCAAATGATGTAGCACAAGCAGCTCCAACCGTTCAAACGACATCAGCACCTACAGCAGCTTCTGCATCACAGCAACAAGTGGAAAAAGCAGCTGCACCTGTACAACCTATTCATCCAGGAGATATCGAAATTCCAGTGACGAAGATCCGTCGTGCCATTGCGAATAATATGGTGAAAAGTGTACATGAAGCGCCGCATGCTTGGATGATGATGGAAGTGGATGTAACAGATTTAGTGACTTATCGTGATAGCTTAAAGAATGAATTTAAGCAAAAAGAAGGCTTTAATCTTACATATTTCGCCTTCTTTGTAAAAGCGGTTGCTCAAGCTTTAAAAGAATTCCCAATGCTGAATTCGATGTGGGCGGAAGATAAAATCATTCAAAAACATGACATCAATATTTCGATTGCAGTAGCAACGGATGATGCCTTATTTGTACCTGTTATAAAACACGCAGATGAAAAATCCATTAAAGGAATTGCGAAAGAAATCAATGAACTGGCTATCAAAGTTCGTACAGGAAAATTAGCAATGGATGACATTACTGGTGGTACATTTACAGTGAATAATACAGGTGCATTTGGCTCTGTTCAATCAATGGGCATCATCAATTACCCACAAGCAGCGATTCTACAAGTGGAAAGTATTGTAAAAAAACCTGTTGTTTTACCAGGTGGAATGTTTGCTGCACGTGATATTGTGAATTTATGTTTATCATTAGATCATCGTGTGCTTGATGGACTTGTCTGTGGTAAATTCCTAAATAGAGTAAAAGAAATACTCGAAAATACAAATAAATCTTCAACGTCAGTCTACTGATGACTTGTCGGAAACCTGCTGTATAAGGGTTTCCGATTTTTTTTATGCTTTTCGAGTCGCAATTTGTCATGTAGAATAACAAATAGAAACTACTAAGGGGGGAAGCTGATTAAGCGTCCGCATGTCAAACAACATGAAAAATATTGAATTTGAAATACCAGCCTATTCAGACTGGCAAGATGCAGCAATCAAAGCTTTAAAAGGGAAACCATTTGAGTCACTATTCACAAAAACAAATGAAGGTGTTACACTACAGCCGCTTTACACGCAAGAAAGTTTAGTAGCTAAGCTTGGAGAAGAGCTTGATTTACAAGTTGCCACAATCCGTTCCCTACAAAATGATCAAGTATTTCAGGTGGCACAACAAATTCACGCTGATTCAAGCGAAGCTTTTTTTGCACAGCTTGAGGATAGCCTAGCTCGAGGCAATGAAGTTATTTCGTTTGATAGCCGAGTGAGCTTTGCTTGGACAGAAGAAGTATTGGTCAAATTAGCATCATATTTCTCAGAATATTCGTTTAAAATTACTATTGAAAATTCAAAAGACCCATTATTAGCAGTATTCGACAACATTCCAGTAGATCAACAAGAAGCCATTAAAGGTTACATTATTTCAAAAGACCCTATCACTTTGACTGCATTTCCGAACGTGCGCTCAGTCAGTGCAGACACAACGGTTTATCATAATGAAGGTGCTAACGCTGTACAAGAATTAGCCTATGCACTTGCATTAGCAGCCAAATTTGCAGAACAAGAAGAAAGCTTTGAAGCGTTCTCGAAGAAATTCTTTGTATCATTTGCCATTGATACACAATTCTTTACGGAGATTGCAAAGCTACGTGCTTTTAAAGTACTTTGGAAAGCGTTCTCATCCGCTTATGGCGTAACAGATCATATCAAAATCCCTACTGTTGCTGAAACATCATTAAGAAGCTTTTCTAAATTAGATGTGTATGTAAATTTATTACGCTCTTCAAATGAAGCGCTTTCTGGTTTAATCGGTGGTGCTGATCTCTTTACGGTTCATCCACATGACGTGTTAACAAAACCTACGGATCAATCCATTCGTATCGCTCGTAATGTATCATTAATTTTAAGAGAAGAAACAAATGTCTTAAAAGTAAAAGATCCAGCAGGGGGCTCTTACTTTATCGAGTCGTTAACAGCAGATTTTGTGAAAGAAGCATGGGCACTATTTTTAGACATCCAGGCAGCTGGCGGTATCGATGAATATACAGCCTCTGGCAAGCTTGCAGAAGAAGTGGAAGCATCCTATCAAAAACGCATCAAAGCTGCCCAAACACGTAAGCAATCATTAATTGGAACGAATATTTATGCTAATCCAGCTGATATTCTTGAACAGGATACAAATCCATTATTTGCTGATATTAAGCGTATCGCTGCTCCATTTGAGGACTTACGTGCAGACATGACAGCAGGAGATGTAAAAACAGGTATTTTAGCATTAGGATCATTAAAAAGCTCTAAACCACGCGCAGATTTTGTAGCGGGCTTCTTAAACACAGTGGGTCTTGTACCAGAAAAAAGTGAGCCAGTGACAACTGTAGAAGAGGCAGTAGCTTGGCTGAAGGCGACAGAGGCTAAGTATGTAGTAATTGCAGGCAATGATGATGATACAAAAGCATTTGTATCAGCCATTTTAGCTGAAAAACCAGCGAATGTGCTTGTAGATGTAGCGGGCAAATTTAAAGACGAAGAAGAAGCATGGTTAGCAAATGGCTTAAACGGCTTTATTTTCGCAGGACAAAACATCATTGAAAAATTACAGTCCGTGTTTGCGAGCATGAAGGAGGTCCAACGATGAGCAAGCCAAATTTTAATGCAGTAGAAATAGAAAAGGTTTTAACAGCTGAAGCACCTCAAGCGTCTGAAGACAAGTTCATGACAAATGAGGGGATTGAAATTAAAGATATTTACACAAAAGAAGATATTAAAGAGGCTAAACATCTAAATGATGTGGCAGGGATTGCACCCAACACACGTGGACCATACCCTACTATGTATGTAGCACGTCCATGGACGGTTCGGCAATACGCTGGTTTCTCAACTGCTGAAGAATCCAATGCCTTTTACAAACGAAATTTGGCCATGGGACAAAAAGGTCTTTCTGTCGCGTTTGATTTAGCAACACACCGAGGCTATGACTCTGATCATCCACGTGTAACAGGGGATGTAGGAAAAGCTGGGGTTGCGATTGACTCAGTTGAGGATATGAAAATCCTTTTCGATCAAATCCCGTTAGACCAAATGTCTGTTTCAATGACAATGAATGGTGCCGTATTACCCGTCCTTGCATTCTATATTGTAGCAGCAGAAGAACAAGGGGTAACGCCAGATCAATTAGCTGGTACCATTCAAAATGATATTTTAAAAGAATACATGGTGCGTAATACATATATTTACCCACCAGCTATGTCAATGAAAATCATTGCAGATATTTTTGAATATACAGCGAAGTATATGCCAAAATTTAACTCTATTTCAATTTCGGGTTACCATATTCAAGAAGCAGGCGCAACAAATGACATTGAGCTTGCCTATACATTAGCAGATGGCTTGGAGTATGTACGAACAGGATTAAAAGCAGGCATTGATATTGATGCATTTGCACCTCGCTTATCGTTCTTCTGGGCAATTGGTATGAACTATTACATGGAAGTTGCTAAAATGCGTGCAGCACGTCGTATTTGGGCACAAATGATGTCTACGTTTAACCCGAAAAATCCAAAGACATTAGCATTACGTACGCACTCCCAAACATCTGGCTGGTCATTAACTGAGCAAGATCCATTTAACAATGTTGCACGTACTTTAATCGAAGCAAATGCCTCTTCGATGGGACATACGCAATCCCTTCATACAAATGCATTAGATGAAGCGATTGCACTTCCAACAGATTTCTCAGCACGTATCGCGCGTAATACACAGTTATTTTTACAAGAGGAAACAGCGATGACAAAAGTCATTGATCCTTGGGGTGGTTCGTACTACGTAGAGAAATTAACAGAAGAAATTACGAAATCTGCTTGGGCGTTAATCGAAGAAATTGAAGCGCTTGGTGGTATGGCTAAAGCGATTGAAACGGGACTTCCAAAAATGAAGGTTGAGGAAGCTGCAGCAAAACGTCAAGCGAAAATTGATTCTAAAACAGAAACGATTGTTGGCGTGAATAAGTATCGCTTAGCAAAAGAAGAGCCAATCGATATTTTAGATATCGATAATACCATTGTTCGTCAAAAACAAATTGAACGTTTAGAAGCGATGAAGGCAGCTCGTGATGAAGCGGAAGTTCAAAAACATTTAGCTCGCTTAACGAAGGCGGCTCAAGATGGAGAAGAAAACCTGCTAGCGGTAGCAGTGGATGCAGCGCGCGCTCGTGCTTCTTTAGGTGAAATATCTGATGCGATTGAAGCAGTTTCTGGTCGTCATAAAGCGGTCATTCGTTCGATCTCTGGTGTTTACTCTGCAAACTTCTCTGATGAGGAGCAAATTGCGGAAGTGAAACAAATGACAGAAGAATTCCTTGAAAATGAAGGTCGTCGTCCGCGTATTTTAGTTGCTAAAATGGGACAAGATGGACATGACCGTGGTGCAAAGGTTGTCGCAACTGGTTATGCAGATTTAGGCTTTGACGTAGATATTTCTCCATTATTTATGACGCCTGCTGAGGCTGCTCAAATGGCTGTTGAAAATGATGTTCATGTTATTGGTGTGTCTTCACTAGCAGCAGGACATAAAACATTAGTGCCTGAATTGATAGCTGAGCTTGAAAAACTAGGTCGTGAAGATATTATCATTATTGTGGGTGGTGTTATACCAGCACAAGATTATGATTTCCTTTATAATGCTGGTGCAGTAGCCATTTTCGGACCAGGTACAGTGATTCCTGTATCCGCACAAAAAATTATTGAAGAAATCTACAAACGTTTAGGCTATGAGGAAGTGTCTGAATAATGGACAAAAATAAAGGAATGGAAGAAAGTGCGCTATTTGTCATGGACGGAGTAGAGGCGACTCACGACGGGATGCAATATGGTACACCCAAAAAGTTCCGAAAGAAAAAGGCAGACACTCTAAATGTAGGAGAGCTTGCACAACAAGTACGTGCGGGCTCTCGCACACATTTATCAAAAGCCATTACCCTCATTGAAAGTTCAAACGCTACCCATAAAGTACAGGCACAAGAACTATTGCAGGAGCTTCTTCCACATACAGGCAATAGTATCCGAATTGGCATAACAGGTGTGCCTGGGGCAGGAAAAAGCTCATTCATAGAGGCTTTCGGTACTATGCTTTGTGATATGGGGAAACGAGTTGCTGTTCTTGCCATTGATCCAAGTTCTTCTCTATCGGGAGGAAGTATACTTGGCGATAAAACGCGTATGGAAGAGCTCGTTAAGAAGCCTAGTGCATTTGTGCGTCCATCGCCATCGGCAGGTACCCTAGGGGGTGTTCACAAAAAGACACGAGAAACCATGTTAGTTTGTGAGGCAGCAGGCTATGATGTGATTTTAATTGAAACAGTGGGTGTTGGACAAAGTGAAACCTATGTCCGTGGCATGGTTGACTTCTTCCTGCTTCTTGTTTTAACAGGAGCGGGGGATGAATTGCAGGGCATGAAAAAAGGCATTATGGAATTAGCAGATGCAATTGTCGTGCATAAGGCGGATGGTGATAATGTACGTCTAGCTAAAAAAACGGTTGCAGAGTACAAACAAATTTTGCACTTTTTACAGCCTGCTACACCTGGTTGGATGTCAACTGCCATGCCTGTTAGTTCACTAGAAAATCGAGGACTTGATAAGGTTTGGGAAACAATTGGGGAATTCAAGCAAATCGTAGAAGCAAATCACTATTGGGCTACTCGACGCCAGCAACAAACAAAAGAGTGGTTCCAATCGATGATTACCGATCATTTAATAGATCTCTTTTATGGAAACCCGCAACGTAAAGCACAAGTACAACAGCTTGAACGTCAAATTTTAAGTGGACAGTTGACAGTTACACAAGGTGTGGATCGTTTATTTAGCGAGGAGCAGGAAGACAAGTAAACGAGTCTTATTGAAATCGTAGTAATTTCAACTGAAATGTGTTGAGCAAGTAGGTGCACAAATTGCTTGCAAACTGCTATGATAAGAGATGGATAAGCGTCAAAAATCTACTATCTGAAATATAACTAAATTGGCGCGAACTTGAAAGGAGCTATCGCTATATGAATATGGATTACGATTTATTTATGCAGGAAATTTTAAAAACAGCACGTGCTGAAATTGAGGCAGCTGGTTATGAACAATTAACAACACCAGAAGCTGTAGAAGAGGCGTTTGCTCGTCCAGGTACAACATTAGTAATGGTGAACTCAGTGTGTGGTTGTGCGGGTGGTATCGCTCGTCCAGCAGCAGCACAATGCGTTCATTATGATAAACGTCCAGACCATTTAGTAACAGTGTTTGCAGGGCAAGATAAAGAGGCAACTGCAGCAGCGCGTTACCATTTTGGAGAAGATCATCTACCTTCATCACCATCATTCGTTCTATTAAAAGACGGACAAGTTGTCGCAGAAGTGGGACGCTATGAAATTGAAGGGCATGACCCAATGTCAGTTGTGACAAATTTACAAGCAAACTTTGAAGAATATTGTGACGAGCTTTAAGTCTATTCTTGCATAAGAAAAATCATTTTCAATCAAGTAGAAAAGCCTCATAGATCATGCTATCTATGTAGGCTTCCTACTGATCCTCATGTATAGGTAGTTTCATTATTATTAAAATTTTTGTAATATTGGCTAAATAATTAGCTGAATGAGTGAAGAGTACTAAAGGATGGGAGGCAGTCGGCCTGAAGAAGTTTTCAATCGGCTATCGAACTTTAAAAACAGCAATTGGTGCGGCCATCGCTATTGCCATTGCACAGTATTTTGATTTAGCCTCATATGCATCTGCTGGTATTCTAACCATATTATGTGTGCAGCCAACAAAAAAGAAATCCATTTATGCAGCCTATACACGATTGGTTGCAAGTATTGTAGCAATGCTTTTTGCCTTTGTAAGCTTTGAGTTATTTGCTTATCATCCACTTACACTAGCAGGCATGCTTATACTCTTTATTCCTACTATTGTATCTTTAAAGGTTGCGGATGGATTTATCTCCAGTGTCGTGATTATTATGCATATTTACGCTGCTGAAGGTTATTCATTAACACTTGTTTATAATGAATTAGCGTTGATGGCTATCGGTTATGGAACAGGGATTGCCATTAATATGTATATGCCAGACATTCAAAAGGAATTAAATTACTACAGAGTCAAAATAGAGGAGCTATATAGTAAGATTTTTTTAGAAATTGCCAGCTATTTACGGCAAGGAGATACGTTGTGGAACGGCCAAGAAATTATCGATGCAATCAAAGCACTAGAAGAGGCAAAATCATTAGCGTTTAAAGATGTTCAAAACCATTTTACAAGACGTAAAAATGATTACTATGTATATTTCGATATGCGAGAGCAGCAGCTAGAAATTATCGAAAGAGTGCTACCCAAAGTGACGACATTACCTGTTATAGTACAAGAGGCTGAAATTGTGGCAGATTTTTTACAAGACCTAGGTGAGCATGTTCATTCGGGGAATACGGCTAGTCAGTATCGCGAAAAACTCGAACATGTTAAGCGCGATTTTTCTCAGCTTCCTTTACCACAAAGCCACGAGCAATTTATCGCTCAGGCAGCCCTCTATCAGTTTATAGAGGAAATGGACAGGTATTTAGAAATAAAGCAGTCATTTAAAGGGTTAAAGGCTAAAAAAGAGCGCCCACAGTAGTGTGGACGCCTCGTGCTTTGCCTTAAATTATCATAGATAATCCGAATGCTAGAGATGAGATTAGCATAATTGCGATCATACTATAAATAACGACTTTTTGAAATTTTTTATTACTCATATGCTCGTTCGCTCCTTCTTTTCTTATAAATAGTTTAGCAAATCTGAAAAATTTCTCAAGTAGTAGAGTTTTGACAAAAAAGTCTGTAAAATAGAGTATGTACCATAACAGAAGGAGATGTCACCATGGAGAAAGTAGACCATATTGGGATTGCAGTGCGCGATCTTGATGAACGCATTACATATTATACAGAAACTTTGGGCTTAAAGTTGATGAAAGTGGAAGAAGTAGAATCTCAACAGGTTCGTGTGGCATTTATCGATGCAGGGAACGTGAAAATCGAGCTATTAGAACCAATGAGTGATAAAAGTGCCATCCATGGTTTTATTGAAAAACGTGGAGAAGGAATTCATCATGTTGCGTTTGGTGTGACGGGAATTCGTGAACGAATGGCAGAGCTTCGTGAAAAAGGTGTACGTCTCTTATCCGAAGAGCCAGGGCCAGGTGCTGGAGGGGCAGAGGTTGCGTTTATGCATCCTAAATCCTCATTTGGGGTGTTATATGAATTATGTGATAAAAGTGGAAAAGGGGATAAGTGATTAGTATGGATATGTTCGACAAAATCAATGACTTGTATGACCGTAAAACGGTAATTGAACTTGGTGGTGGCTATGATCGCATCGATAAGCAGCATGAGAAGGGGAAACTTACTGCTCGTGAGCGTATAGACTTGTTGCTAGACGAAGGTACATTTTTCGAAATCAACCCATTTATTACACATCGTACAGTAGACTTCGGCATGGAAAAAATGGAGGGACCTGGTGATGGTGTCGTAACTGGATTCGGTAAAATTAACGGACGTCCAGTATACTTATTCTCTCAAGATTTCACAGTGTTTGGTGGGGCGCTTGGTGAAATGCATGCGAAAAAAATGGCAACAGTGATGGATCTAGCTGCTAAAAATGG
Organism: Lysinibacillus sp. A4; assembly: GCF_024919535.1. NCBI lineage: Bacteria > Bacillati > Bacillota > Bacilli > Caryophanales > Bacillaceae > Lysinibacillus > Lysinibacillus sp. A4. The sequence goes on along the minus strand of NZ_JANWTB010000004.1, from coordinate 483,567 downwards.
TACACCATTTATCGGCATCAATGACTCAGGCGGTGCACGTATTCAAGAGGGTGTTCTTTCATTAGATGGCTATGGTCATATCTTCTACCGAAATGCCATTTATTCTGGTGTGATTCCACAAATCTCTGTGATTATGGGACCTTGTGCTGGTGGAGCTGTTTATTCTCCAGCTATTACTGACTTTATTCTAATGGTGGATAAGACATCTCAAATGTTCATTACAGGACCTAAAGTAATCGAAACGGTAACAGGAGAGAAAATTTCTGCTGAAGATTTAGGTGGTTCGAAAGTAAATAATGCGGTCAGTGGGAATGCTCATTTCCGTGCTCCTTCTGAAGAGGCAGCGATTGATGAAATTAAAAAACTATTAAGCTACTTACCACAAAACAATAAAGAAAAGGCACCTCGTCAAGCTAGACCTGAAGGGGATGACTACCGTCCAGAAATCGTAGATACAGTACCAATCGAAACAACACGTCCATATGATGTACGTAAAGTTGTTGAGCAAGTAGTGGATGAAGGTTCGTTCATGGAAGTACATGCAGAGTTTGCTAAAAACGTAGTAGTCGGTTTTGCACGTATTGCTGGCGAATCAGTTGGACTTGTTTGTAACCAACCAAAAGTTCTTGCTGGTGGCTTAGATATCGATTCTTCTGATAAAGCTGCTCGTTTCATTCGTACTTGTGATGCATACAATATCCCAATCATCACATTTGAAGACGTTTCTGGCTTCTTCCCAGGTGTTAAACAAGAACATGGTGGTATTATTCGTCATGGTGCGAAAATTCTTTATGCTTACTCAGAAGCGACTGTTCCAAAAATTACAGTGATTTTACGTAAAGCTTATGGAGGCGCTTACGTTGCCTTAAACTCTAAATCAATTGGTGCTGACCTTGTATTTGCATGGCCAAATGCTGAAATTGCTGTTATGGGTGCTGCTGGCGCAGCTAACATCATTTTTGCCCGTGAAATTGCAAAATCAGATGACCCAGAAGCAACTCGTGCAGCAAAAATCGAAGAATATAAAGAGAAATTTGCTAACCCATATGTTGCAGCATCTCGCGGTATGGTAGACGACGTAATCGATCCACGAGATACACGTATCAAGCTGATTCAAGGACTTGATATGCTGTCAAACAAACATGAAACACGTCCAGAGAAAAAGCACGGTAATATTCCTCTATAATAGTCATACAAGCCTAGCAGCTCAAAAGTTGCTAGGTTTTTCATTGCCAAAAAGTGAAACATTTTTGTATGTCATCCGTACTGATAGATATGAGGAGTTGAGATGAATGGAATGGCAGCAATTACAAACAGAGCAAGAAAAGATTCATGCACAACTTAGAAAAGCATCTAGATTAAACGAACAAAATCAGTTAATTGATGGGCAAATTAAACATACACAACAGGAAATAGACACTCATACAGCAGCACTCCACCAAATTCGATCCAAACTTGATAAATTGGATGGTTTCTCGTTTATGAATATGATTCGTACATGGACAGGGCAACAAGATGAACTGAGGGCAGAAAAAATTGATAAGGCGGCAGTACTTGAATTAAAGCTGAATGAAGCAAAGAAAATGCAAAATGATTTAGCAGAGGACAACGTGCAAGTGATGAATCAGCTTGCCCAGATTGATGAAAATGCGCTACAGCAATCACTTCAACAGGTCTACCTTAAAAAGAAGAAGTATTTACAGATTCATGATGCTGCCCAAGCAGAAAGGCTAGAGCATTTAGCACATGAGGAAATGCTAACAAAGCAGCTCATTAGAGAAATTAAAGAGGCGGAGGAAGCGGGAGAAGTAGCTCTTACAAGGCTAGGGCAAGCAGCAGCTTCATTACATTCGGCCAATGGATATTCCACATGGGATACATTTTTTGGCGGTGGGCTGATTGCTACGCACTTAAAGCATGATGCACTCGATCAGTCTGAAAACTATTTACATAGTGCTCAAATTGCGTTACAACGGTTTCATAATGAATTATTAGATGTTCATGAAATGTCTACGAAATCGCTGCATATTGAAACAGATGGGTTTGTTAAGTTTGCTGATTACTTTTTTGATGATATTTTTTCAGCATGGTCTGTTCATTCTAAAATCTCGACAGCAAGGGAACAGGTCTCGCGTGTTCAAGATGATGTACATAATACGATTTGGCGCTTACAGGATAAACATAATAAAGCTGTCAACTACCTACAATCATTAGAAAAAGAAAAAGAGCTTATTTTCAATGACTAGGGAAAGTCTGAGATTTTTCTCAGACTTTTTATTTTGGTAGTATTGTTCAATGATTTCAACTCTTCTGACGTTGTGCTAAAATGATACATATACTATAACGTGGAAATACACGTAAACTAAGGGAGTTTTACAACATGACAAGTCGTTTAGTAGAAGAGTTTTTTGAGCTCGTACAAATTGATTCAGAAACAAAACATGAACAACTAATAGCACCAATTCTTGTAGATAAGTTAACTGCACTTGGATTTTCAGTGATTCAAGACGATGCACATACGCGTAATGGACATGGGGCAGGTAATATAATTGCCACATTAAAAGGCACATTGGATGTAGAACCAATCTATTTCACTTCTCATATGGATACTGTCGTTCCAGGAAAAGGCATCAAACCGTCTTTACGTGAAGATGGCTATATCGTATCAGATGGTACGACGATTTTAGGTGCCGATGATAAAGCAGGACTAGCTGCTCTATTTGAGATGGTCAAACGTTTGAAAGAGCAAAATATTGCACATGGCGATATTGAATTTATTATTACGGCTGGTGAAGAAAGTGGCCTTGTTGGCGCTAAAGAGTTAGATCCAGCTAACATTAAAGCAAAATATGGATTTGCGGTTGATAGCGATGGCAAAGTTGGTGGTATCGTGACAGCAGCACCATTCCAAGCGAAAATTTTCACAAAGATTATTGGAAAAACGGCACATGCAGGGGTTGCTCCTGAAAAGGGCATTTCTGCCATAACAGTCGCATCAAAATGCATTGCTCAAATGAAACTAGGTCGTTTAGATGAAGAAACAACAGCGAATATTGGGCGTTTTGAAGGTGGACAAGCGACGAATATTGTTTGTGACGAAGTGACAATCCTTGCAGAAGCACGCTCTATAGACAAAGCTAAATTGGATGCGCAAACAAAGCATATGCAAGATACGTTTGAACAAGTAGCTGCTTCTTTAGGCGCACGTGCAGAGGTAGAAGTGAAGCTAATGTATCCAGGCTTCCGTGTAACGGAATCTGATAAAGTAGTTCAGGTAGCTATGGCTGCTGCACGCAATATTGATCGTACACCGACACTAGGCATTTCTGGTGGAGGCTCAGATGCAAACGTCATCGCAGGCTTTGGTATTCCTACAGTTAATTTATCTGTTGGATACGAGGATATCCATACAACAAATGAAAAAATACCAGTAGAAGAACTTGAAAAATTAGCAGATTTACTAGTAGAAATCGTCAAAGAATCGGCGAAAAACTAACAGTCGAATAAGGATGTGACCCTATGGAAAGTGTCAAAGCAGTCGTTTTTGCTTGTGGGACAGAGGAGTATGCTGTGCCTGTGGAGCAAGCGATTTCAATTGAAAAATTAGAGCAAGTAACACCTATTCCTCATTTACCTAACTATCTTCTAGGCTTTACAAGAATTCGCGGTGAGCTTGTACCTGTTCTTGATTTTGAACGCATACTGTACAATCGTTCATCGAATACAGCAACTGCTCGTATCATTGTGTTGAATACAGATGTTGTTAATTATGGATTACTTGTTACAGAAGCACGTGAAATTCTTGATTTCGATGAATCAGTACTTCAGCAATTGGGTCTAGTCAATTATAGTAAAACACGCTATTTTACTGCGGTAGCTAATCTTGAAAATCGAATGATAACATATGTTGATCCAAAAATACTGGTTAATTCATTAGAGGGCATTCGAGAAATTATCGATTATTTACACAAAATGCTTGAAAATGAAAAGGAAAACGTAGAGGCTTAAGTACTCTACGTTTTTTTATGTTTGAATAGTAAATTTAACCTGTATTTTGTCGTTTTTACGTGATCATACATGTGACAATTATGCATTATACCTACAGACAAACAATTGCTAACCGCGTATGATAATGATTAAGAAAAAACTGAAAAAGGCAAACTTCACCGAAAGGGAGGGACGCAAAGCCATGAGTCTAAACACTATAATTTCAGTGCAAGATTGTCAGGTTGCCAGGTTCTGTTCTAGGGGCCGTGGCGAGTAGAATGGAGTTAGTTCGTATGAAGAGACAATTAAAAGTATGGACCGCACTAATCGTCATCATGATTAGTTCATTAGCTTTATCAAGTGGAAAGGTTGATGCCATGTCTATACAGGAAAAGGCTACATGGCTGTGGGATACATCCCTCATCATGGATGACCAAGAAAAAATATTATTATTTTTAGAACATAACGATGTCAATAAAGTTTATCTGCAAATCGATCAAGGCATAGCGAGCGATGACTATAAGCATTTTATTAGTAACGCTTCTGACAAAGGTATTCGCATTTATGCATTGGATGGTGCTGCAAGCTGGGTTTCAGCTGAGGGTAGTCGAAGCCAAGATGAATTGTTTAATTGGTTACATACATATAATGAGAATTCAACTGAATCTGAGCAATTTTCTGGGATTCACCTTGATGTAGAACCTTATTTAAATAGTGGATGGAACTTACATCAAGCACAAACGATAGAATCCTATCAAACACTAATAATGAAAGCAAGTGAGAAAGCGAGTCAGTTACAACTTACTTTAGAAGTAGATATGCCATTTTGGTTTGATGAAGTTCCGTATTATAATGAATTTGGAAAAGGGTTATTAGCTGATTGGGTCATTGACCATGTGGATAGTGTGACGATCATGGCCTATCGTGATGCTGCAAAAGATATTATCACTATTGTAGAACATGAAATCGCTTATGCTTCCACTATGAACAAATCAATTGTAATTGGTGTAGAAACAGGCGCTTCAGAGGAAGGGGTAAATATTACTTTTTATGATAATGGAGAAGCCTTTATGAATGAACAGCTTATACTTGTTCAGCAACATTTTTCAAATAATGACGCTTTTCATGGAGTAGCCATTCATTATGTGGAGAATTGGATGACTATGCGTCCATAAAAAAAGCCCTTCCAGTGTTAAACTGGAAGGGCTTTTCTATTGGTATTAGGACAGTCGACCACTGTAGTCCTCGAATTTAAATTCACGAATGATTTTAATACCTTCTTCATCATTATAAGAAACGATAGATGGTAGGTTGACACCGTTAAACATATGGTTTTTAACCATTGAATAATGAGCCATATCTGTGAATACAAGACGATCACCAGGTTTTAATGGCTGTTCAAACGAATAATCGCCAATCACATCACCAGCTAGACATGTTAGTCCGCCTAAGCGATATGTGTGTGCTAATTCATTTGCTTGTCCAGAACCTATAATCATTGGACGGTAAGGCATTTCAAGTACATCAGGCATGTGACATGTTGCTGATGTATCTAAAATAGCAAGATCCATTCCATTTTCTTGAATATCTAGCACCGTTGCTACTAAATAACCTGTATTAAGGGCTACTGCTTCACCTGGCTCAAGATAAACAAGCAGGTTATACTTTTCTTGAATATAATTAATGATGTTCACAAGTTTTTCTACATCATAATCATCACGTGTAATATGGTGACCGCCACCGAAGTTTAACCATTTCATTTGGTGTAAAACATCACCAAATTTTTCCTCAACTACTTCAATAATACGCTCTAATGTATCAGAATTTTGTTCACACATCGCATGGAAGTGTAAGCCATCGATACCATCAAGCTGTGATTTATCAAAGTTAGCCAATGTTGTACCAAGGCGAGAGTTTGTGTAACAAGGATCATAAAGAGCTGTTTCAATTTCAGAGTATTCAGGATTCACACGAATACCACATTCAATTGTTTTACCAGCAGATTTAACTTTATCCTTGAACTGAGCCCATTGGTTAAATGAGTTAAATACGATGTGATCCACATAGCCTAGAAGCTCGTCCATTTCATGCTCAATATAAGCAGGTGCATAAACGTGAACTTCTTTGCCCATTTTTTCATAGCCAAGACGTGCCTCATGCAGTGAGCTAGATGTAATGCCCGCTAAATATTCCCCTACTAGTGGGAATGTTGAATGCATAGAGAAGCCTTTAAGAGCTAATAAAATGCGGCAGCCTGTTCGATCTTGAATTGATTTTAAAAGCTCAAGATTCTTTGTTAATAATCGCTCATCCACTACATAAGAAGGGGATGGAACTTTTGAAAAATCAATTGGTTTCATCGGCTTAATTCCTTTGCATCTAAATCAAGGTCTAATAATTCTGGATTATGGCTTTCTTGCCATGGTAGACCCCATTTATTTAGTGCATCCATGAATGGATCTGGATTGAAATCTTCCACATTCCATACACCTGGTTTACGCCATTCACCGTTCATCACAAGCATTGCACCGATCATAGCTGGTACGCCAGTTGTATAAGAAATCGCTTGTGAACCAACCTCGTTGTAGCACTCTTCGTGGTCACATACATTGTACACATAGTACGTTTTTTCTTTACCATCTTTTAGACCGCGAATGATACAACCGATGTTTGTTTTACCTTTTGTACGTGGTCCAAGTGAAGCTGGATCTGGTAATACCGCTTTAAGGAAGTGGATTGGTTGAATCATTTGCCCTTCGAATTCGATTGGCTCAATTGATGTCATACCTACGTTTTCTAACACTTTTAAGTGTGTTAAGTATTTTTCAGAGAACGTCATCCAGAAGCGGATTTGTTTTAAACCTTTGATATTTTTTGCAAGGGATTCAAGCTCTTCATGGTATAGAAGGTAAATATCTTTTGGTCCGATTTCAGGTAGGTTATACACTTCTTTTTTCTCAAGTGGTGCAGTTTCAATCCACTCGCCTTCTTTCCAGTAACGACCATTCGCTGTAATTTCACGAATGTTAATTTCTGGGTTGAAGTTTGTTGCGAAATGATATCCATGATCTCCCGCATTGGCATCCACGATATCGATATAGTGGATTTCATCAAATTCATGTTTTTGTGCATGAGCTGTGAAAACGCCTGTTACACCTGGGTCAAAACCGCTTCCAAGTAATGCAGTTAAGCCAGCTTTTTCAAACTTCTCTTTATAAGCCCATTGCCATTTATATTCAAATTTTGCCGTTTCAGGTGGCTCGTAGTTTGCAGTATCCACATAGTGCACACCTGTCGCTAAGCAAGCATCCATAATCGTTAAGTCCTGATAAGGTAGAGCCACGTTAATCACTACATCTGGTCCGAAAGCTTTAATAAGCTCAATAACCTCTTCTGTATTGTCTGCGTCTACCTGTGCAGTATGAATTTTTGTTTTTCCGCCGTCTAGTTTTTCTTTTAGAGCGTCACATTTTGAAACAGTTCTACTTGCGATACAAATTTCCTCAAATACGTCCGAATTTTGAACACACTTGTGTACCACAACACTGGCAACTCCGCCAGCTCCGATAATCAATGCTTTACCCAATTGTCTACCCCCAAGTTCATATAAAGTATTGTCAAACAAGCTGATTATACAGAAAATTGATATACTACTCAATCATTGTTTTAAAATTTTCTACAAAAAAATTTATTTTTCTACAACAATTAGACGTATACGGAGGGGAATGCTTCGGAAAAGAAGGGAATCATGAATAAATCTACAACGCCATTTTAGTAAAAATTGAGGAAAATAGCTGTTGTATAGACCTAAATAATTGGTGACGTTACATCAGAACTCATCCTAGATACATCGACATCAAGTAAAAATTTTTCTCAATGAATGTTATGACCTAGTATCTCTTCCGATTGACTATTTGATTCCTGTTACTAAATCATTCCTACTGACTTTACATAAAAAAATCCCTCTATAGAAAGGGAAGGAACCACATTAATCGTGCTACATGTATCTATATACTGGAAAAAGATACATATTATTTCAGAAAACGATTGGATACTTGGTGTTTTTCTTCCCCCCATATATAGAAGAAAACCACAAGCAAAGTACTAAAAAAACCCATCACAAGAGCATACGTACTGAGGGCTACTTCCATTTGACTTTGCATGGCATAAATAAAAATGGCCCCTATTGTTAAGAAGTTTCCTGTAACAATCGATATAAGATGAAAGCGTTTATTCATAGCAAGCCCTCCTATTAGATGAATTGGTAATGCTCAGGATTCAAGATAATTAACTTCAATTATCGCACAATTCAGAACTTTTTCCAATGTTTTTATCTTACTAGAATAATTAAAGATGCTTTTTTAATACATCTTTTTGTAGTATGATGAAAAACAACAGGAATATTCATAGATTATTACAAGAAAGGGGAGAGGATGGATCGTGAAATTACGCAATTCATTAACTTTTCAACTTGGGACGATTATCGCTGGTATTTTAGTGGTGATGCTAGGGATTACTTCGTTCGCTACATACATAACTGCTTACAATAAACTTTATGATGCTGCTGGTGTTGAGGCCTATGGCTGTGCCAATATCACGACAGGTTTGATCAATCCGCAACAATTGGACAAGGCCATTCAAGGCGACAAGGCTGTACAGGAAAGCATTGGGAAAGATTTGAACTGGACAACAGGTCATAAAGATATTTTCCAAACACAATATATTTTATCGTTGGATGGCACATTATTAGCGCTTGATGATCATTTGGCTGAAAAAGGCTATACCCCTGGTGATCAATTTTATTTAGATAAAGAAGCTATTGATATGTTGCTTACACATAAGCATCCAACATACTCACAGCCTTATACCTATGCAGGGATGGACCGTTTATCTGGTTATGCCCCTATTTTTAAAGACCATGATTCCAGTAAAGAGATTATTGCCATTAGTGTCATCGACTTTGATGCCAATATTGTTAAGGAGCGAACTTGGGATGTTGTACGGAATGGGATTTTAATTAGTATTTTCCCTATGCTAATTGCTTCCATTATTACAGGCTTTTTAATCCGTCGTAAAGTAAGACCGATTAGTGTGCTGATTCAGCAGGCGAAAGAAATTGCCAATGGTAATTTAGCTGTACCTGAAACAAAAATAAACAGTAAAGATGAAGTAGCAGATTTAGCGAATACATTAAATCGAATGACAGCTAATTTACAAAATATGATTATGACGATGCGTTCCACTTCTAATACTTTAACGAATAATGCAGATGAAACCGCTTCCACCTTGAACGATATGAGTAATACCATTCAAGGTGTCGCCAATAATATCGAAGAGGTAACAAGTGCCGTGACGGCAGGGATGCATCATGCTGAAAATGCGACAGATGTTCTTACTTCTTTAGCACAGGACCTTCAAATGATTCAAAGCAATGCCAATAACAGTGCTGATAATGCTCGACAAACGATGGAATTAGCAACAGAGGGTGAGCGACTAGCAAAAGATATAAGCAGTGATATGGCATTAATTCACAGCGGATCAGGTGAGGTACGACAAACAGTAGAAAACTTGGTTACATCTGCAACCAAAATTCAAACGATTACAACGTCTATTGCGAACATCGCATCACAAACAAATTTACTAGCACTGAATGCTTCCATTGAAGCGGCTAGAGCAGGAGAGCATGGCAAAGGCTTTGCTATTGTTGCTGAGGAAGTACGGAAGCTTGCTGAACAATCTAATCAAGAGGTATTGCAAGTTGAACAGCTGATTCAGGATATAATGAAGCATGTGCAGCAGGTCATGTCATCTACGAATGATAATACGCAATATATTGAAAAAGGAACAGAGACAGTGCGTCTAACCGCACAATCTTTAGGAAATATTTCTACAGCAGTGGCTGCAACAGTAGAAGAAATGATTACCATTTCTAATGCTATGACCGCTGAAAACGAAAAATCTACACGTATTGTGCAGATGATTCAACAATTAACAGAATCTATTCGTGATATAGAAGAAACGATGAATATGATTACTGTCGCAGCACAGCAAACAACTGCAAGCATTGATGAGGTGGCACATGGCTCTAATGAAACAAATCACATGGCACACACACTCGAACAACATGTAAAGGCGTTTAAATTAAAAGAATAATAGAAAGATTAGGACATATTGGCTTTTGCTTATACTACTTAAATGGTAAACTAGCAATAAGATTTTTCTTTTGCGAAGGTGAGGATTTTAATGGTGGTAAAACAAATGAACGAGCAAGTTCAACAAGTCAATGACTTATTTTTGAGTGGTCAAGTAAAGGAAAGTTATCAACTAGCTAAAGAAATATTGGGCAATGATACAGCGATCGCAGAAGAGGCCTATCAAGTCATTCAGCAGCATGTGGCAATGCTAGAGGCAAATGGGTATGCAAATATGCCTCAGCCTACTGATGACAAAGCAAAGCAAAGTAAGGAACGTACAGATGGTTCGTATCCAGAACGAGATGTTCTCGCAGCTTATATAGGTAGTCAGGATGATGAGCAATTTGGTAAAGTGGTCGATGAATTATTAGCAGGACCTATAGAAGCGCAGGCGAACGCCTATTATACAATGGCAGAATATTATGTCCTTGCAAAAGAACAGGACAAGGCATCAGTGCAGTATGCGGAGGCAATCAAATTGCAGCCCAATAAGGCATTGTATTGGGGAGCATTTGCACAGTTTTTAAATCGCCACGAAGGTAGCCCTTATTTGGCATTAAGACTGATTGAAGAAGCAATACTCCTAGATGGAATGAATCCTCGTTGGCACTATATTCAAGGTAATATATTTTTCCAGCTAGTAGCAGCGACAAAAAATTTAAGTTATTTGCCTGCCTTGGAAGAAGCGTGGGAGAAAGCTAAAAAACGTTGTACAGCTAAGCAAATCTCATTGAAATTGGATTTGGAGAAGTCAAAAGATTTGTTAGCACAATGGAAAAAGCAAATGCTCTAACAGGTAAAAAGACATGTATCTTTTAATAATTATTTCCTTTCAAGTATAATTATGCTATAGTGAAACCATAAACGGACGTATGAAGCTTATCGATGACATGAAAGAAGTGTTTTTTTGAGTTTATATGTAGCGTATGTATTGGTAGGACTTGCCATTGCCATGCCTGTAGGAGCTATTACAGTAGAAATGACAAAGCAAGGACTCAAAAATGGTTTTATGCACGGCTGGGCAGTTGGACTTGGTGGCATGACCATTGATATTGTATTGGTTTTTGCTTTGTATATGGGACTAGCTTCCATCTTGGCTATGCCTTTAATTCAACTACCTATGTGGATTATTGGAGCGGGCTTTTTATTCTTGTTAGGCTATGATTCTATCAAGAACGCTGACCATGATATTACATTGGCAGGAGAAAAAGTAACCAAATCGTTTTTTGCCTCTTATTTTAACGGCTTACTAGTGGCCATTTCGCCTGGTAATCTTGTTTTTTGGGTCAACGTATTTGGTGTGGTGCTAGCAAAATCTTATGGACAAGGGGAGTCAACGAGCTTTTTAATTATTGCTGCTGGTGTTTTAAGTGGAATTTTACTCCACGATATCGGTTTGCTGACCATTGTCTCGGTTACTCGTAAAGCTATGAATCGGAAGATGATTAGGACATTTACAATTGTCGCAGGATTCTTATTGATTGGTTTTGCTTGTTATTTTATCTATGAATTTATACAAGGAATTAAGATTTATATATGAAAAGTGCGATCCCTAAAGATCGCACTTTTTTTATTGCGCAATAGCCTCAGTATGCTCTTTTAAACAAGCTAAAATTTCTTCTGCTACTTCATGCGCTAATGCTAGTTCTGAAGTAAAGCCAACACAAGAACAATTCATCTCACCTAAAATATAGCAATCTTCTCCGACTTCATTGGTATCTAGCATAAAGTCGGCTGTCCAGATTAGCGGTAAATCATAATTGCCTAGTAGGTTTGTTACTTGAGGGAGCTGCTTTAAAAAGTTTTGTACCAGCTCTTGCCAGTCTTCAGGTTTGTCATAGCGATATTGAGCGCCAGAGAATAGAGTTGCACTAAAGGCATCCTCGGTAGCAGCTGGTTTTTTATGTACGACGTGTACAGGATGATCGCGCAACATGAATAAGCGGATTTCGCCTTCTGTAATCCTTGGAAGAAAGCGCATATCGATTAACATACCATTCGTCCCTGTAATATACTGCTCACAAAATGTCATAAAGTCGCCAAGCTGCCAATATTCTACATGATTATCTTTTGCTTCAGTACATTTGATTTGTGCATCAAGTGGCACTTCAGTGATACCCTCTGCTAGCGGTTCCACCAATTTTACACGCCAAATACCTTCTCCAGTTGAACCACGATTTTGCTTCAAAACACGCTCTGTTAAGGCTAAGGAAGTAGGGAATTGTTTTTTGAATGCTTCGATTGTGTAGTAGGCAAATGTATCATCAGGTACTAAATTTGTTGTCGTCAGTTTTGATAATACGTCTTTTGAACCATAGCTAATCATGGCGTCTGGATGTGGCATCCCTATAACGCCAGCTTGGCATAGCTCTCGTAGCATAGCAAAGTACTCATCCTCATGCTGTAAGTTGCCTGGGTTAATGCGAGATACATAGGCAATACCATGTTCCTTAACATAGTGAAAGATTTCCTGCTTTTTTGTGATATCAAAGAAGAGTACCTCTGCATCCTGTCCACGTTGCTGTAGCGCTTCCACCATTGGCATTGTATCTGGGCGATAGCCATCTGGTCCTTTATCTGTGCCGCCTTCCACCTCGAAAAAAATAACTTTTTTATCCATAAAATACCTCCTTATATCTGTTGTTATGTTCAGTATAGTAGACAAATAAGGAGAAAAGATAGATAAAATATGTAAATTTTATGTATAAATTCATATATTATTATCTCGGTAATAGGAGGTATTGACTATTAAAATTCATAACTCCCTTAATTTTCTGTTTTCAAGCTTGCTTTTTCTGAAATACTGTAAGGTATAAAATCATAAGAAGAATTAGCAATGTACCAATAAACTGATAGCCACCAAAAGCAATCTTTAACCACCAAACACTTGTGATGACAGCCATTAATGGTTCAAGACTACCTAGTAGGCTTGACTCCTTTGGTGAAAGATAGTGCAAGCTAGCAATATAAAACCAAAAAGCGAGCATTGTCCCAAAAATAACAATAAAGAGAAAATAGGCAATGGTTGAAAACGTCCAATCAGATAGATCGATAGCCCATGGTGGGTGAGCTATACTCATTACTATACCACCGATGATCATCGACCAGCCGACAACTAGTAATGAATGGAATTGCTGTAAAAGTGGGATGGCATAAATGGTATAAAATGCAACAGAAAGACCAGATAAGATACCCCATAACACAGCCATTAAAGGAACGGACAATGTTGAAAAAGAACCGTTTGTTAATAATAAAAAGGTCCCCACAAGTGTAAGTGACACAGCTATACCATCCTGCTTTGTCAATGGACTTTGCCTCGTTAGAAAGTAATAAGCCATGATAAACAGTGGTGCTAAATATTGCAATAATGTGGCTACAGCTGAATTACCAATAGCGATTGACATCATATAGGTGTATTGGACAGCAAGCATGCCGAGTAGGCTAAATAAAATTTGTCTAAAAGCATTTTGCTTTGTGCGCCATATGACGAAAATGGATTCATGCCGATGGGTCATTTTATATATAGCTATTAGTAACAGACCTGCTAAAAGTAAACGACTAGAAACAAGCCAGCCGACCTCTAAATTGTCCTGCTGAAATAGTCGTTGGGCAACGGTCCCTCCGATTCCCCAGAAACTTGCTCCAAGAATAACTAGTAGAAAGCCCAGTGTACGTTTATTTTGGATAATTTGATTCATCTGTTTACATCTCCTAAACTATCAATATAAGATGATTATAAAGTGATTAAGTGGAAATAAATATCGATTTAATCCAATAAAATATCAATATATTGAGGTGTTAGAGATGCCGTTAACACATATTAAAATTGCCAAGGATTTACAAGAATTAACCTTGCATGGAACAAAAGAATTTCCAGTTGCCTTGTATGAAACGGTTATGCGATTAGAAAGCATGGATTTTCTACCTCTCCATTGGCATAAAGAAATACAATTTGTTTTTATAAAAAAGGGATGTGCTCAGTATCGAGTGGGGACCGACGTTTTTGTTTTGAACCAAGGCGAGGGGCTCTTTATTAATGCCTCTGGATTACATGAAGCAAAGCCTTATCAAATTGAGCAAGCGATCGTTTATTGTGTAAATGTAGATCCAAAGTTAATGGGGGGGCATGAGGGCAGTATCTTTTTCTCAAAATATGTAGAACCGTATATTACAAGAAATCGAATACCTTATGTCAAACTAACAGGAGAGTTGGCACAGAAAGTAGCAACGATTGCGGAATTAATGCGAGAGCAAACCGCTTTTTTTGAGTTAAAGGTACGGAGAGAGCTTCTATTTATTTGGGAATCCATGCTAACCCAATCCTTATTGACAGAACAAATAATGGATTCTGCCACTATTGTGCAGCATGAACGAGCAAAAGCTATGCTAGATTTTTTACATGCACATTATCAGCAGAAAATAGCATTAGAAGATTTAGCTAGCCATGTGTATATAAGTCGCGCTGAATGTAGTCGTTTTTTTAAGAAAATAGTGGGCATGACACCGTTTACCTATTTATGCCAATATCGACTGCGCAAAAGCATAGAATTATTGAAAGGTAATGAGCTATCGATAACAGAAATAGCTGTTAATACAGGCTTTAGTACCGTCAGTTATTATATTGAAAAGTTTAAAGAATACACTGGCTATCCGCCACATGTTTATCGTAAGAAGTTTTTAAGTGTGAAAAATAATTGAACGTGAATGGAAATAGGACCATCTTTTATTCTCAAATTCTATACAAGATGAACCATTTGGCATAAAGTAAAATTATTAGTAGAGAGGGGGCATTGTGAATGATGGTCTTAAAAAGTAAGCAAAATATTTGGCTAGCCTTATTATTAGTGGTATTAGCGAGTAACTATACACTCTATAATACAGGATTTGGCACATCCCTTTTACCTATCGAAACAAATGGTGTTGTCATGGGCTCATTAATTGACTGTATTGTGGTGGTGCCTGTGCTATTTATGCTTTATAAAGGTAAATTTTCATTAAAGCAAGCCATCCTATTAGCTGCAGCTGGCTGTATTGCTGCACGTTTTATCATTCCTATGGAACACCTTCAGCCTTATGTGGCAGTGACATGGGCTGGCTTTGCGATTGAAGGGTCTATTATTCTATTAGAAATTATCCTAGTGGCAACACTTGTACGATACCTGCCAAAAATCCTAGGGGAAGTGCGGAGAAGCTCTTTACCAGATCTCTTTTCATTTTCAAAAGCTGTAGAAAAACATGCACCCAAGCATCCAGTTATTCAGATGATCTGTGCTGATTTATTAGTGCTTTATTATGGTTTCGCGAGTTGGAAAAGACAAGAACGACAAGGTTTATCTTTGCATAAAAATTCTAGCTATATCGCTTTTCAGCTCATGATTATTCATGGGATTGCTATTGAAACGATTGGTATTCACTGGTGGCTACATGAAAAGTCAATGATACTTTCCATTGTGTTGCTTGTTTTTAATATTTATTCAGTAATCTTCTTTCTTGCGGATATGCAGGCTATTCGCCTAAACCCTGTTTATGTCACAAATGATACATTGTACTTATCTCTGGGATTAATGAAACGTACTGAAATTCGTTTTGATCATATTGCTGAAATCATCGAAGACAAGGAGCGGTTAGAGGGAAAATTATCAAAAGATACGATAGACTTTATAGCACGTGATTTTGGTGAGGCCTATCCGCATTTTATTTTGAAAATGAAAGAGCCTGTGGAAGTAACGTTTATGCTAGGGATCAAGAAGCACTATAGTCACATAGCCATTAAAGCAGACCAGGTTCAAGAATTTAGACAAATGCTTGTAGAAGGAATGGCAATGAGCCAACATCATTAAAATTACTTATAAAGTAGTAGTCAATGTTTTGTGATCAAAACATTGACTATTTTTTTATTGATTGATTTTAATACTATTTAAACTAATTTTAACCTTGGAATTTTATAGTTTTAATGTACTGAGAATGATTGATTTACAGGAGGGCTTTGTTTTAGCGAAAGATTGATAGGATGAAAATTGTATGCCTAAGATAAAGGGGAAGTGTAATAAAAGCACGAATTAGTACATGATTAAAAAACCGCAATGTTCAACATGGCTATATGGAAGTACCAATAACGAATAGATCAATCAAATACAGTCTATGACAGAGTAACAGCCATCCTTTGGTATGTAGTGAACGGATTGAAATGACAAAATTCCAGCCTGCACTAGCAGAATTAAGCACGAAAAGACGATATGAGCAGATTGCATATTATGTAGAAACACCAGATCACTTGTTCCAAAATTTTCTTTAATAAAAGGCGAAGCGCATTTATTGGAGAAATATTATAATAAGCTTATTGAGCAACATACCATTTCCGACAGCATCCCAAAAATTTTTATTCCCGTACATCCAATCGATGTTCTTAAAGAACAAGTAATGTTAGAAAATGTAAGAGTAACAAAAGATACGAAAACAAAAACCTCGGCATCTTTCTAGTCGATCAAAATCTACGAGCAAGTATTCCTTTACTGGTGTTTTTATGTAAAGGATATCTGTCCTATTATTATCGACACTACAACAAGTAAAGAGGAGTTATTGAGAAGCGCTACTATCTGTTCATTCGAAGAGTCTATCATATTACACCAAAGAAGTTAGAGGGCCTCGTTTTTAGCTTTGCTGGACAATCAGTTAAACAAATAAATCTAAAGGTAGCATTGCAAAAATATAAAGCGGTTACAAAGATGATAAATACTAGCATAGAAGAGGAGGGATTGTGTATGAACGATTGCATTCTTTTACAGTCTAGTCAAGATTGGCATCTACAGAGAATGTATATGAAGAAGTTTAACAAACTGGTACTGGTAAAAAGTGTTCATCATAATTCAGCAGAGACAAGAGCCAAACTACAATATGAATTTTTCTTGTTTTCGAATGAGCAAAATCCTTGGTTATTAAAGCCAATAGCTATTGATTATATAGATGATCAATATGCGATCATCTATGAAAATTTTAATGGAGTCCCCTTAAAGCAATTCAGTAATAACTTGATTTCTTTGCATCAATTTCTCCAGATTGCCATTGACCTTGTCAATATTTGTATGAAAATGCAACAAAGTGGTTTACTTTATCTACACCTACATCCTAATCAAATCTTAATCAATCCTAATTCTTTAAAAATAAAACTATTAAGCTCTGAATTTAGTACAAAATATGATGTAGAATCTCCAGTTGTGATTGAAAATCCCTATGAACGACTAGATCAGCTACCCTATTATGCACCTGAGCAAACTGGCAGACTACATTTAGAGGTAGACTATCGGACAGATTTATATGCACTGGGGACCATTTTTTACGAAATACTGGGCGGTCAATTGCCTTTTCAAGCAAAGGATGCCGTCGATTTGATTTATGAAATCATCACAAAAAAACCAGAACCATTGGTAAGTTTAGACAGTCGTTATCATTCATTGCTTTGGGAAATGATTGAAAAGCTATTAGCTAAAAACCCAGCTGATCGTTATCAAAGTGCCATTGGTTTGAGAGAGGATTTGCTACAAATCCAACAGAAACTTTTAGTAAACGAACCGCTTGACAATTTCCTGCTTGGTGAACAGGATTTGCATCTGAATACGGGACTGTCTACTAAGCTTTATGGGAGAGAATCGCAATTCGCAGAGCTTTCCTCTGTTTTTCGTCAGGTTGCAAAAGGTGACAAAAAGATGGTTACGATATCAGGACAAGCAGGGTATGGAAAGTCCAAGTTAGTTCAAGAATTAAAGGGTGAAATAGCGGCCGCAAAAGGCTATTTTATTACAACTAAGTATGAGCAATTGCAATTAGAAAATGACTATTCCATTGTTATCCATCCTTTAAGGAGTTTATTGAAATTTATTTATATGGAAGGTGAAAGGTCTGTCCATTTATGGAAAAAATTATTTCAAGAGGTTAAATTAGTTGTGACAGATGAACTTATCCATCTATTACCTGAACTTAAATGGTTTGTGAAGGAGGAAGTACACTTCCAAAAAGAAGTTAGCCAAAATACAAAACAGCTCCATTCCTATACGTTTATATCGATTCAAAAAATTTTATTAACATTTGCTATGCAGAAGAAACCAGTTATATGGTTTGTAGATGATTTGCATTGGGCCAATCAAAGTACAGTTGAAATTATGACCCAAATTTTTGAGCAACACCGAGCAGGATACTTTATGATGATTGGTACATTCCGAGTGAATAAGGACAGCGCAGAGGAGGAAAATCAGCAAAGAACTTCTAGTTTTTCGAGCGGTCATCATATCCATTTACCCTTGCTTCAGGAACAACATGTTCAACAATGGTTGGAGGCATCTTTCCAGGCAAAGCCTCATACCATACAGATAATTGCCAAGCAATTATTTAATTTGACCAAAGGGAATCCGTTATTTGTGAAAGAGGCGTTTCGATCACTCCAGCAAGATAACACAATTTATTTTAATGCAACAACAAAAGAATGGGAGTTTAATCGTAAGAAATTTAATTTATCCCGATTGAACAACGAGCTACTTGTCTTTATTGAAACTAGAATGGCTAATTTAACAACAGAAGCCCATGAGATTTTACGCATAGTTGCATGTTTTGGTCAGCGCTTTGAATTTACAGATGTCTTAAAGCTCGTGTCCTTATCAGCTCAAGCGTTATTAAAACACCTGGAAACACTTGTTGAGAATGGCTTTATTATTCCGTTAGATGCCCATTATAAATGGGCAAGTACGTTAGAGCATGAAGGAATTTTACATACATTTTCTACCAAATTCCAATTTGTTCACGATCGTATTCAACAAGTAGCTTATCAGGACTTATCAGGGCAATTGCGTGCTAAATACCATTATCAAATTGGCCAGCTTTTAACAGATGACTCTCAAATGGCTGCAGATCATGATCGATTAAGCGAAATCGTCATGCATTTCAATTACAGTCGCCACTTATTGACTGGGGAAGAAAAGCAAAAGCTGGCTATCTGGAATTATCAACTCGGTATTGAGGCTAAAAGAATAGGGCTCTTTGATAATGCGCTAAAATTTTTTACAACTAGTAAAGAACTATTAACGCCTGATCATTGGGAGACTAGGAGAGAACAGTCGGTTAAATTATATGCAAATTTAGGTGAATGTGAATATTTAACTGGCCACTACGAACAATCGGAAATGCATTTAACAGAAGCTTTGCAGCACGCAGAGACAAAATTAGAAAAACTGATGATTAACAATTTGAAAACGGTATTATACATTGAGTCCGATAACCCTACTATTGGTCTAGAAGCAGGCTTGGCAGGTTTTCAAGTTGCGAATCTTAAAATTTCAGCATATCCTAAAAAGTCACAGCTTCTAAAAGAGTATCTATTGTTGAAATGGGCATTGCGACATATGTCTGACCAAGACTTGTTGCAGCATCCGCCAACGAATAGTAAAGAAATTGATATTTTGATTCATTTAATTATTAATATGACGGCAAGTGCTTTCCTATTAAATCCTAACTTAACAGGCATTCTTTTAATGAAAGGGCTGCGTTTACAGTTGAAGTATGGCGCTACATCGAAAAGCGGCATGGTATTGATTAACTATGCTATGCTTTTAAATGCAGGTTTTACTAATATAAAAGAAGCTACTCGCTTTGGCAAACTTGCCATCATTGTAGCGGATAAGCAAGAAAGCATATATATCAAGGGCCATACTTATTATGTGTATGGCGTGTTTATCAGTCATTGGACAGAGCCCTATGAAACCAGTATTCAATATATTAATGAGGCTCAAGCAAAAAGCCAAGAGCTTGGCTTATATCATTTAGTATCCTCAGCATCATGTTTTATTGTCACGATACGACTTATTCAGGGTGTTGTTACCCTAGAGGATTTGCAACAAGAAATTAGACGACAACAAGATGAATTTTCTATTCATGCAAGTACCCTTTCGATTGACTTTTTAGCCGAAATGGGGAGATGGATGAATATCCTCCGCTCTCCTCATCATCCTGTACATTGGGCCTGTCCTATCACAATACAGGATCAGCCTGCTATTAAAATCATGCATTATTCAGTGCGTTTACAAATGTCCTTTTTATTAGCGGATGAAATACAAGGGAAAGCGATTCTGGTTGAATTAAAGAAGCTAAGTAAGGACACTTATACATTACCAATCACCACGGTCTATTATTTTTATCGGGCCATGTGGCAATTTCACTTTCTGCATAGTCAAAATTGTCAGGTACAGGAGCAGAGGTTATTTTTAACGGATATACGTCAAAGCCTCAAGAAATTTAAGAAATGGGCTGTTTATTCTTCAGAAAATTATGAGCATCTCTATGCTTTATTAATGGCAGAGAATTACCGTTTACACAACAATGACAGTGAGGCAGAACTCTATTATGACCGAGCAATACGATTAGCAAGTATGAATGGTTTTGTCCAGGATACAGCCTTAGCATATGAACGAGCTGCTAACTATTATCTCGCAAAACAGCAAAAGAAAACGGCAAGGCATTATATATTGAATGGTATTCAAAGTATTGAAACGTGGGGAGCAGAAACAGTTGCTAGCAGATGGGCAAGAGAATATCAAGTGCATCGCAAACTGGAGAATCACAGTAGAGAATCACTCACGTTTGATATGATGACGGTTTTTGAAACGACTCAATCATTTGCAACAGCTATTCGTATGGAAGAATTACTGCATAAAATATTGTTTTCACTGTTAAAGCATGTGGGGGCAGATAGTGGCTATTTCATTCATAAACAGCAGCAGGAATTATTGGTGTTAGCAAAGGCGGAAGCTGCGGAAAAAACATTTACGATGTATGATCAACAAAGTATGGAGAATTTTAATGCGAATATGCAATCGATTATACGCTATGTTCTTAATAGTAAAGAGCATGTGATTATCGACAATACACAAATAACACAGCATCCTCTTTTCTCCTATTCGACGGCTAAATCTATTCTTTGCCTGCCGATTATCCATCAAAATGAAATTATTTCGATATTGTATTTTGAGAATACTTTAATGACGAATGCCTTCCATCCATCTCATGTTCAGCTATTGAAAGTGATTGCGGCTCAAATTGCCGTTTCTTTTGAAAATGCGAAAATATATGGAGATTTAGAAAAACGTGTTCAGTTGCGTACTAGGGAGCTAGATGAGACGAATCGGCATTTGATAAAAATGAATGAACGTTTAGAAAAAAATGAACTGGAACGTAAAAAACTCTTGCATAGTATTTCCCATGAATTACGCTCCCCGTTAACCTCTACATTAGGGTATATAGAACTTATGCTAGAGGGCGTGATTGATGACGCAGTAGCCAGAAAGAAATATTTAATACGAAGTAAAGAAAGGCTATTATCATTAAATAACTTAATTCAAGATTTGTTTGATTTAGCAAATCTAGAAGCTGGTAGAGCAGAATTTTCTTTTACAGAGGTAAAGGCAAAGGAATTATTTTTACAAATGGCAACCCGTTATGAGGATGAAGTTAAACAATCAGGATTAACATTCAGTGCTCACTTTTACGGTCATGAAGAAGCTCAGCTACTGATTGATAAAACGCGAATCAATCAAGTGATTGAAAATATCATGACAAATGCAATGAAATATACATCAAATGGTGGTATTCAATTGTCCTTCCATGTAGAGGACAAGCACTTGATTTGTTCGATAGCAGATAGTGGCATTGGTATTGCTGAGAGTGATCTTCCCTTTATTTTTGATAGCTATTATCGAGCAACTAACACTCATGAAGCACATTCGCATGGCATTGGCTTAGCTATCTGTAAACAAATTGTTCGCCAGCATAATGGTGAGATTTTTGTTGAAAGTCTTGAAAATGAAGGAAGCATATTTAGCTTTACATTACCACTAGTTAAGGTATTGGCAAAAAATTAAAAAGGGGTGGTGAGTGTTTTCTTACTTCTCACCACTCTCTTTTTTATAAACGAATTGGTAGCCAAAACCTCTCACTGTTTGAATCCATTTCGGCTTTGAGGGGATATCTTCAATTTTACGACGAAGCGTACTAATATGGACAGATACGGTTTTCAAATCAGTGACACCGTCATAGCCCCACACATGATCAATGAGTTGATCGACACTAATCACTTGATTCGCATGCTCAATTAGAAAAAAGAGGAGTAGCTTCTCCTTCGTAAATAAATTTAAAAGCTGTCCATCCTTATAAACATTTTTCTCATCTAAATGTATGGACAGATTATCTATATGTACAATATTACTTTTCTTTGTTGGGTTTCTTCTTTTTAAATTTGCTTGGATACGGGCCAATAATTCTTTTGGAATAAATGGCTTTGTCATATAATCATCTGCCCCCACCTCAAAGCCCTCAAGTTTCTGTTCAATTAGATGATTGACGGTCACAAAAATGATAATGACATCCGATACATCACGGATTCTTTTGGCTAACTCGAAGCCTGTACCATCTGGTAAATTAACATCTAACAAGATTAAATCTGGTTGTTGCGTGACAGCGAGATGCCAGCCACTGGATAGAGATGATGCCTTTAATACATTATAGTTAGCATTAGCTAGCGTGAGCGATAAAACCTCCATAATATCTATATCATCTTCCACTATTAAAATTTTCTCGTTCGACATATCTATTAATCACCTTCCTATTTCAAATATACCAACTTTTGTCTAGGTTGGGAATTAGAAGACTTAGGACTCGAATGATTTTAGAATCCCTCATAACCTTTAGGTTAAAATAATCACTAAAAATAAATAAAGACTTCTATTTCCCCCATGAGAAAATGAAGTCTCTAAAAAATTAATCTAGGTGTGCGATAGCATGGAGTAGATCATCACGGACGGCCTCCCAAAATTGCTGTTGAACACTATCACTGTACGTATACAGCTCTTTATGTTGAACATGGTCATAGATGGCAGCAATCGTTTCTTGATGAAAAGAGAGACGATGGTTTAATAGCTCTCGTTCTTCTTCCATACAAAATAGTTTATAAATATCGGATGAGCGTTCAAACTTTGCTAATTTCTGTGTCATCACTTCATATTGTGTTTGATGAAAACGCCCTACGGCAGAAGTCATTGAGATTTTTGCCCGATGCTCTGCTTGTAATGTCCGATACTCCTCTTGACGGATGGCCACCCGATACCAAAATTCATAGCGATTTGGTAATTCTTTTAGTTCATAGGTAAGTAATGATTTTAAAATTGAATGCACTTGTTCATATGTATCGATGATCTTCGCTGGTTCTTTAAAAATGCCAAACATACTACCACCCCCATGTAGTTTAATACTACGAGTGAAGATTAAAATCCTTTAAAATAATCATAATATTCAAAAGCGAGAACCTACTAATTATTGAAACCTTGACTCCGTAGTTACGTAAAGATTTACAGGGGGTGAGTCAATGTATGAGTATAAATTTGTACAAGCACATTTAGGTAGCTTTTTTCAGGAATCTACCTATCGGAAAACAATCGAAGAATACGCGAAGCAAGGTTGGCGTTTAGTGCAAGTATTGCCGATTGCTTATAATGGACATGGGAAACCAACAGACTATGAAATCATTTTTGAGAGATTATTATCATGACTATCAATGAACGCTAGATTCTTACCATAAATGGTGGGAGTTTAGCGTTTTCTTATTTTAATACAAAATTTGCTGTTTTTATTAACAAAAATAGTGTATTCAGAAAAATATAGAAATAGCATTTACAAAACAAAAATATATGTGTTAACTTAAATAGTGTTAATGGTTAACTTAAAAAAGGGAGGTTAACAATGCAACATTTTTGGGTTGTCGGTACAGATACGGATGTTGGGAAAACAATTGTCACCACCATGTTGATGTGTCATTTACAAAAACAAGGCTTGAAAGTTTCACCATACAAGCCTGTGCAAACAGGAGAGGTATACGAAAACGGTCGTGGCTATTATCATGATACAGCCATGTATGAGAAGTATTCCTTACAAAAGCTTCAACAAGAGCATCTCAATAGCTATTCATTTAGAGAAGCTGCATCGCCACATTTTGCTGCGCAACTGGAGGGGCAGCAAATTGATGTCAATGAGCTATTATTGCGGATTCAATTATTACAAGCATCCTATGATGTTGTGATATGTGAAGGAGCGGGTGGGCTTTTTGTTCCTTTTACTGCTCCCCATGGGATGACGCTGCTTGATGTCATCGTCAGTAGCAAGCTGCCAGTAGTGCTTGTTACAAGGACATCCCTAGGGACGATCAATCACACATTATTAACAATAGAGGCATTGCGCTCTCGTGAAGTTGACGTTCTTGGCATAGTGTTTAATGGGAACACAGGTAGCCGTATGGAGCAAGATAATATACAAACGATTTTACAGTACCATCCCTTGCCCTATGCGATTATTCCAAAGCTACAAAATGTGTCACAGCTAATGGATTATGCCATGACACACACCACACTGTTTGAAAGGCTTTTTAACTATGAAACAAGCATTAACTGATTTACAGCTAAGAGATTTACGTCATGTATGGCATCCATGCTCACAAATGAAGGACTATGAGGCATTTCCACCCATCGTCATAAAAAAGGGGCAAGGCGTGTGGCTTTATGACGAACATGATCAGCGTTACTTGGATGCTGTATCTTCCTGGTGGGTTAATTTATTTGGACATGCCAATCCGCGTATTAGCCAAGCTTTAAGTGAGCAAGCATTTACATTAGAGCATACGATCTTTGCTAATTTTACACATGAACCAGCCATACAATTGGCTGAAAAATTAACTGCATTAGCACCACAGGGATTACATAAAGTCTTTTTTGCCGATAATGGCTCATCTGCTATTGAAGTTGCACTGAAAATGAGCTTTCAATACCATATGCAGACGGGGAAACCAGCCAAAAAGCGCTTTCTCGCCTTGACGGATGCCTATCATGGAGAAACTATTGGTGCTTTATCCATAGGAGGGGTAGGGCTTTACAATGAAGTTTACCAGCCTCTGTTATTAGATACTGTTCGTGCCAAAGGACCAGATTGCTTCCGCTGTCCATTTCAGGAAGATCCAGCAAGCTGTAATGCACCATGTAGTCAATTTGTTGAGGAACAACTTCAAGCGCATCATGAGGAAATCACGGCAGTTATTATTGAACCATTAATTCAGGCTGCAGCAGGTATGAAAATGTACCCACCTGTCTATTTACAGCGCTTACGGGCGTTGTGCTCACATTATGATGTGCACTTCATTGCAGATGAAATTGCTGTAGGTTTTGGTCGGACCGGTACATTATTTGCCTGTCAACAAGCGGACATCATGCCAGATTTTATGTGTTTATCAAAGGGGCTAACAGGTGGTTATTTACCTTTATCAGTTGTCTTAACGACGGAGCAAATCTATGACGCTTTTTATGATGATTACGGAACAATGAAGGCTTTTTTACATTCGCATAGCTATTCAGGCAATACATTGGCCTGTCGTGTGGCACTGGAAGTATTAACGATGTTTCAAGAGGAACAAGTGATGGAGATGATTCAGCACAAGGGACAATACATGCGAGCGTTAGCCATGGAAGCTTTTTGTGATATGCCTTATGTGGGTGAATACCGACAAGTTGGTTTAGTGGGAGCGATTGAACTAGTAAAGGACCGGCGGACAAAGGAAGCGTTCGCCAGTGAGGAGCGTATCGGCTATCAAATTTATCAACGGGCTTTAACGAAAGGCTTACTCATCAGACCGCTCGGCAATGTTCTGTATTTTATGCCACCTTATATTATTTCTGAAGAGGAAATGTCATTTATGATTCATACAACGAAAGAGACAATCGAACAATTTTTCCAGGACAGGGGGGCTAAGGGTGGGTAAGCGACAACAAACATTAGCGCTAGTCATGATTGCCATGTTTGCTGCTCTAACAGCAATCGGAGCTTTTGTTAAAATTCCATTGCCTGTCGTACCGTTTACATTACAGATTGTTTTTGTATTTTTAGCAGGCTGTTTATTGGGTAGTCGGAATGGTTTTTATAGTCAACTTGTCTATATCAGCGTGGGCTTAGTAGGCTTACCTGTTTTTACACAGGGTGGTGGTATCACATATGTCTTACAGCCAACTTTTGGTTATCTGATTGGCTTTGCCCTAGCCGCCTATGTGATTGGGTTCATTATTGAAAGGATTGAGACGCCGACGAAAAAGCATTTTATTGCAGCAACCATTATTGGGCTGGTTATTATTTATGCTGTGGCTGTTCCTTATTTGTATGTAGCATTGAATTTCTGGTTAGACATGAAGTCAAGCTGGTCACATGTGTTTGTTGTCGGCTTTTTAAGTAGTATTGTCGCTGATTTTTGCTTAGCTATTACATCAGCGCTATTAGCTGAGCGCTTGTATAAAGTATTTCAGTCAGCAAGAAATGTGAAATTTTCACACGTAGAGGGGGAGAATGTAATATGAATTATTACCAATTAGCACAAGAAGTTATTGCTGGAAAGATCATTAGCAATGAAGAGGCACTTGCCATATTAAATAGTGAGGATGATGAGCTATTACAGCTTATGGATGGTGCTTTTACGATTCGTCGTCATTATTATGGTAAAAAAGTTAAATTGAATATGATTATGAACGCCAAAAGCGGTTATTGCCCCGAGGATTGTGGCTATTGCTCCCAGTCCTCTAAATCAACGGCTCCTATTGAGAAATATCCATTTATTACAAAAGAGGAAATTTTAGCAGGTGCAAAACGAGCGTTTGACAATAAGATTGGGACGTATTGTATTGTAGCCAGTGGTCGTGGGCCAACACGTAAGGATGTCAATGTCGTGAGTGAGGCGGTTGCTGAAATAAAAGAAAAGTATGGCTTGAAGGTTTGTGCCTGTCTTGGCTTATTAAAAGAAGAACAGGCACAGCAACTAAAGGAAGCGGGGGTGGATCGCTACAATCATAATTTAAATACATCGGAACGTCATCATTCCTTCATCACGACCTCACATACATATGAGGATCGTGTCAATACGGTAGAGATTGTGAAAAAGCATGGAATTTCACCTTGCTCGGGTGCCATTATTGGGATGAAGGAAACAAAAGAGGATGTCGTCAATATTGCACGCGCCCTCCATCAATTGGACGCTGATTCTATTCCTGTAAACTTTTTAAATGCAATTGATGGCACAAAGCTAGAAGGGACAAAGGATTTAAATCCCCGTTATTGTTTAAAGGTTTTAGCTTTATTCCGCTACATCAATCCGACAAAGGAAATCCGTATTTCGGGTGGTCGTGAAATCAATTTAGGCTCACTTCAGCCACTTGGTCTCTATGCAGCTAATAGTATTTTTGTTGGGGATTATTTAACAACAGCAGGACAGGAAGCGAATAGCGATTATCGCATGCTGGAGGATTTGGGCTTCGAAATTGAATTAACACATAAACAAGAAGAAGTATTTTGTTAAACTTATGACATGCAAATCTACTACTACAGCAAAAACCGTACTTTTGTACGGTTTTTTGGCTATAGATGAAAAGAGACGGATAGACCTGACATCACTGGCTGTTGATATACCTATAAAATTAAGGTTTTCACAAATTGTTCAATGAAAGCGTTTTGAAATTGAACAGTTTGTGAAGACCTTCACATAAAGCTTTCTTTTTGAAAAAATCAGCGTAAAATAAGAATCAAGTAAGGAATTGTTATAAAACAGTTGATAAGTCGTATCACAAATTTTGGTGGTTGTTATATTACAAAAATAATGAGTGAAGGGAGCTTTTCACATGTGGGTTATTACAGTTTTTGATAAAAAGGACGTTCGAATTTTTGAGTACGCGAGCAAAAATGAGGCAACAGAAGCTTTAGCAAAATTCAAGAAAAATGCCGTTTTAACGTATACAAAATAAGTTGCTGATAAAGTAGCCCTCTACCGACAGAGGGCTGTTTTTTAATGTAAAACAATGGAAACAGCACTGTACATTAATAAAAGTGCCATGATCATGTTAAATGGTTTTCGGTATTGCTGTAGTGCTTTTTGAAAAACGGAGCCACATAATGACCAACTAAATGTACTGATTACCCCTATTAGCGCTAAAAAGAACGAGAAGAGTAGATAGCTTATGTAGGATGAGTAGTAGGGTAGGATGTAAGTTGCGACAACAGTAAGACCAAATAAAATACCTTTTGGGTTAATAAATTGAACGAACGCTCCTAAAAAAAATAGGTTTCGTTTTTCTTCTTCGTTGTCGTGCTCCTCTAATTCTTTGCTTGTTAAAATTTTATAAGCCAGGTACAACATATAGCCTACACCAAATATGGTTAGGGGTAATTCAATGGCAGGTAAAATGTTTAACATGATCGTGTTAAAAAAGCTACTAAGACCAATAATGATGAAAAAACCAATCCCTACACCTAAACAGAATGGAATCGTTTTCGCTAAGCCATGTTGTTTAGCAAAAACCATCGCCATAAAATTATTAGGGCCAGGTGTAAAGCTTGTAATGATGATAAATAATAAAAAGGAAAATACAGGCAAAACAATCCCTTCTTTCAAGTTGTGTGATATAATGCACGAAATAGACTGTATAACGTTGGTCTTTTTATTATACAAAATGTACGTTATATTGTACATACAAGGAGGGCTTTTGGATGGAAGAAATTCATCTCGTCTTTGCGAGAAATTTAAAGGCAATTCGAGAAAGGGAGAAATTAAGCTTAGAGAAAGTTTCTCAGCTTAGTGGCGTGAGTAAAACGATGATTGGTCAAATTGAGAGGGGAGAATCCAGTCCAACTTTGACAACGATTTGGAAAATTGCAAATGGATTAAAGGTTTCGTTTACAGAGCTTATTCATCCTCCCCAACCTGAGACGGAGGTTATTCGCGGTAAAGAAATTCAAGTATTGAAGGAAGATCATGGCCGATATATGGTTTATCCTCATTTCCCCTATCAAAAGGATAGTCGTTTTGAAATATATACAATTGAAATCAAAGAAAATGGAACGTTAGATGCTGAGGCTCATCGAGAAGGAACGGAGGAGTATATAACCGTTTTTGATGGGGAATTAATCATCCATATACAGGGTCAGGATTATCGATTAACAAGTGGTGATGCCATACGATTGAAGGCTGACCGTCCACACACATACAGCAATCCAGGTAGTACAGTAACACGACTTAGTATGACTATTTACTATCCACATTAAAAAACGTATAAACGCTTTTCACAGCGTTTATACGTTTTCGTTTTATAAAATACTAGCTAAACGTTTAATTCCCTCACGGATGACTTCAGGTGTTGCATTTGTATAATTAAGACGCATTGTGTTCACATTCGTTTTTGATGTGTAGAATGGATCGCCAGGCACGAAGGCAACCTTTTGTTCCATCGCTTTATTGAATACATCAAGGGCCGGTGTACCGTCCTTCATGGTTGCCCAAATGAACATGCCACCCTCAGGTCGTGTATATTCAACATGGGCAGGGAAAAACTCCTGCATAGCATCAAGCATCGCATCCGACTGATTTTTATATAAAGCAATAATTTTCTTTACATGTTCGGTATAATCATTACTTGCTAAGTAATCGTAGATAACATATTGTGAAAAAATATTAGTATGAAGATCAGACGCTTGCTTCGCTGTTTCAATATGCTGCAAAAGCTCTTTGTTTTTTGTGATAATAAAGCCAAGACGCATGCCTGGTGTGACCGTTTTAGAGAAAGAACCTAGTAAAATACTATTTTCTAATTTACCAGCACCGATATATGGAAGTGGCTCCCCTTGGAAACGTAGCTCCCCGTATGGATCATCCTCAATTAAAGCAACATCATATTTTGCCACTATTTCGCAAATTTGCTCACGCTTTTCTTTCGAATATGTGAGTCCTGTTGGGTTTTGGAAGTTCGGCACCGTATAAATGAATTTTACATTTGGTTGTTGTAGAGCACGCTCTAACTCTTCTAAGTTAAGACCATCATTTTCTAGCGTAACACCATGGAAAGTGGGCTCTGTTAAAGTAAAGGCTTGGATAGCCCCTAGGTAACCTGGCTCTTCGATGATAATGCCATCGCCTTTATTGATAAGTACTTTACCAATTAGTTCAAGCGCTTGCTGTGAACCTGTAGTAATAAAGACATCGTCAGCATGTACATCAAGTCCATGGACACGTTGATATTTCGCGGCAATATATTCACGCAATGGTGCATAACCCTGTGTGGATGAATATTGGAATAATCGGCTGCCATTTACTGTAATAGCATGGTCTACGGATGCTCTCAATGCATCAATCGGGAAAGAAATTGGGTTTGGAAGCCCGCCTGCAAAGGAAATAACGTCCTCTGCATCTGTCACTTTTAAAATATTTCGAATAAATGAGGATGGTGTTTTTAAGATTCTTTCAGAATATTGCATAATTATCGGTCCTTTTTTTCTGATTTTTTAAAAATTATATCATTGTCATCGTGTGCATACAATATTATCATTGTATGCAAGACAATTAAACTATTGTATGCAAATTAAGAGAAAGAAGGGCCTAGTGAATGCCTATTAATTCATTTGACGAGTATCCAATGAGTTGGAAGCCGGATATTAGCAATATTTCTGCTCCGTTATATATAGCCATCGCACATCAGCTAGAACAAGATATTAAGGATGGAAAGCTAGTACCAGGCACAAAATTGCCACCCCAGCGTGAATTAGCTGATTTTTTAGATGTGAATTTGAGTACGATTACAAGAGCCTTTAAGCTTTGTGGCCAAAAAGGATTAATTTATGCCTCGATTGGCAGCGGTACATTCGTTTCAACAGATGCGGCTAGCAATAAAATGTTACTGCCAACCAACCATGCCACACCTATCATTGAAATGGGCTCGGTTTTACCAGATAATTTTGTTAATGATGATATTACACGCTTTATGAAGAAAATGATAAACGAACCTAGTTTTAGCATGCTATTTCAATATGGACGACCTGAGGGCAATGCATGGCAAAACGAAGCCGTGATGAAGCTACTCGAACTAGTAAATTTTCAAACAGACCAGCCTATTCTTCTAGGAGCAGGCGGACAAAATGCCATTGTGGGAACCCTTGCAGCTTTATTTCAGCCAGGCGACCGCATTGGTACAGATCCAATTACCTATGCAGGCATTAAAACAGCTGCAAATATGCTTGGTATCCAGCTTGTGGCTATCCAACAATGTCAGGGTGAAATGACAAAAGAAGGATTACTATATGCTTGTAAAAATGAGCATATCAAAGGAATCTATGTGATCCCTGATTTTCATAACCCAACGACTCATACGATGTCAGTAGAAACAAGAAAAATGATTGCAGACGTGGCAAGACAGAAGGATTTGCTTGTGATCGAGGATGCTATCTATAGCTTTCTCAAGGAGCAACCGCTTGCTCCGATTGCTTCTTATGCACCTGATAAGGTTATTTACATTGCTAGCCTATCTAAAACACTATCACCTGGTTTACGATTATCCTTCCTTGTGACACCGCCTGCGCTACGTAAAAAAATAATGGAGACGCTCTATAATATCAACATTTCTGTTTCTCCTATCATGCTGGAGCTTGCAGCACGATTAATCCATGAAGGTGTTGCCCAAACGATATTAGAAAAACACCGAGCATATGCCAAGCAGCAAAATGCGCTTGTCGATCAGTATTTAGGGGATTATCACATATTAGGGGATGAGGAATGTATTTTTAGGTGGCTCCAATTGCCTGACAAATTTACGGGTGTTCAATTTGAATTGTTAGCTTCGAAAGCTG
Organism: Lysinibacillus sp. A4; assembly: GCF_024919535.1. Taxonomy (NCBI): domain Bacteria; kingdom Bacillati; phylum Bacillota; class Bacilli; order Caryophanales; family Bacillaceae; genus Lysinibacillus; species Lysinibacillus sp. A4. Next base: position 451,663 of record NZ_JANWTB010000004.1, on the reverse strand, counting down.
GTGTACAAGTCTATGCAGCGGAACGCTTTGCCGTAGGGAATACAAAGCCTGTCAATGCCGTTCGTTTAGCCATTGCAGCGCCAGAATCTCAACTTGAGCAAGCGTTAATTATTTTAAAGGACCTCCTCGAAAGTAATGGTGATTATGCATTTGTTGATTAGAGGTTATGGGGCGTATAATAAGGCTAAGAAAGAAACGAGGTGATGAGCATGGCACATAAAGGGCGTGTTATTTTGCATGTGGATATGAACAGTTTCTATGCTTCTGTGGAGCAAGCACATGACCCAAGTTTAAAGGGGAAGCCTATCGCAATTGCAGGGAACCCAAAGGAACGGCGTGGCATTTTAGTAACTTGTTCATATGAAGCAAGAGCGCTAGGCATTTATACAACTATGACTGTTCATGAAGCGAAGCGTAAATGTCCTGAGCTATTGTTATTACCTCCAGATTTTCAAAAGTATCGTCATGCATCTAAAGAAATGTTCACCATTCTTCGAAGCTATACACCATTAGTAGAGCCTGTTTCGATTGATGAGGGCTACTTGGATGTGACTGAGCTAAGCAAGGAACGGCATGCCTTAAGTATTGCCCAGGAAATACAAGCGCGCATTTTAGCTGAGCTGGATTTACCTTGTTCCATCGGTATTGCACCGAATAAATTTTTAGCGAAAACAGCCTCTGATATGAAGAAACCAATGGGGATTACCGTACTACGAATACGGGATATTGAACAGCAATTATGGCATCGTGAGGTTGTCAACATGCATGGGATTGGAGAAAGTACTGCTAAAAAATTAAATGCACAAGGCATCTTTACAATAGGTGATTTAGCTAAGACAGAAGAATTTAAAATGAAGCAAATTTTAGGGAAGAATGGGGTACGGCTTCGAGCAAGGGCCAATGGGGTGGATCAGCGCATGGTCGATCCTGAGGCAATCTTTGATACGAAAAGCGTTGGGAATTCAACAACATTACCAGAAGATGTAACAGATGTTCGTACACTTCATAAAACAATCGAAGGTCTATGTAAAAAAGTGGTGGAGCGTCTTGATGCCAAGCGCTTAGCAGGTTCAACTGTGAGCATTCAAATTCGGGATGCTGATTGGCATAATCATACACGTTCGAAAACAATGTCCAATGTCCTGTATCGTTATGATGAAATTTACGACATTGCTTGTACTTTATTTGATAAGCATTGGGATGAATCTCCTGTAAGATTACTTGGTGTAACGGTTTCCAATGTGGTGGATCGTAAAGATTATTCACAGCAATTATCGATATTTGATTTTCAGGAGCATGCGAAAGATGAACCGATTCTCAAGCTTGTCGATGAAATTGAGGGACGGTTTGGCAAGGGGATTATAAAACGTGGTGTAGATTTAGGGAAACGTTCCTCCTATCAATCCCAAACAAGCTTTAGTAAAGATTTTTTAGATGACCATGAATGAGAAAGAATGAAAGTAGGTGTATCTATGCAATACAAGGAGTATGGGGATGCTAACAATCCTTTCATGATGTTTATTCATGGAGGGGGCGTTGGAGGGTGGATGTGGGATCAGCAAGTTCGCCATTTTTCCCATTATCACTGTGTTATACCTGAGCTAATGACACACAATCCATTTTCCATTGAACAAAGTGCGAAAGAGCTTCTTCTGCTTATTGAGAAAAAAGCCAATGGGAAGCCTGTTATAGTAATTGGTTTCTCTTTAGGAGCGCAAATCGCTATTCAAATGCTAAGTCTACAGCCTAGTTTAATCGATTTTACGATCATCAATAGTGCGCTCGTGATACCCTCTCCTACTGTAGAAAGGATGCTTCAACCGTTTATTCGGCTGTCATTTCCGCTTATAAAAAATAAAACATTTGCGAAACTTCAAGCAAAAGCCCTGTACATTCAAGAAGATTATTTTGAGCGTTACTATCAAGAGAGTGCCACGATGAAAGTAGATACATTGATTCAAATTTTGCGAGAAAATATGTCATTTTCCATCCCAGCTGACTTTAACAAAGCTCAAGGAAAGATCCTAATAACTGTGGGAGAAAAAGAGAAAAGCAACATGAGAAAATCCGCTAAAGCACTTGTGCAAAGTCATCCAAATAGCAAGGGTGTGTTATTGAAGAACATCGGTCACGGCGTCTCATTAGCCCAGCCTGCATTTTTTAATCGCTTTGTAGAGAATTGGATTAAGGATGGTCAATTACCTGAAGGGACAGTTATTCGGTAGGGGAACCCCATTACGAATCGTCATCCATAATGGAGTTGATGTATGGATCATTGAAAATAGTGAGGATATAAGTGTTTATGCTGCAATATCCATTCCTTCATCTCTATCATCATTTCTTCGTAGCTAGGGACAATAAATGAAAAGTCATTTCTTGTATTTATTAATGTTTTATTGATTTGAACAACGTGATGAGGAAGAATTTTTATACTGTTGTTCAGGAAGTGCTTATTAAATAGATGCAGTAGATCGTGTTTAGAAATATTTGTCGTATTGACGAGATGATAGAGTCCTGTTAAATCTTGTTGTGCAGCACGTTCAATGGCTTTAGCCAAAGTAAGTGTTGTCACTCCCGTCCAAACAGCACCCGAATAGCCATAGACGGGACTTTTTTGTTGCATAAACCAATTGAAGAGTCCGATGCCATCCTTTTTCAAATCAGGACCAATTATGGAATTACGAAATGTTATGTGCTTGTCGTTATTCACTTCCCCTATACCTTTTGTGCGGTCATAAAAGGTTTCCCCGTCTAGTACACTATTTTCATAGTAGGGAGCACTTTTGCCTGAAAATACGCAGTCGGTACTTAGATGAATAAGCTTTGTGTGACGATTTTCAAGGAGAGATACAATGGCATGCGGTAAATAGCTATTCAGTAAAACACTTTGGGCAGGATGAGCCTCACAAGCATTGTTTAAAACACCAATACAATTAATGACGACATCTACCTCATTGTCTAGTAGTAGCGACCTTAAAAAATGGGAGTCTGTCACATCACCTGTTCTATTATTGCCATAGGGAAAAGGGGTTCGAGAGTATGTTGTTACATCATGCCCTTGTTCACATAAATAGATGGCAATGGTATGACCAGCCATGCCTGTAGCACCGAGCACTAAAAATTTCATGGTTTTCCTCCTGTCCAATGAAGGAGCTCTTCTTGTATAAGAGGCAATGTTAATAGCTTTACTTTAATGTCAGCCACACTTAATTGTTGGGTATTGTTCGAGTTATATTCATCCGTTAATGTAATTTTTGGAGAGCCCTCATCGAGGTATTTTCCATAATTTAAATCCCGATTATCCGCGGGGATTCGATAGAAATGGCCCATATCAATAGCTTTTGCTGCTTCCTCCTTCGTACATAATACTTCATACATTTTTTCTCCGTGCCGTGTTCCGATAATTTGCATGGCGTTGTTTGCTTGAAAGATCTCAAGTAAAGCCTGTGCTAAATTTGCTATTGTGGCAGCAGGTGATTTTTGCACCATAATATCCCCGTTTTGAGCATGTGAGAATGCGTACAATACCAATTCTACCGCTTCCTCAAGGCTCATCATAAAACGTGTCATATGAGGGTCCGTAATCGTTAAAGGTTTCCCAGCCTTTATTTGTTCAATGAATAATGGGATAACCGAGCCTCGTGAAGCCATGACATTACCGTATCGAGTGCCACAAATTAGGGTATGGTGAGGGTCAACCATTCGTGACTTTGCAATAAACGTTTTTTCCATCATTGCCTTGGATATACCCATCGCATTGACAGGGTACGCGGCCTTATCTGTTGACAGGCAAATGATTTTCTTGACGCCAGCTTGAATGGCGGCTGTTAGTACGTGATCTGTTCCTAAAATATTGGTTTTCACAGCTTCTAAGGGAAAAAATTCGCAGGAGGGAACTTGCTTGAGAGCGGCGGCATGAAATACATAGTCAACATTATACATGGCATTGTGAATGCTTTGAATATCGCGGACATCCCCGATATAAAATTTAATTTTTGTATGCTGATAGTGTTTTCGCATATCATCTTGCTTTTTTTCATCCCTTGAAAAAATCCGAATTTCCTTGATATCCGTATTTAAGAATCGCTTTAATACGGCGTTCCCGAAAGAGCCCGTGCCTCCAGTAATCAATAATATTTTATCTGTAAACATTGTATAGTTCGTTACACCTCCTGCATGCTATTATTTCAATCCTCTTTGATGTAGGTCACATTCTGAGTTTTCCCTAGGGTAGTTGTACCAATAAGCAAATTCGTTAGTATATTTACTTGTCGGATTTTTATCCATCAGGGCGCAATTAAAATCCCAATCTCCTGCAATATCTTTGCGTATCGTAAATTTCGCATCTCCAATTAAACTTCTCCTGATAATCTTAAATTGCCCAGGTAAGGAATAGCGGTTGGATTCATCTTTAATAAAAGCAAAGCCATTTTTAATAATCATGTTGTAGTAGTAAATATCAAATGTGCCATCCACTTGTGCTAGTACATTGCGAATAGCAGGTAAATAGTGGTCATCACTATCGATGATGGCTATATAATCTCCTGTTGCTTCTGCAATGCAGCGATTGTAGGCAACACTCGCACCTAAATTCGTTGGGTGAACGATGATTTTTAAAGCTGCACAGTTTTTCTGATAATCCTGTAAAATGGCTAGCGTATTGTCTGTAGAGCCATCATCTACCACAATAATTTCATAGGCATATTCTTTAGGAATACTATCAAGCATCGTTACGATCCATTCTTCGCTATTAAATGCAGGTGATAAAAAACTAATCTTCATCTGATCCCTCCATTCTATGTTCATTAGTAGAGTTGTTCCATGTGACTGAGTAGATCCTTTAATACAATATGCGTAGACGTAGTGCTACTGTAGGCAATTGCTTATTTTAGGATGTTTTTAAGAGAGTGTTTTTAGATAGAATTTTTATGTTTACTAGAGATATGGCATAAGAAAGACGAAAATTTACTAACATAAGCACATTTAGCAAGAGAGGTCATAAACTAGCGAGAGCGCTTTTTTTAGAAAGAGGGATACGATGACAAAAAGAATAGCATTTATTTGTAGCGTGGAATCTTACAAACTTTCGGATGCCCATATTTTCAAAGATTTGTGTCTAGTGCCTATTTTATTGGGGGAACATTTAGGCTATGAGGTCACTATTGTCACGACAGAAATGAATGAAGCTCTACTTCAACAAGTCTTTCCCACTGTAAAATTTGAGTCTGTACCATTTGAAGATGATTATGTGGTGAATATGAATGCTTATTTAGCCCAGCATGCAAGGGACATCGACATTGCCTTTGCTATTGGACCCTATCCATCCTATTTAGCTATTTTGAAAACCTATAAGCATTTTAATCCAAATGGCAAAATTTATATGAAATTAGATGTCAATCGATTTTGGCTAAATCGATTAAAAACCTATCCCTATTTTTTAGAGTTGTTGCAGCTTTGTGATCTCCTTACCTCTGAATGCATATCTATTCAAACAGCAATCAAAGACTTTTCACAATTGGATGTGAAACATATACCCAATGGTTTTTATGAACATTTCCCCACAGAGCCAGTGCCGTTTCACGAGAAAGAAAATAGAATTCTAACAGTTGGGCGATTGGATGCACCAGAGAAGCAAACAATTTTGACAGTCAAGGCATTTTTAGCAGCACAACTGCCAGATTGGGAGCTTCGTTTAGTAGGGCCGATGTCAGTCTCATTTCAAGAAGAGCTGAGACTATTACTAGATAGTCATCCGTTTGCCGCTCAAGTAACGATGGTAGGACCTATTGTTGATAAGGTCCAGCTAGAAGAGGAGTATCGTAAGGCTAAAATTTTTTGCTTAACGTCTTTAGTCGAATGTTATGCCCATGTCTTTGCGGAGGCAGCTAAAAATGGTTGCTATATCGTGACAACAGATGTGGATGGTGCTGCTGATATTACACAACAACAGCGTTTTGGTACAATCCATCCTACACATGATTGGGAGGCGATAGGTCAGACATTGCAACAAGTTGCAGCACACGAATCATTATTGGCAGATACTTGTGTCCAGCTTCAAGCATTTGCCCGCAAGGAATTAAATTGGAGGCAGATCGTCAAGAAGGTTGCCAATTATTTAGGTGAATAAAAGTGAATCTTTTCTGGATTGAGAGGAGTATTCTTTTCTTTATACCAGTATTTCCTATATAATAAAAACTAGTTTTATAAAGCTAGACAATCATGGGTAGACACAAGGGGAGACTAGAATGGAAATACTACAAGCAACAATGGATGAACTAGAGGACTTAGCAAAACTGTTTGATGAATATCGTCAATTTTATGGAATTGAGTCAGATATAAGCAGTGCCAAGGCATTTTTACAATTACGATTGGCCTTGAAAGAATCCGTCATTTTTATCGCGCTGATGGATGACAAGATAATTGGATTTACACAATTATATCCAACATTTTCGTCCATTGCTTTACAGCGAGCCTATATTTTAAATGATATTTATGTAACAGAAGATGCTAGAGGCCTAGGGGTGGGCAAGGCATTGATGGAAAAGGTATTTCATTATTGCGAGCAACAGTATGCTCGCTATGTCACGTTACAAACGGCGGCTGATAATGTAAATGCACGTAAGCTTTATGAAAAGCTACAAATGAAGCAAGATGAATATTGTAATTATGTTAAATATTTTATGTAAGCCGAAGTGGTGAATCTCATCGTTGGATGAAAATGCTTCTTTCAGATCATAAATATCCCCTAGATCGTTTTGATCTAGGGAATATTTTTAATTCTAACTATTTTATTTCAAGCGTATAGGGTTGTGTGCTAGCTTTGCCATCAAACTCACTTACTTCAATATAGTATTTGCCTGCATCAAGCTCCACCGTACCAACCTCGGCATCACCAACACCATAAAGATCGAATGTTTTGACGGTTTTTCCGTTTGCATCTAACACTCGAATAACACCATCCAACGCTTTTTCTGTTTGGAGTGAGAAGAAGACTTCGCGTTTCTGGTCGTTATTCCATTCAAAATAGTCTTTATCACCAAATGGTATACCTGCATTTAAATATTGCGTTGCAACCCATTTCTCATCCTTTTTCACAAGAACAGATGGCTTGCTAGGTACACCATTTACTAATTTTGAATCCGCATCTTCATCCACATGCTTATGATCAAACAATGTTAATGTATAAGGCTGAATCGATACTTGGCCAAGCCCCATGCTGTTGACTAGAATAAAATAGCCTCGATCCTTCTTTGCCTTAAACGATGTATTTACATCGTTTGTACCCATCATTCCAAGTAACATTTCAAGAATATTATCACCTAAGCCAAATGGAATTTCTGTCTCCATTTCTTTGGCATCAATCTTCATATTGCCGTTCGTATCTTCGATAATAGCTCCTGCAAATTTCAAGTCTTTTTGCAGTTCTTTAGGTAGCTGAGCCAATTGTTCATTAGTAAAAGGAACTGAAGAAAGAAGCAGACTCATGACCTCATCATTGCCTTGTTGCTTATAGTAGTAATAATCTACATCATCTTGATAAATCAGATGGTCTCTATAAGTAGTACCTGGTTGAATTTTTAGCGCTTTTGCTTCCTCATGATTTTTTGGATTGTACTCTGCTGGAATATCGCCTATTTTCTTTGTTTTCAATGTATAAGGTTCAGCAGACCTTTCGCCAGCATTGACAACGGCTACCACGTATGTTTTGTCCTTTTTCAATGGTATGACCTTTGCATCGTCTTCGTTACCAGCTGAACCAAGTAGTAGTGCCAGTATACCAAGGTCATTAGTTAAGGAAGAAACGGGAATTAATTCTTTTGTTTCTTCATCATATTCAAACACTGTACCTGTCGGCATTTGGTTCATGCCTTTCAAAAAGCTGAAGCTATAAAGGGCGTCTTCCTTCGCTTTAAATAAGAAATAATCCTCATCATAATCTGTTTGGAAATAAGCTTTTTGATCGTCACCTATTTCAAAGCGGATTGCCTGCTTAATGATAGGGTCAACATTTTCTAGGTTGCCTGAAGCCGTAGGATTCAATAACATACTCATCAGGCTGTCAATTTCATTACGTTTTTTTATGTTGTTTTCTATAAGCGGTAATTGGCTCTCTGGAACATTTTCTTCGATCATGGCTTCATCTACAGGTAGACCATCCTCATCAGGTGGGAGGGAAACTACTTCACCTTTTAATGTGTAAGGAATCATCGATTCACTGATTGTTTCTTCTTTTTCGATGCCGCCACTAAAGAACATCTCCATAGAAAACTCGCTATTACTTTCATTAGATACACTTAAAACGTACTCTTGATCTGGAACAGCGTCGATAATCATACGAACCGGTTCACCTTTTGCTGTACCATAAGCGGTCTGCATTGGATAGGCTTCTTCTTCACCTTCATCATTTTCAGCTTGATCGATTTCTTCTGGTGGCACAGGATTAAAGTCATCTTTTAGATAAAGCTCCATAGAGGCAGTGACACCAGGAATTCCCGATAGATCAAATTGTAACGTCGTCGGTTTTTTGACAGAGAACGTGAAGTAATCTTGATCTTGTTGTTGATCTTTTGACAGTAATGTATAGTTTTTACCTGCTGTACTATATGGGAACTTTTTAATAGGCTCCATCGTAGACTTGTCTATTGTATCAATTGGCAAGTCCTTCGTCGTTTGTGCTGTAAAAATGTAAGTAGATTTGCCTTTTAAACTATAGCTTCCATTATGATCTTTGACACCAATAACAAGCGTTCCCTTTTGATCTGCTTTAAATAGATAACCTTCTTTTTTTCCTACGCGAACATCATTGACATGGATAGGCTCTACATCTCCAATCCCGCTATTTGGGTAGAAATATAAATCAAAGGCATAGTCGTATTTGTCAGCGCCTTTTAATGTTAATTGAGCATATTCATTTTCTTCTAAATCGACTTTATACCATTTCTTTTCGTCTTGCTGTTCAAAAGCACCCTGTTCTGTATTTAGCTTATTTTTAGCAAGGATCTTGGCGTTCTTAATACGATCTTCCTTTGTCTCTGAATAATGCTTAGGCAATTTATTTAAATCAAATTGTAATGCTTTTACAGGATCAACTAATCCGTGACCATAAGTAAGATCATAGCCTTTCTCGCCCAAATCTTGTGCGGTCATTTCTAAAATCGCTTCTATTTGATGCGGTTTTAAAGATGGGTCTTTGGATTTAAGAAGAGAGGCGATACCTGCCACGACAGGAGAGGCCATGGATGTTCCACTAAACTTGACAAAAGATGATCCTTTCTTCGCATCATGAACGGTACTATAAATGTCTTCACCTGGTGCAACAATATCCACAGACGGGCCGTAATTGGAGTAGCTTGATAGTTTGTTGCGTTCGTTTGTTGAACCAACACTAATGACACCTTCGAAAGAAGCGGGGAAGGAATATTCATCTGTCGATTCATTTCCTGCGGCCGCCACAATTGTAATCCCACTATCAATCGCCTTCTGAACGGCTTCCTTCATCAGGGGAGATTCACCATAGCCTCCTAGACTCATATTAATGACGTCAACGCCCTGCTCAATTGCATAAAGTATACCCTGTGCAATGATGAAATCATTAGCACCTTCTTTGCCGTTAAATACATCAATTGGCAGTAACTTTGCATTCGGATTAATCCCATGCCCACCTACGCCATTATCTTTTGCTGCGGCGATAATACCTGCCACATGTGTTCCGTGATCGCCTGAATAGGTAGTATTAGCAGGTGCTGCTGCATTATAGGGTGGGAGTACTTGTGACTTTAGATCGGGGTGTTTAAAATCTACACCAGAATCAATGACAGCAACTGTGACATCATGGTTGCCTGCTAATTCTAGTGCCTTATCCATTTGCAGTAAGTTTAAATGATACATCTCTTGTTTTTTAGGATCAGCTTCTTTATTAAAAGAATGATAGATGTAACTAGGAGATACACTTGATATTCCGTTTTGCTTTAAATAGTAAGAGACGGCTTTTTCGATCGATACGCCTTTATTTAGTTGTACAACATCATACCCTAATGAAGGAATGGAGCGGATGACCTTGGAGCCAATTTTTTTATGTACGTTTTTATCAAGACCTGAATGCTTGATAACAATTGTATCCTTACTCATCCATTTTTCTTCATTCTTCTCTGTTTGTTTCGCACTGTTTGCCAGCATGTTTTTCGCTTTATGCTGAGGTGCCTCAGCAAAGGCAGAAGCAGCAGGAACCATGAGTGCAGCAGATGCTACAACAGCGACTGATTTTTTATACCAACTTTTCAATTGTTATCTCTCCTTGGTGTTATAAATTAAATCTCGACTATATTAATACGGACAAAGATTAGAAAAGTTTCGTAATGGAGGAAAATTTTTCTTTGCTATTTTAATTTTTGGTAGGTATAACGAAAAAACCTAGCATTATTAAAAGCTTTAGATCTGTTCTATTAATTGTTGTAGCTCCTGCTTGGAACGAGGGATGTTGATATTTTCCTGCAATAGCTTCTTTTTTTGCAAAGCTATGACCATTTCAAAAATCCATGGACGTTCAAGATGCGCGCGATGTAACAATTCGTCTTCATAAAACAAGGTGATTGGATCACCGTTATAAATAATTTTTCCAGCCTCCATAACAATGATTAGATCGGCCCATTCATAGGCGAGAGGTATGTCATGGGTTGCTAGTAAAATGGTTCTCTCACCATCATCTAAATTGGCTAAGTATTGTAATACGTGTGTAGCATAATAATTATCAAGACCTGCTGTTGGTTCATCTAACAAAAGGACAGAGGGCTCCATCGCTAAAACACCTGCCATTGCTACACGTTTTTTCTGACCTACGCTTAAAAAATGAATGGGTTTATCAAGCAAATCTTCCACTTCGGTTTGCGCAACGGCCCATGCTATTTTTTCTTCCGTTTTTTCAGTAGACCAGCCGAGATTCAATGGGCCAAATGCTATATCTTGCTTGACGGTCCCTGAAAAAAGCTGATGATCTGCATTCTGAAAAACAATGCCGACTTTTTGGCGTAGGGCCTTTAAAGCTTTTCGACTATATTCCAGATCGTTGCCTTCGAATACAATCGTTCCAGCTGTAGGTTTTAAAATACCGTTAAGATGCTGAAATAAAGTCGATTTTCCTGCGCCATTATGTCCGAGTATGGCGATTTTTTTACCTTTTGGAATGTCTAATGTAATATCTGACAACGCCTTCGTACCATCCGCATAGGCATAAGATAATTGGTTGAGTTCAAAATAAAATGCTGTCATGTAAAATACCCTCCATATACGATGAGGACTAGTAAAATAGCTGCCATGCCTAGCCAATTTTTCTTGCTATAAGAGCCCATCTCTTGCCAGTAGACTGCATCGCCTCCACGTGATTGCATGGCATTGTTGAGCTCTCGGCTACGCTGAAACATTTCCACAAATAATGCCACAATAAGCATGGAGACAGAGCGTAGCCATTGCATCGGTGAATGATAGCCAAGACGTGCTTGCTGGGCGAGATGTATATTTTGCATACTTTCTAAAAACATAAAAATAAAACGATAGGTTAGTTCGACGAGCTCCACTAATAAAGAGGGGAGTCGCCATTGTCGTAGCACATAACATATTCCTTGTACGGAAGTGGTTAGAATTAAAAAGTATAAACAACTAACGCTGCCAAGGACAATAAAGAACAGCTGTTGCGCTGCTAACACACTTGCATTCCCGATAAAGACAGTCCAATTCCTAAATGTAAACGACCAAATATGGGCAGGGAGTGTATTCGTTGATGATGTAAAGGAAAGTAAAATAGAGACGAGACTTGTTAATAAGAAAAAGCTAGGTAGCAATAATAATTTGCCGTAGTATGCAAGCGGAATTTTTGCACCTAAAATGATAAAAGCACTCATTACAAAAAATGTAATGAGTGAAAGTCGTTCATCTCTCATGATGAGCGTTATGAGAAGTAGTCCAAGTGAAAATATCATTTTTTCTAGCGGATGAACGGACGCTAGCTTATTCAGATAGGCATACTTATCAATGAGTAACATAATGGTTAACCTTCTTTGTGTTTGCCACGCATATAGCCGATGAAGTAGCCAATAAAGCCAGCTCCTATAGCTGCCTGTAGCACGAATAATAAGCTTTCGATTTCACCACTTGGTGGCTCCCATAGACTTTCAAACCATGGTTCATATTCCGCATTGATTTCACCAATAGCTGCTTCTGCTTCTCCATCAGCACCACCAAATTCAGCACCTTTTTGTATGAATAAGGGAATGATGGCTAACAACACAACAATTGCTAATAACAATAAATTTTTTTTCATTTGTTAATGTGCCTCCTTTGTTGAGAAAACACGTAACGTTTTTAATTCGCTAACATTGTATTTTTTCAAGAAATTCATCACAATGACCGTTAAAATTCCTTCACTCACTGCTAAAGGAATTTGAGTTAAGGCAAAAATACCTGCAAACTTTGTAAAGGATGCCATAAAGCCTCCAACCTCTGAAGGAAAGGCTAGTGCTAGTTGTACAGAAGTCACAATGTAGGTACCTAAATCACCAAGCATAGCTGCAAAGAATATGGCTAGTGAAAATGACAACCCTACTTTTTGAGCCCCTTTAAAGACAAAGTAAGCAATAAAAGGACCAACAATAGCCATAGAAAAGGCATTAGCCCCTAAAGTTGTAATTCCTCCATGAGCTAATAATAAAGATTGAAATAATAAAACGATTGTTCCAATTACACTCATTGCTAGAGGGCCAAAGAGTACTGTCCCAAGTCCTACACCAGTTGGGTGAGAGCAACTACCTGTAACTGAAGGGATTTTTAGGGCGGATAGCACAAAGGCAAAGGCTCCTGAAAGCCCCAAAAGCATTTTTGTTTCAGGATTTTCATCAATGGTTTTTCGAATAGAACGCAATCCTAGAATGATAAATGGGATAGAGATCACCCACCAAAAAATAGCCCATTCGATTGGTAAAAAACCTTCCATGATATGCATGGCAAAGGCACGTTTTGGCACGATTAAAAAGGCCAGTAAAAAATAACTAAGTTTCCACCATGATAATTTCAAAAAGCTTTCCTCCTAACTAATTAATAGATTTTTAGAATATTGCGTGCGTAATTAAAAAAAGCACTTCTCCTTAGGTGGAAAAGTGCATAGCTAAAAAAGCAAATAACAGTCTCATCTGCTAAGCCGCACACCTATCCTCGTAGGTTGAAACGATCACTTATTTTTCGGCAGGTCTCCTGGCTCTAGTTCAATGCTTTATAGGTCTTCCCATCCGTTGGACAGTGACATATTCTATAAAGCTCCCTATTACAGTGGCGGGACCGCGCCGGGCTCAAACCGGCTTCCCTTTTAAGCAAAATGACAAGCACTTTGCACCGAAAAACATTCAAATTGTGAGATTTCACGACAAAGTGTAACATGAATTTCCATAAATATGCTATACCTTTTATGAAATTTTTTAAATTAAAGGTCACAGTGAATATTCTGATAAAATTTTGTGCGCAAATTATATAGATTGTATAAATTTCATACCTAGTTCCATTCAAAATTGATAAATTTGTCATAAATTTTTAAAGAAATATTGAAATTTTAAAATAATAAGATATGATAAAGACAGTTTTCTATTTAAAATTCTAATAAAAATTTCATATAAAACGTCAATAAGTGCTCGAATAGCTCGAGATAATAGGGAAATTGGTGAAAATCCAATACAGCCCCCGCTACTGTAATAGCTGATGAAATCGCAAAGCCACTGGTACAAACTTGGGAAGGTGCGACAGTAAAATGAAGCTTAAGTCAGGAAACCTGCTTATTTGATTGTGCATGCAAACTTTTCGGAGGGAGAAGTTGAAGCGAAAGCGGGTACCTGTATTTCATTCTATTCGTTTTTATTTGGCTTCTACAAAACCTTTACTCTTCGTTATAGAGTAAAGGTTTTTCTTTTTCCAAAAAGCAAATGAGGGGAGACAGAAGATGACAACTTGGAATTTAGAGGGGATGAAAACACATCTCTTTATTTGCAATGGCAGTAGCTGCATGAAAAAGGATGGGGAGGAAATTACCTTAGCCATTCGAGATGAGATACAACGGCAAGCACTCGATCAGGAAATACATACGACAAGAACGCGCTGTAATGGACGCTGCAAGGATGCTTGTGTGGTAATCGCTTATCCTCAAGGAAACTGGTATCGTGTGCCATCAACAGAGCATGCTAGAACACTAGTACAAGATTTACATCATGAATCCTTATACAACGAACATGTCTTTACACTTCGTGAAGGTACATTACAGCGTACTGCTCAAACAACTGCCATTAAAGGGATCGAAAAGGTGAAAGAGGGGTAACAACATGGCGCAAAAAGGAAAAATTTTCGTAGTAGGCTTTGGACCTGGAGATTTTAAGCATATTACGACACGTGCAGTAGAGGCTTTACAACAAAGTGATATGATTATAGGCTATAAAACCTATGTAGAGCTGATTCAAGATTTAGTAAGTGCAAAATCGATTGTTAGTACAGGCATGACAGAAGAAGTGTCGCGTGCACAGGAAGCCGTTCGTCAAGCCGAAGCAGGGAGCATCGTCTCAGTAATTTCGAGTGGTGATGCAGGCGTCTATGGCATGGCAGGATTAGTCTATGAGGTGTTAATTGAGCTAGGCTGGACAGAAGCAACAGGAATTGAAGTTGAAATTGTTCCTGGGATTTCTGCGATTAATTCATGCGCTAGCATACTTGGTGCACCTATTATGCATGATGCTTGTACAATCAGTTTGAGTGACCATCTAACACCTTGGAATTTAATTGCAAAGCGTGTCGAGGCAGCTGCAATGGCGGACTTTGTCATTGCTTTATACAATCCTAAAAGTGGACGTCGAACAAGACAAATTGTCGAGGCTCAACGAATACTCTTAGAATATCGTTCGCCAGACACACCAGTTGGGCTTGTGAAAAGTGCCTATCGAGAACGTCAAGAAGTGACCATGACAACACTAGCAGAAATGCTAGAACATGATATTGGTATGTTGACAACTGTCATTATCGGGAATTCGTCAACATTTTTCTATGACAATAAGATGATTACGCCCCGCGGTTACCAACGTAAATATACCCTGGGTGAAGAGAAACAGCCATTACGTCCACATCAACGTTTACGCGAAGAAAATGAACCTTGGGCAATGAACCAAGAGACGGGAACAGCGCGAAATGACTTTACGGCTGACCCTAATGCAGGGCGCTTTAATAAACCCAGTATAGCCGCTACGCCAAAGCCGAAAAAAACAGCTCTTGAAATGGCTACAGCGGCACTTGCAATGGTAAAAGGGACAAGCGCAGTCAAAGTAACACCGAAGCTTGTACAGCAAAAAATAGAATCTATTTTTGAATTAGCAGTAAGTCCTGGTGTAGCCAATAAGTTTTTTACTCCCCAGCAAATGATGATGTTAGCGGAGGTCGTTGGGGATGAGGGGACGATGGAATACACACCAGATCATCAAATTCATTTGAAAATACCAACGACTGCCCCTGAACAGATCACAGAGAAATTACAGGAAGTAGGGTTTTTATTATCCCCGATTGGTGATGTGTTATCACTGAAGGCTTGTGATTTTTGCTACGGTGAAAAGGCTGATTCAATACCATATGCAGAGGAAATACAAGAAAAACTAGGCGGTATGTCCTTACCGAAGACATTAAATATTGGCTTTAATGGCTGTGGGATGGCCTGTTATCGGGCTGTATTTGATGATATTGGCATCGTCTACCGCAAAAGTAAATTTGATGTCTTTATTGGAGCAAAACCAGTCGGTCGTACAGCACACGCAGCACAGCCTGTTGTAGAAGGGCTGGAGCCTGAGCAGCTGATTCCACTCATTACAGATATTATTGAAGAATATAAAGCAAATGCTCATCCAAATGAACGCTTATTTAAATATTTTAAACGTGTGAAAAAAATACTGCATTTTACGTATCAAGATATGTCTTCCAAAATAAAAGTAGAGCCAGCTCCGTGCGGCGACTAGTAAGGAGTAGAGAGATGAAAGCTATTTTATTTGTCGGCCATGGGAGCCGTTTAGCAGCAGGAAATGATGAGGTTCGTACATTTATCGAACAAATGACACCGCGTATTGATGAACAATTTTTAGTGGAAACTTGTTTCCTTGAATTTGCTTCACCTAACATCGAAGAAGGTATTACAAACTGTGTGAAAAAGGGAGCTACAGAGGTACATGTAATTCCAATCATTTTACTGCATGCAGGCCATTCAAAACTGCATATTCCAGCGGAAATAGAGCATGCGCGTGAGCATTATCCAACAATTACCTTCACATATGGTCAAACAATTGGTATCCATGATGAAATCTTTGCCATTTTACAAGATCGCCTAGCTGAAATTGGCTTTAATTCAGAACAAGAGCAGGAAGACACAGCGATTTTATTGATTGCACGAGGTGGCAGTGATCCATCTGCTAATGGTGATTTTTATAAAATCACGCGACTTTTATGGGAAAAACTACCTGTGAAATACGTAGAAAGTGCTTTTATGGGTGTCACAGATCCACGAGTTGAAGAAGGAATTGAACGTTGTGTCAAACTAGGTGCAAAAAAAATCATCATGTTACCATACTTTTTATTCACAGGCATTTTGATGGAACGCATGCATGGCATGTGTGAGAAGTTTAATGAACTTTATCCAGATTGTGATATTCAAATTGCTAACTATTTTGGCTACCATGAACGGTTACAAAATGTTTTATTAGAGCGTATTGAACAGGCAATCAACGGTACATCAACAGGTATGCAAGATCTAGAAGATTATCGCGCCTATGCGGCAGTACATGGACATGCACATCACCATCACCATCATGATCACGATCATGGACATGCGCATCATCATCATCACGACCATCACCATCATGACCATCATGACCATCACCATCATGACCATCATCATGAAGAGGAGCCGGTAAAATGATTTTCATGTTAGCAGGGACAAGTGATGCAAGGGATCTAGCCCTTGCATTACAAAGCGCAGGTTATGCGGTAACCGCTACGGTCGTCACTGAATCGGCAGCCTCTAGTCTTGCTGACGTTGGCCTGCCACATTTAATCGGTAGACTGACAGCTGAGGAAATGGCGACCATCATGACAGAGCAGGGCTATCAATTGGTGGTAGATGCTTCTCATCCATTTGCGGAGGAAGCCTCTAAAAATGCGATGGCAGCGGCAGAGCAGGCAAAGATTCCTTATATTCGCTATGAAAGAGCTCATGAACATTATGCCCATCCTTTGATTACTGTTGTAAAGGATTATGAGGAGGCAGCTCAGCTAGCTGCAGAAAAACGCGGTGTCATTATGCTAACGACAGGTAGTAAAACACTCGCTACATTTACAAAGGTTTTACAGGGCTTAGAAAACACAAGAGTAATCGCTCGTATGCTTCCACGACTAGATAATATGGAAAAATGTGAGGCACTTGGCGTGGCGCAGCGAGATATTGTGGCTATTCAAGGTCCGTTTTCAAAGGAATTAAATGAAGCTCTATTTCGTCAATACGGAGTGACGTTGATGATTACCAAAGAAAGCGGTAAAGTGGGCTCAGTTGATGAGAAGCTAGAGGCAGCTCTCGCATGCCAGATTGAAACGATTCTTATTGCACGACCAAATATACAGTACGGCCAACAATATTCAACATTTGAAGAAGTATTACAGGCTGTTGAACATACAATTTAGGAGGCATTTTCCATGGATTTTAAAACAGATTTTAAACCATTAACGGTAGACCCAGATAAAATTTACGATTACAGTTTCTCTATTATTGCAGAGGAAATGGGCGAGCATGACTTCTCAGAAGATGAATGGAAAGTTGTACGTCGCATTATCCATGCATCAGCTGATTTCGAGCTAGGTCGTAGTGTCATCATTACACCAGGTGCTATTGAAGCGGGTATCAAGTCTATTCTTGCAGGACGTCATGTCATTGCAGATGTGCAAATGATTGAAAGTGGCTCTGGTAAAAAGCGTTTCCAAAAACATGGTGGTGATTTGCATTGCTATATTGCGGATGAAGATGTATCAATAGAAGCGAAAAAACAAAATACAACACGTGCCATTATTTCGATGCAAAAGGCATCAAAATTACATGAAGGTGGTATTTATGCCATTGGTAATGCACCAACTGCATTGCTGGAATTGATTCGATTAATTAAAGAAGGGCTAGCAAAACCAGATTTAATTATCGGTATGCCTGTTGGTTTTGTGTCAGCAGCTGAGTCAAAAGAAGAGCTGCTTAAACTAGAAGGGATTCCGTACATTACAAATGTTGGTCGTAAAGGCGGTAGTACAGTGACGGTTGCTGCTTTAAATGCCATCTCACTTTTAGCGGACGAACAGGCGAAAAAATAATGGAGCGGAAGCCAAAAAAGGACCCCAAGGACATGCGTCACGGTTATACGACGGGAGCCTGTGCAACTGCTGTATCAAAGGCTGCACTGCTTGCCCTTATTACCAAGGAGGAGCAAGAGACAAGCACGATTCATTTACCTATTGGTCGAGATGCAACCTTTACAATTGAAAAATGCATATTTGAAGAAAATGCTGTCAGCTGTGAAACGATTAAAGATGCTGGTGATGATCCTGATGCGACCCATCAGGCACTCATCGTTGGCACAGTGAGCTGGGCAGATACACCTGGGATTCATTTAGATGGAGGTATTGGCGTCGGGCGTGTCACAAAGCCTGGCCTGCCAGTGCCTGTCGGAGAGGCAGCCATTAATCCTGTACCCCGTAAAATGATTTATAGCACGGTCCAAGGTGTGTTGGACGAATTTCACATTACTCGAGGCGTGAATGTGGTGATTTCTGTACCTAAGGGTGAGGAGATTGCTAAAAAAACGTTAAATGGACGACTCGGTATACTTGGGGGCATCTCAATCCTAGGCACAAGGGGAACCGTCGTGCCTTTTTCGAGTTCTGCTTATATGGCCAGTATTGTCCAAGCCATCAGTGTAGCGAAAGAGGCTGGCTGTGAGCATTTAGTGGTGACAACAGGTGGACGAAGTGAGAAGTTTGCGATGAAACAATACCCACATCTAGCAGAAGAAGCGTTTATTGAAATGGGTGACTTTGTAGGTTTTACATTAAAGCATTGTAAGCGTCTAGGCATCAAACAAGTTTCACTCGTTGGGATGATGGGGAAATTTTCTAAAGTCGCACAAGGAGTCATGATGGTGCATTCCAAAAGTGCACCAATCGATTTTAATTTTTTAGCACAACTGGCAGAGGATATAGGGGCAGATAGAGAAACGATAGCACAAGTTCTGGAGGCAAATACAGCTTCACAAGTGGGTGAGATTATGATGGAGAAGGGCTATGATGCGTTCTTCCATCGTTTATGTGAGGCCTGCTGCTACTCCTCTATCCATCATATTAAGGGCGGTTTAACGCTTTCCACATCGATCTATTCGATGCAGGGACAATTATTAGGAAGGGCTGATGACATTGCATCGATCGATGAAGTTGATTGGGATCGGGGATAACGGATTAGCAAGCTTATTACCCCAATACCTTCAGTGGATTGAAGACTGTGAGGTACTTGTTGGTGGTGAGCGAGTACTTGATTTTTTCCCAGACTTTAGGGGTGAAAAAATCTTGATAAAAGGAGGTCTTTCAACACTTGTTGAAAGATTGTCTGAAGAAACAAGAAATACCGTGATTCTTGCATCTGGAGATCCATTATTTTATGGCATCGGAGGCTATTTAGCCAAAAAGCTACAAATAGAGGTTTATCCCTATATGAGCTCTGTCCAACTGGCCTTTGCGAAAATGGGAGAGAGCTGGCAGGATGCTTACGTAACGAGTATTCATGGACGACCAATGAAGGGCTTGGCACAGCGAATTGATGGCAAAAAGAAAGTAGCACTTTTAACAGATGTAGAGAATAGTCCGAATGCTCTTGCTCGATATTTAAAGTATTTTGGTATGACGGAATATCGTGCGTTTGTAGCCGAAAATTTACAGGGCGACAACGAAAAAAGTGGCTGGTACTCGCTCGATGAAATGGAAGTTACTCATTTTTCTCCTTTAAATGTCGTGGTTTTAAAACAAACAATAGCACCGAAACGCTACACACTTGGGATTGATGATGAAGAATTTTCACAACGAAAGCCAGATAAAGGACTTATTACGAAGAAAGAAATTCGAGTTTTAAGTTTGCAAGCCATGCAGCTTCAACGGGATAGCATTATTTGGGATATTGGCACATGTACGGGATCCATGGCTATTGAGGCAGGTAAGCTTGCTCCTGAGGGACAAGTTTTTGCTGTAGAAAAAAATGCCCCTGATTTAGAAAACTGTCTTCAAAACCAACAAAAGTTTCGAGTCGATATAACTGCTATCCATAGTAAAGCACCAGAGGGTTTAGACAACTTTCCAGACCCTGATGCCATTTTCATCGGGGGCACTGGTGGTGAAATGGTTGAGTTACTGCAATTATGCTGCCAGCGTTTAAAGCAAAATGGGCGCATTGTCTTAAATGCGGCGACTATTGAAAATTTATATAAAGCTGTTGAGGCATTTAAAGCTTGTGGTTTTGCTGTTGACATTTTACAGGCTCAGCTGGCACGCAGTAAACCAATTTTAGATATGACACGCTTTGTGCCATTAAATCCAATATACATTATTTCCGCTTATCGAAAGGAAGAAAATCATGAGTAATCTAGGAATTTTATATGGCTTAGGCGTTGGTCCTGGCGATCCAGAATTAATTACAGTAAAGGCATTTCGAGTGATTCAGGAATCACCTGTTATTGCTTACCCAAAAAAGCTAAAAGGCAGTAAAAGCTATGCCCATCGTATTGTAGATGTGTATATTAATCCAGAAGAAAAAGATATGCTTGGTCTTGTATTCCCAATGACAAAAGATGAGGCTGTTCTAGAACGTGAATGGACAAAGTCAGTAGAACTTGTCTACGAAAAATTACAAGCAGGCAAAGATGTAGCCTTTGTTACAGAGGGCGATCCATTATTGTATAGTACGTTTATTCATATGATGAAGCTAATGCAGGACAAGCATCCAGATGTCGAAATTCGTACGGTACCAGGGATTTCTTCTTTTAATGGCTCTGCATCACGCTTAGGCATTGCGTTAGCGGATGGTGATGATCGTGTTGCGATTATTCCTGCGTATGACGATTACGAAGCTATGCGTGAAGCGATTGAAACACATGATGCTGTTGTTTTTATTAAAGTGGCGAAAGTGATTGATTTAATGCTTGAAGTGCTACGCGATTTAGATTTATTAGATAAAGCATCCGTGGTGACAAAGGTAACATCTGATGAAGAAATCATTTGGGATGTGCGTGAGTTGGATGGTGTCGATTTAGAATATTTAACATTAATGGTGGTGCGTAAATAATGAAAAAAATCTATATTGTCGGCGCTGGTCCTGGTGATCCGGATTTAATTACAGTCAAAGGTTTACATATGTTACAAACAGCGGACGTTGTCATGTATACAGATTCTTTAGTGAGTGAGGACCTTATTGCGAAAGCTAGACCAGATGCGGAGGTCATTCGTACAGCTGGTATGCATTTGGAGGAAATGGTTGCTGTGATGGTGGACCGAGTCAATGCTGGTAAAACAGTGGCACGTATGCATACAGGTGATCCAGCGATGTATGGTGCCATTATGGAGCAAGTTGCGCTATTAAAAAAGGAAGGCATTGGGTATGAAGTCATTCCAGGAGTTAGCTCTGTATTTGCATCGGCCGCTGCAATCGGAGCTGAGCTAACAATTCCTGATCTAACCCAAACCCTTATTCTAACACGTGCAGAGGGGCGCACACCTGTACCAGAATTTGAAAAGCTGCGTGATTTAGCGAGCCATCATTGTACAATTGCCTTATTCCTTAGTGCAACGCTGACGAAAAAAATTGTCAAAGAGCTACAAAGTGCTGGTTGGGCTGATGACACGCCTGTAGCAGTTATTCAACGAGCTTCATGGCCCGATCAAAAAATCGTACGAACAACTTTAATCGAATTAGATGAAGCAATGCGTGTGAATGGTATTCGTAAGCATGCGATGATTTTAGCGGGCTGGGCATTAGACCCGAACATTCATGATAAAGATCAATATCGTTCGAAGTTATATGATGCAAGCTTTACACACGGCTTTAGAAAAGGTGTGAAGACAAGTGATTGAGTTACAAGAGGGTGTGTTACCAGAGGTTGATCAACGTAATCCTTATGCCGTTGTAGCCATTACGAAGCATGGTGTCCAAATAGGACGTCGTCTGCAGCAAACCTTTGCAGCAAGTGATTTATATTATATGAGTAAATTTGAACAAGGCGATGAAGAAGAAAAGCATATTCAACTATTTACAGGAACAGTGCGTCTGCTATTGCCAACACTATTTAAGCAATATAAAGGGTTGATTTTAATTATTTCACTAGGGGCAGTTGTACGAATGATTGCGCCGATTTTAAAGGATAAAAAGACAGACCCTGGTGTTGTGGTGATTGATGATCGAGGGGAAAATGTTATTAGCGTATTATCAGGGCATTTAGGTGGTGCCAATGAGCTAACACACGAGGTGGCAGCTGCACTTGGTGCAAATCCGATTATTACAACGGCTTCTGATGTGCAAAAGACGATTCCAGTTGATTTATTTGGAGCCCGCTTTGGCTGGGTATGGGATAGTGCGGATAAATTGACACCAGTTAGTGCATCTGTTGTAAATGAGGAACATGTAGCCATTGTACAGGAAACAGGCGAACGTGATTGGTGGATGCGTGAAACACCGATGCCGGAGCAAATTAAAATCTATCCATCAACACAGGCAGCCATCCAAGCAACTCCCCATGCCACATTATTAATAACAGATCGAATCATTGAACCTGAAGAAGAGGTTCTTCTAGAAAACGGTGTTATTTATCGCCCAAAATCCATTGTGCTAGGAATGGGCTGTAACCGTGGTACATCTTTAGAGGAAATTGAACAAGTAATCGATGAAACCTTGGCAGAGCTAAAGCTTTCGAAAAAAAGTGTGAAAGCCTTATGCACGATTGATTTGAAGAAAGATGAGCAATGTTTCTTAGAGATTACGAAGAAATATGATTGGGAGTTCGTTACGTATACACCGGATGAATTAAATGAAATCGAATTTCCATCACCCTCTGAAACAGTCTTTAAATATACAGGTGCATACGGAGTGAGTGAACCAGCAGCTATGCGCTATGCACAGGTTCCATCACTTCTATTAGAGAAGAAAAAATCGGGTAATGCTACGATTTCAGTTGCTAGATACCTATTTTAAGGAGGAAGTCCATGCAAACAAATCGCTTTGTACTAGCTGGTACGGGTAGTGGTGTAGGCAAAACTACTTTTACCATTGGACTGATGAAGGCACTTCAAAACAAAGGGAACGTGGTGCAGGGCTTTAAATGCGGTCCTGATTATATCGACCCAACCTATCATACAGCTGTAACGGGCAGAGTATCACGTAATATTGATAGCTGGATGTTTTCACACGAAGCAGTCCGTGATATTGTGGCACGTGCAAGTATAGATGCAGATGTATCTATTATTGAAGGTGTGATGGGTTTTTATGACGGTAAAAGCCCTTTATCTGACGCTGGGTCTGCTGCTGATATTAGCGTAGTGACAGAGAGTCCTGTTATTTTAATTGTCAATTGTGCTAGCATGGCACGTAGCGTAGCAGCAGTTGTGAAAGGCTTCCAATTACTATCAGATAAGCCGAATATCGTTGGTGTTATTGCGAACCAGGTTGGTAGTGTCGGTCATTACGAAATTGCGAAGGCAGCTATTGAACAAGAATGCGGCATACCTGTTATTGGCTACCTAAAGCGTGAGGAAGGGATCGATATCCCGAGTCGTCATTTAGGGTTAGTACCTGCTATTGAAAGAGGAGAGCTAGATTCATTTTTTGATAAACTAGGGAACCTGATGGCGGAAACGATTGATTTGGATCAATTAATACATTTAACAAAGGCTCCTATCTTGCAAGAATCAGGCCATTTATTTAGGGAGGAGCCTTCACGAAATATTTGTATAGCAGTTGCAAGAGATGCAGCTTTTAATTTTTATTATGAAGAAAACTTGGCTTTGTTACGTGCGAAAGGTGCGACACTACAGTTTTTCTCACCGCTTGCGAATGAGCCTGTACCAGCTGAAGCAGATGGCTTGTATATTGGTGGTGGCTTTCCTGAGGAATTTGCAGAGTCACTTGCTACCAATACAGTCGTTAAAGACTCTATTCGTCAAGTCATTGCTAAAGGTCTTCCAACATTAGCTGAGTGTGGGGGCTTTATGTATTTAACAGAGGCCATTACAAATAGCCATGGCGACCGTTATGACATGGTAGGGGTAATTCCTGGAGAAGTGGCGATGCAAACAAAACTAGCAGCACTTGGTTATCGTGAAATTTTTGGCACAGCCGATAATTTCTTAATTGGTGCTGAGGAACAAGCGAAGGGCCATGAGTTCCATTATTCCAAATATAGTGGTTCTCACAATACAGCAGCCTATGAAACGATTGGTCGTTTTGGCAAAAAGAAAGAAGGCTATCAAGAAGGAAATTTAGTGGCTGGCTATACTCATTTCCATTTTGTATCAAACCCAAAGCTAGTTGACAATTGGTTAACAGCTTGTAAGAAGGTGAAAAGTAATGACTAATTATTTTCCTATTCATATCAATCTAGAATATAAAACAGTAGTGATTGTAGGCGGGGGTCACGTGGCAACGCAGAAGGTAGCATCCCTGTTACCAGCAAAGGCAAACATCGTGATTGTCAGTCCAACCTTACATGACACATTACAGTCACTTGCAGAGTCAGGGCAAATTACTTGGAAGCAAAAGGAATTTGAACCTCGTGATTTAGATGATGCCATTCTCATTATCGCTGCAACGAATGTGACAGCTGTGAACGAAGCCGTTCAAGAAGCAGCACAGCATTGGCAATTAATCAACCGCACAGATAAACAAAGTGAAAGTGATTTTATTACGCCTGCTACTGTTCGCCGTGGTCCATTGGTGGTAACTGTTTCGACATCGGGAGCAAGCCCAAGCCTAGCCCGCAAGATTAAAGCAGATTTAGAAGAGCAATTCGATGATGCTTATGATGACTATGTATGCTTTTTACAGCAAGCTCGATTAATGATTGCTGCTCAGTATGATAAAGGTCCACAAAGACGTGCGGCATTACAAGCATTGCTAGAGCCAAACATCCTTGAATGGACACGTCATGGTGAGATCGATCGACGAGAAGCCTATTTACAACAACTATTGATGGGAGCAACGCAATGAAGGATGGAATCGTATATATCGTGGGAGCAGGTCCTGGCGATCCGAAGCTCATTACTGTGTATGGACTGGAATGTATTCAAAAGTCTGATGTAATTGCTTATGACCGTCTTGTAAATCCTAAATTGCTTGATTTTGCAAAAAAGGATGCGGAGCTAGTTTATTGTGGCAAATTACCTGGGAAGCATCATCTCATTCAAGAGGAAATAAATGCATTACTCGTGGAAAAAGCACAAGAAGGTAAAATTGTTACACGCCTCAAAGGTGGCGATCCCTTTGTTTTTGGACGAGGCGCGGAGGAAGCTGAAATATTAAAAAATCATGGCATTGCCTATGAAATCGTTCCGGGGATTACAGCGGGAATAGCAGCTCCTGCATACGCAGGAATTCCAGTTACACATAGAGACTTTGCGACAAGCTTTGCCCTTGTAACTGGACATGGTCGTGAAGAAAAAGGACAAGATTTTTTGAATTGGCCCGCATTAGCTACGGGTATAGATACCGTTGCCTTTTATATGAGCGTTGGTAATATTGCCTACATTGCTCGCAAATTAATCGAAAATGGACGGAAGGCAACAACGCCAGTAGCAGTCATTGAGTGGGGAACAACTGCTCAGCAACGCACGATTACAGGGCCGTTAAATGAGATAGCCAGCATCATTGAGCGTGAAGGGTACCATAATCCTTCTATGATTGTGGTTGGCGAGGTTGTCAATGTACGTGAAAAAATTCAATGGTTTGAAGAGCAAGGACTTACCTTTTCATAATCATTTCTTATAAGCGCACAAGGAGGAAGTACTATGACTGTCACGGAAGCATTAAAAAAACGTCGAGCAATTCGTAATTACACGACACAACCAGTAGAGAAAGAAAAAATTGAGCAAATTTTACAGGCAGCAACCTATGCACCGAATGACCGGATGCGTGAGCCCTGGCATTTTTATGTCATTCAAGATGAAGCCATGAAGCGTTATGAAGAAATGGCAAGTGCTTATTTACATGAACGCTTTCCCACGAAGCCAAATTTAGTGGAAAGTTCATTAAAGGTTGTACAAACAACCCCTGTAGCCATTGTGGTGACAGCTGACATAGTAGAGGGAGACACAGATGCGACAGAAGATAATGTCTTTGCTGTATGTAGTGCCATTATGTCTATGTGGTTGACAGCAGAGGAGCTAGGTCTTGGCTTTGTTTGGCGTACACGTGGTGTTGGCCTCGTACATGATCCTCGTATGCATACGTTTATTGGTGCAAGCGACGCTCAAAAAGTAGTTGGTACAATATTTATTGGCTACCCACAGGAGCAAGAACAAACCGACAAGAAACGAACACCGTTTGCAGAAAAGACAACATGGCTGTAAGGAGGCTATCAGCATGGCAAGAAAAGGCTTGTTTTTAGTATATACAGGTGAAGGTAAGGGCAAAACGACTGCATCACTTGGTGTTACATTGCGTGCGGTTGGTCGAGGCTTAAATGTGCGTTATCTGCAGTTTATCAAATCCCCAGAACGTACTTATGGAGAGCAAATTGCCCTTCGAAAGCTAGGCGTAGAAATGGAACAAATGGGCATAGGGTTTACATGGACAAAAACACCTGAGGAGCATCGAGCTGCATTAGCGAAGGCTTGGAAAAAAACGAAGGCAGCTCTACAGGATGACAGCATTGATTTATTGGTCTTAGATGAACTGAACAATGCCCTAGCGATCACCAAGTTTCCAATCGATGATGTTCTTCCCCTAGCAGAAGTCATTGAGGCAATCCTACATCGCCCTTCAACAATGCATTTGGTTGTCACAGGGCGAAGTGCGAATCCGGCATTACTAGCAATGGCTGATTTAGTGTCAACCATTGAGGCGACAAAGCATTATTATGATGAAGGGATTCCAGCGGTGAAAGGGCTTGAATTTTAAAGCCCTTTGCAATTGCTGGAGGAAATACACACAAAGCGAAAACGAATACATGCGTTCTGCCATAGAATAATTACGGAGGAGAGTGACTATGCCAGCAAAATCAATCATGATTCAAGGAACAGCTTCCGATGTTGGAAAAAGTATGATTTGTACTGCACTATGTCGTATATTTTCAGATGATGGACTGAAGGTAGTCCCATTTAAATCACAAAATATGGCTCTTAATTCATTTGTTACAAAGGATGGCGGTGAAATCGGCCGCGCACAAGGGGTACAGGCAGAGGCAGCTCGTGTTGTTGCAACGACGGATATGAATCCTATTTTGCTGAAACCGAAGCAAGATATGATGTCAGAGGTTATCGTTCATGGTAAGCATTTTTTAAATATGGATGCCAAAAGCTACCGCAATAATTTTGTTCAAGAAGCGATGCCAATCATAGAAAAATCAGTACGCACGCTTCAACATACATATGATGTTATTGTCCTAGAGGGCGCTGGTAGCCCAGCAGAAATTAACTTAAAGGATCGCGATATTGCTAATATGCGAATGGCTCATTTAGCAGATGCAGCGGTAGTCCTCGTTGCTGATATTGATCGTGGCGGTGTCTTTGCCTCGATTGTTGGTACACTGGCATTGTTAGATGAGGGAGAACGAGCACGTGTGAAGGGATTAATTATCAATAAGTTTAGAGGCATGCGTGAATTACTGGATGATGGTTTGGCATGGGTGGAGCGCGAAACGGGTATTCCGGTACTTGGTGTGATTCCTTATGTCGATGTCAATATTGAAGCAGAGGATTCTCTTGCATTATCGTCACTACGTTTTAAAAAACCAAAGCCAGGCGAATTTGCTGTAGATGTAGCCATGATTCGTTTACCTCGTATTTCAAACTTCACCGATATTGATCCATTTTTCGATGAGCCTGAGGTGGGTGTACGTTTAATTGGTCATGTCAATGAATTAGGTACACCAGATTTACTCATTCTGCCAGGAACGAAAAGTACAATGGATGATTTAGCTTGGCTAAAAGCACAGGGCTTCGATCAAGCCATCACACATTTACGTGAGTGCGGTACTAAAATTATTGGCATTTGTGGCGGTTTCCAAATGCTTGGTGAAACATTACTTGATCCAGAAGCGGTGGAGGGGAATGGTGAATCTGCAAATGGTCTTGGGCTATTACCGATGGAAACCATCTTTGTAGGCAATAAAAAAACGGTGCAAATGACAGGCGTAAGAGGGCAGGACACATTGACAGGCTATGAAATCCATCTAGGACGTACGAAAATTTTACGTGATGCGGTATCACCGTTTTTACTGTTAGAGGATGGAAGAGAAGATGGAGCGGTTAGTCAAGATGAGCAAGTGATTGGCACGTATTTCCACGGCTTGTTCCATAATCGTCCCTTTACCCGTCAGCTCGTCAATGAAATACGAGTGAAAAAAGGGCTAGCAGCTTTACCAGGTGATGTGAAAAGTGACGCAGAACGAAGAGAAGATGCCTATAATATGTTAGCCGACCACGTTCGAGCAAATCTTGATATGAAAAAAATATATGAAATATTATCGTTAGAGGTATTTATATGACGAGAAAAGGACCGTTAGCCATTAACTATGAGGCATTATGGCAGGAAGGCATGAAGGACTGGCATGGCAATATGCCTGAACGAATGGTGAATGATCAGCTAGAGGAGCAATTTTGGGCCCAATCCGTGGCACGTAAAAAAGTGGGCCAAACAGATCCTTATGCTGCATTGATTTTTCAGGAGCTTCAAAAAAAGATTGAACCTCAGCATTCTGTATTAGAAATTGGTCCTGGGTGGGGCAATTATACATTTCCATTAGCTGATAAAGTAAGGAAGCTCACGTGTGTAGATAGCTCGGAAAGCATTTTACATTACTTACAACAGTGTATACCGCAGGAGGAGCACGTTTCCTATATTCATGCAAAGTGGGAAAGTTTAGAGGATGATGAGATTGAACCACATGATATCGTCTTGGGCGTGAATTGTTTTTACCGAATGTATGAAATAAAAGCGGCTTTATATCACATGAATCGGCTGGCGAGAAAGCGTGCTATCATTGGGATGACGACAGGCCCCATTCAGCCACACTATGAAAAGTTATATGAAAAGTATGGGTATGACATTAAATTTCCGCGCAGAGATTATATCGAGTTTTTGAATCTACTCTATGAAATGGATATTTACGCGGATTGTCAGATTATCCCTCTAGAACGTGTCTATGAATATGAAAGCTATGAGCAGCTTGTGACAACGCAGAGTAAAAAAATATTAACGACGAATTTTCAGCGAGCCCATGTAGAAGAATCACTGCTACCTTTTATCGAAGAAAAGGATGGACGTTATTATTATCGTCATGATTTCCATGCGGCGCTTGTTTCATGGCAACCAAAATAATCAAGAAACCTTTGGAGAAACTGTACACCAAAGGTTTTTCTTATGGGAACGGATAAGGTACAATAAAACGATATTAATAAGAAGTGAGGTGACATATGTTGCAGCTACATTTTCTAGGGACAGGCGCAGGCATGCCTTCAAAAGAACGAAATACAAGTGCTCTGATGGTAAAGCTATTAGACGAAGTAAGTGAAATGTGGCTATTTGACTGTGGGGAGGCGACACAGCATCAAATCCTTCATACGTCGTTAAAGCCACGGAAAGTAACGAAAATTTTTATTACACATTTACATGGAGATCATATTTTTGGCCTTCCAGGCTTTTTAAGCTCGCGTTCCTTTCAAGGTGGGGATGAGCCCCTAACAATCTTCGGGCCATCTGGCTTACAGCAGTGGATTGAACAAACATTAGCGCTATCAAAAACCCATTTAACATATCCTTTACGCTTTGTAGAGGTACAAGAAGGCATTATTTTTGAGGATGCTCATTTTACAATTCATGCTAAAGAATTGCGCCATGTTGTACCTTGCTATGGGTATCGTATCGAACAAAAGGATTTACCAGGCGAATTATTAATCGACAAAGCACAGGCACTTGGCGTTCCAAAGGGACCTTTACTAGGTCAATTAAAAAATGGCCACGATATTGTACTTGAAAATGGTGATGTGATACTTGCAAAAGACGTGGTTGCACCAGCCAAAAAGGGCTTTACATTGTCAGTCTTAGGCGATACAAAATATTGTGAAGAAGCAATCCAATTATCAATGGGCGCTGACATCATTGTTCATGAAGCAACTTTTGATGGTACAACAACAGATTTAGCAGCAAGCTACGGTCATGCAACAAACGTGGAGGCTGCAAAAGTCGCACAGCAAGCTGGTGCACACTATTTATTATTAAATCATTTAAGCGCACGTTTTCTTCCATATGACTTACCACAATTTTTAGCTGAAGCACAGGGGATTTTTCCAAATACATTCCTAACAGCTGATCAAGCCGTTTATACATGGCAACACAATAAATTATTTTGATATAATTATTAAGTGGAAAACATCTATTAGAGGAGATTCTTCTAATAGATGTTTTTAGTTTATAGTCCTAAAGATGTATAGATGAATTTGTTTAAATATTACTGTTTAGTCATGAGAAATATGCTTTTTTGTATGCCTGTACTAGTACAAAATAGTTAGTTTTATCCTCCATGCTTATCTATTTCGAAAATTTTACAAATTAATGACAATTTAAACTTCCTCAAAAATTATTATTTTATATTTAATAAATTGTTAATGAAATATATGGAAGTAATATTGTATGATGAAGTGGAAATAATCGTAATTTTTAGGGGGATCTCATCATGAGAAAGTCAATGAAATGGAAAATGCTTCTGGAGATTATGGGCATTGTGGTGTTCATTATAGCGGCATTTTCTATTTATGTTTATCAAGCTACATATAAAAGTGAAAAAAGCAATGGAGAAGCAATCGCCAACTCCATTGTCATGGGGTTGGAAGGAGCGATTCAATCTAGAGAAAAAGCAGAAGAAATTATGGAAAAAGAAATGATTGCCGAATCTGTAATGGCTTCTTACATCATTGACAAAGGTGCTACATATGAGGATTTAAAGGCCATTGCTGAGCGTGGTGGCATCGATGAGATTTGGAGTACAGATGATAAAGGGAATACAACGGTGACATCAGTAGCTCCAACTGTTGATTTTAACT
This sequence comes from Lysinibacillus sp. A4, assembly GCF_024919535.1. Lineage (NCBI taxonomy): Bacteria > Bacillati > Bacillota > Bacilli > Caryophanales > Bacillaceae > Lysinibacillus > Lysinibacillus sp. A4. The sequence goes on along the minus strand of NZ_JANWTB010000004.1, from coordinate 420,292 downwards.
TTGGCGCTGATCCAAACGGACAAGCTGCCGAATATATGCAACTTTTAGATGGAAGAGCGAAAGAAATTGTCCAAAAAGCACAAATTCGCGATGTCGATGATCAATTTTTCAAATTTGTCGGGGTAGGTAGCTGGAATCCGGCAACTCCACAAATTGTACAGGTGGCTCGCCATGGACAGCAGCTACTAGATTTAGAAGCAAGTATCGGCAGTGAATCTTATATCGATCAACTGAACAACTATTTATCCTCAACCGTATTATTCGCCGCTATTGTAGATGAAAAAGGCCAAGCCATTGCCGCTACAGCAAAACAAAATTTAGCGAATATTGGTTTTGAGCCAGCCCAATTTTCAGCACAAAAGTCGACTGAATTTTCAGGACGCTACGATGGCACACGTGTCACGCAATATGTAAAGCCATTATCAAACGGTACATACTTAGCTATTATTGTATCCAATGCTATCCTCTCACAAATTTTGGTAGGCACAATTGTAGCTTCATTGATCGTTGTCTGTGTGATTTTCTTCACTACGGGCCTGTCTATTTCGAAACAAGTATCGCGTATTTTAAACGTGCGCAACTCCTTAGAGGAAATTAGTAAAGGAGAAGCAGATTTAACCAAGCGTATTCCAATCCATGCAAAAGATGAGATTGGCCAATTAGTGACATCATTTAATGGGATGATGGATAATTTCCAACAAATTATGTGTGAGATAAAGCAAGGGGCCAATCAAATAAAAGAAGCTACCTATACAATTCAAGAAAATGCTCATGAAACACTTGAATCAGCCGCAATTATCCAAGGAGAATCTAGTCAGGTAGCTCAGGCCTCCTTTGCACAACAGAATAATACGGCAGACAGTGCGCATTCAATGGAGGAATTGGCGCGCAGCATTCAATATATTTCGGAATCCATAGCAGAAATTTCTAGTATTTCACGTAATACTGAGGAAAACGCAGATAATGGATTACAAATTATGCAGTCCTTACAAAAGCAATTAGTGACTGTTCATGAGAAAACGAATTTTGCGGTGATTGGAACACAGGAGCTTGAAAAGCTATCTACAATGATCGGGGAATTTACCAATGTGATTACGGGAATTTCTGATCAAACGAATTTACTGGCATTAAATGCATCTATTGAAGCGGCGCGTGCTGGTGAAGCGGGGAAAGGCTTTGCCGTTGTAGCTGAAGAAGTTCGGAAATTAGCTGAAGATTCTAAGAGTGCGGCGGATAGAATCACCCAGGTGGTGATGAATGTCCAAAAGGAAACAGCCAATATTGTAGCAACCATCCAAGCAACAGCAGATGTCTTACATGCAGGACGTGCAATCGTACAAGAAGCACAGCAATCGTTTGAAGGAATTCATAATGATGTACAGGTGTTAGCAACACAAGTGGATTTAGTATCAAGCTCCACTGAGGAAATTGCTGCTAGTACAGAGGAAGTAACAGCTACCATGGAAGATGTTTCGCTCTTGGCTAAGCAGACATCGCAAAGTGTTGATGCCGTTGCTCAAAAGGCTAAACATCAAGCGGAAAATATGGAGAGCATGACCGCATTTATCGACCAATTAAATACAACAGCGGCAAACCTCCAACTATCAGCAGGCAAATATAAAGTATAAAAGGAAAAATATAGTACGATAAATCACTATATTCCCGTATAATTGAAAAAAGGGGTGTGGTTTAAATGAATCAACAAAAGATGCCGCCAGCATTATTACGATTAATCGTCATTTTTCCCAATGTGCTGAGCTATTTACTATTATTCGGTCTAATTATTTTTGTCATGACAAATTATGAAACATTAAAAGCAACCAATAATTTAACTGTGTGGATTATTTTTATTGTCGTATTAGCACCCGCTGCTGCCTACACGACTTTCAGCATCGTAAAGAAAATCCGAGCAGGGCATATGTAAGGATATTAACGACTTCCTATTCAACATTGTAGGAGGTCGTTTTACTTAAAGGAGAATAAAAAACATATAGAGAGAAAAACTATCGTAAACAGTGATGAAATGAAGAGGTGTGTATCATATGGATCCAACAAATTGTGATTTTTCACCAATGAAAGAAACTTTAAAAGATGAGCTTCTCGAAGTGATCATGTCCTTACAGCAGAGTGTGCAGGAAATGGATACAGATGCAAATTGTCTCCTCGGTAATTTTGAAAAAATTAAAGAGAAGTTTATGACAATTGAAATGAAAGCTGCAACGTTCTATTTAAATTGTTATCTTTCCCCGTTTACTGAAAAGTATCCAGAGCTATCACACAGTGTGCAAAATATGTCTTTGAGAAGGCATGGTGGTTTAATTGTTATTCAAAGACAGGATGCTTTAGAGAATTTAATTCAGCCTGGTATTCATATTGGTGCAGATTTAACCCATTCTTTATTAGAATCTATTTTCTTCCCTGGTAATCCACTTCACGATGGAGCGGTACTTGTCCATCAAAATCAAATTGAGTCAGCTGCCAATGTACTGCCATTGTCAGAGCGGTATACAGGGGAAAAGAAATTAGGAACAAGGCATCGTGCAGCGCTGGGATTGAGTGAGCAAAGTGATGCACTTGTAATGGTTGTATCAGAAGAAACGGGTAGAATTTCTTTTGCTCTTAAGGGCAATTTATATCCTGTTACAACACCTGGCATCATATAGGGGGTCTCCCTATGTTAAAAAAATATCTTGAATTCGAGATATTTTTCTTGCGGAAGTATCACTTGCGTGGTAAAGTGATAACTGAAGGGAGGGTGAAGTCATGAGAAATCATACACTAGGCACCTTAACGTGGATTCGGATGATGCGCTTTACAACGCAAAGTAATCAGTTATCGAATGAATTTTTAAAACGTTTCGACTTAACGACAGCACAATTTGATGTGTTAATCCAGATTAAAACATATGCCCCGATTACACAGTCTCAATTAGCAGAAAAAGTAACTGTAACACAAGGTGGCATGTCTCGCATGCTTGCCCGACTAGAAAAAGAGGGACTAATCGAGCGTAAACAAAATTGGAAGACGAAAACCATCTCATTGACATCAAAAGGGGAGCAAATGATTGATGCAGCAACACCTAGTCAACTTCACTTCCAGTCTTCGTTTTTTGAAGAAGTATTAACAGCTGAAGAAATTAAATCTTTATATATTGCGATGACAAAGCTTGAAAAACATAGTCGAGAAAAAAAATTGCCACCCGTGTAATTTTTTTTGTAAAATCACTTGCTTAGTCAAGTGAAAATAATGAGGAGGAACAATTATGATGAACAAATTAAGCGGACACCATCATATATCAATGCTAACGAAAAATGGTAAACAGAATAATCACTTTTACACAACTATTTTAGGGTTACGACGTGTGAAAAAAACGGTGAATCAAGACTCACCTTCCATGTATCACTTATTTTATGGAGACTTAACAGGCGCAGCAGGTACAGAATTAACATTTTTTGAAATGCCTGTTGCAGGACGTACAGTGCGAGGGACGAATGCTATTACGCGCATTGGCTTACTTGTACCTAGCTCCGAAAGCCTACTATATTGGAAAGAACGCTTTCAGCAGCTAGAGGTAGAACATAGCGAAATCACTACTTATGCAGGCAAAGAGGCTTTATTTTTTGAAGATCATGAAGGTTTACGGATGGTATTGTTAAACCACCAAGGACAAGAAACCCCTGCTCAATGGCAACCATGGGATGGAAATGATATACCTCAGGAACATCGTATTTTAGGCATGGGAACTATTGAAATCACTGTGCGATATTTATCAAGAACGGTCAATTTATTACAAGATTTATTTCACTATACAGTTATTGCAGAAAAGGACAAAGAAACGGTCCTACAATCAATAGAAGGGGAAGTGCTTGGCGAGATTGTTGTCAAAGAATTAGAAGGACCAAGCGAGAAACCTGGTAAAGGCAGTATTCACCATCTTGCGTTACGTGTTGCAACCGTTGAAGAATTACAGCAATGGGATACCAAAATTAAGGAGCTTGGATTGGATAGTACTGGTGTGGTTGATCGTTATTATTTCCAAAGTCTATATTTTAGAGATCGTAACGGTATTTTATTTGAAATGGCGACAGATGGGCCAGGGTTTACGGTAGATTCAGCAGTCGAAGAACTTGGCAAAGAGTTAGACCTCCCGCCATTTTTAGAAGAGAGACGTTCAGAAATTGAAGCTATTTTAGAACCGCTAGAATAAGGAGAGATAACACATGATGGAAAAATATCGTATTGATCAAGCACAAGGACTCGAATTCGGACTTTACTCTTTAGGTGATCATATCCCTAATCCACTAACAGGCGAGCGTATTTCTGCTCAACAACGACTAAAAGAGCTAGTCGAGGCAAGTCAATTAGCAGAGCAAGCTGGAATTGATGTATTTGGCATAGGTGAAAGTCATCAGTCTTATTTTACAACACAGGCACATACGGTCGTGTTAGGTGCTATCGCACAAGCAACTTCGACTATTAAATTGTCTAGCTCCGCAACCGTATTAAGTGTTTCAGACCCTGTACGAGTATATGAGGATTTTGCCACAATTGATTTATTATCAAATGGTCGTGCAGAAATAGTAGCGGGACGTGGTTCACGTGTAGGTGCCTATCACTTACTAGGTGTTGATTTACAAGATTATGAAGAAATCTTTGAGGAAAAATTAGAGCTTCTTATGAAAATCAATGACGAGGAGCTTGTGACTTGGGAAGGGCAATTTAGAGCACCTCTCCACCATGCACAAATTTTACCGCAGCCAAAAAACGGCTCGTTGCCAATATGGCGTGCGGTGGGTGGACCACCTGCCAGCGCCATTAAAGCAGGATATATGGGCATTCCGATGATGCTTACAACATTAGGTGGACCTGCTATCAACTTTAAACCATCAGTGGATGCCTATCGCGAAGCGGCAGAGCGCAAAGGCTTTGACCCAAATGAATTACCTATTGCCACAACAAGCTTGTTTTATGTAGCAGACACAACAAAAGAGGCATTACAGGGCATGTATCCACATTTAAACGGTGGTTTCCAAGCTATTCGTGGTGGGGGCTATCCAAAGCAACAATTTGCACAAGCGCCTGATACACGTGATGCTTTAATGGTGGGCAGTAAAGAGCAAATTATTGAAAAACTACTTTATCAATACGAACTATATGGCATGCAACGCTTTATGGCACAAATCGATTTTGGTGGCGTACCATTCGAAAAATTGATGAAAAATATTGAAATCATTGGTAATGATATAATTCCAGCGATAAAAAAACACACAGCAAAATAAGGAGTGGCTCATTATGAAAATTGTCGCACTTGCGGGTTCTATTGTCGGCTCAAAGACAAGAACAGCTACACAAAAGTTAGTCGAGATGTTACAAGAAAAATACCCACAGCATGAAGTAACATTACTAGATCTTGCTGACTATCAGCTAGTTTTTAGTGATGGACGTAATTACTTTGAATATGAAGGCGATACAAAATATGTGACGGAAACCATTATGGCTGCAGATGCGATCGTTATTGGGACGCCAACATTCCAAGCATCTATACCAGCTACATTAAAAAACATCTTTGACCTTTTACCTGTCAATGCCTTCCGCGATAAAGTCGTCGGTGTTATTGTTACAGCGGGTACATCCAAGCATTATTTAATGGTGGAACAGCAACTAAAGCCGATCCTTGCTTATATGAAAGCGCACATCGTACCGACCTATGTATTTATAGAAGAAAAGGATTTTTTACGTAAAGAAATTGTCAATGATGATGTCCTTTTTCGTTTAGAACGGTTAGCGGAGGATACCGTGATGGTTACAGAGGCTTTTGCAGAAATTCGAGCCAAAAAAGATGCTGAATATGATTTTTAAAGATTAATAGAAGAAACGCTGTGAAGTAGTCTGACACAGCGTTTCTTTTTGTGTCAAGGCTAGCTATAAGTTCGTGACAATCATGATAAAAAATGAAACCCAAATCACTTTGAGTTTTTAATAAAGGTGGTTAAGGGTAAATAGAGGATAGAACTGGTTCTTCTGTAGCTAACAAAGCCGTATACTTTCCATATGGAGAAATGGATATAGAAACTTCTAGTAGTTCCCAACGTTTTAAAATTAAAGAGTATGTGTAGGAAACTTGAGATTTGAATATTGTTAGGGGCGATATAGAATCCCTACTAAAGTAATTAGATAGTGTAGTATACTTCAATGCAAATGATGGGAGAGATGGAAATGGAAAACGATTGGGATAAAGCTATAGGTTCTCTTTCTAAAATAAATGTTTTTTCAAATCCAAATAACGAGCCGGTTACCATAAGTGGTGAAGCTGATGATTTGAAATGTATAGGTGTTGGGACAGATGCGGCTGTTTTTCAAGCTCTTTCCGCCCCAGCGTATGCATTTAAACTATATGCCAAAGACAAAGTGCACAAAGTAAAAGTTGAAGCAAATGTGTATCAAATACTTGGAGATTCACCTTTCTTTTCAACATGCTTTGCTTCACATGACGAATACCTTGTTTTAAGTTACGAAGAAGGAAAAACGCTTTTTGATTGCATTCTACAAGGTATTCACATTCCAAAACAGGTTATAAATGAAGTAGAGGATGCAAGAGAATATGTTCGGAAGAAGGGCCTTAACCCTCGTGATATTCATTTGAAAAATATTTTGCTACAGAATGGAAGGGCAAAAATAATTGATGTCTCTGAGTACACACTACAGGGTAATGATCATCGATGGGAGCATTTAAAAAAAGGATATGAGCAATACTATCATTTAATTGATGGAAATTCTGTGCCGTTTTGGTTAGTAGAAACAATACGAAAGTGGTATAACCAACGTGGAAAGAATACTTCATACGAAGAGTTTACAAAAAATATTTTAAAGTTTCTATTAAAAAATAATTGAACTTACGGGGAGCTACCTTTTACGAGATGCTTTAATAGAAATAAAGAAAACAGACAACAAAATTTCATTGACTGTTTTTAAAACTACTTATTCGCTTATAATAGTGGGTTTATCGAATGAGACAATATCAATAATATGGTCTAAACAAACAATCTGATAATGGAATAGCTCCTTGTAGGAATAGATATCGAGAGCTATAGTTCCTTTACTTATAAAATCTAAATAAGTTGATTTTGTAAAAAGACGTACTGAGTTACCCAAGAAATCATCTTCTTGATTGACAAAATGAAATGATTCGTCAAAAACAGTATAGGCTACATATGAATCGAATTCTATATGTATGACCGGTAATGTCTTATCAATTTTAATAGGATAGACATCATTTATAGTATATTCCTCAAAACTTATATCCTCGCTTTCGGCGCTGACGGAAGCTCTAGAAATAGAAACTCTCAAAGAGTTTGTCCCTGGCTCTACTATATTATCTAAAAACAAATAACCTTTCCATTGCATTAAATCTTCATAGTTCATACAAATCACCCTTCCATATTATCACTTGAGATTATGGTCATTTTATAGTTAGAATTTCAAAATGTCAATTTTGAGATTGGTTGAATTAGAATAAAAATTTATTGATTATCAATAAAAAATAATTGACTTAGAATATATTTTGGATTTATGATTGTTACAGCGAGTTGTAGAAAGCTGCAGTGTAGGAATTAAACATAAAAATATTTAGGAGAGAAGAAAAAGTTATGAAAAAATATATTTTTGCATTAATGCCAATCATATTAGGCGTACTTAGTTTTTTAATCTTTATGGTGAAAGGGAGTAATGTAGCACCTGATGGTACATTAGAAGAACCATTCTTTCTTATTCCAATAGGATTTTTATTGTTAGTTATTGGATTTATATGTGTAGTAGGGGTGGCGTTAAATTCGGTTATTAAAAAGACACAATACGTTAAATAATAGATAAAACAACCAGGTCATACATAAGAGACTTGGTTATTTTTAATATTTACTTAATAAAAGCACTACATTTGTGTGGGAGTTTTGTTTACACGATGTATGGAGTAGACTGATGATTTGATTGAACAACATAAATAGCTATTTTAGTTGACTGCAAAATTGTACTTGAAGGTTTTGCATGATAAGTTTGTAACTACCTTTTTTCAAGGCAGTCATCTTCGTTTAATGGTTGTACATTAATTTCATAAGAAAAACTTATGTTGATTGAGCTGAAAGATTAATAGTATTTTATGATAATCATTTTGCTTAACGCTACAGTTTGCATGAAGTTTATGGAATTGTGGTATGATTATTTTTAGAGAGTAGGGGGTCAATAAACATGGTATTTTCTCTTTTTAAAAAAAAGAAGGAACCACAGCAGCTAAAAAATAGAGTGGAGTTTTGTATCACTAATTTAGCACTTGGTGCGGCAGATGCGTATGATGTATTAGTAGAACGAGAAGATATTGAGATAGAGGAATCTGGTTGTACATCCCATTGTGAAATCTGTGAGCAGGGTATTTTTGCGATAGTAAATGGGGAAGTTGTGACAGCAGATGACGCGGAGACATTGGTACAGGCTATTGATGAAGAATTAAAACAAAATCCACTTTTCTAATGAAAAAACAGCTTGCTGGAGCACAAGCTGTTTTTTGATGGAAATGTAATTACCAACCACGGACGTATTGTACGGGAGGCTGCACGTCTTCTCCTAGCTCTTTAGCTGCATGTAGTGCCCAGTAAGGGTCTCGTAATAAAACACGCGCTAAGAATATTAAATCTGCACGATTATTTTGGAGTATCTCTTCGGCTTGAATGGCTGTGGTAATAAGACCAACTGCACCAGTAGGAATATCAGCCCCATGCTTAATCGCTTCTGCATGGGGTACCTGATAGCCTGGAAAGACATTGATGGCTGCTGGTACAACGCCCCCTGTTGACACATCAACTAAATCAACACCTTGAGATTTCATCCAGCGGCTAAAAACAATAAAGTCATCCATTGTTGTACCATCTTCCGCATAATCTTCCGCAGAGACACGTACTAATAAAGGACCATCCCATACACTGCGAACAGCATCGATGACTTGACGTAGAATGCGATATCGATTTTCCTGTGAGCCCCCATATTGATCTTGACGTTTATTCGTAGCAGGTGATAAAAACTCGCTAATTAAATAGCCATGTGCGCCATGAATTTCTAGTACATCAAAGCCAGCCTTTGCGGCACGAATAGCTGCTTGTTTAAATGCCTCGATGACATAGTGAATGTCCTCTTCTGTCATTTCTGTTGGTGTTTTATAGTCTGAACTAAAGGCAATAGCTGATGGAGCAAAAATTTCGCCATCTACTGTTGCTTTGCGACCAGCATGTGCAAGCTGGATGCCTGTTTTAGCGCCGTACGCTTTCATCCCCTCAACTAATTGACTTAATCCTTCAATATGTGCATCATCCCAAATCCCTAAATCCTTATTTGAGATACGACCTTCTGGCACAACACCAGTAGCTTCTAAAATGATTAAGCCTACTTGACCAGCTGCACGTGTTGCATAATGGACGAAATGAAAGGGTGTTACCATGCCATCGTCTTGTGCTGAGTACATGCACATAGGTGCCATCACAACACGGTTTTTTAAGGTGATAGATTGCAATGTATAGGGTTCGAATAATTTACTCAAAATAAAGCCTCCTAATTCCTAGTGATACACTCTATTTTGCACATAATGCTACCCATTTGCAAGTGAACGAGATCGTGCCTCAGCTTCTTTAATGCAGGCTTCGATGGCTTCATTAAATTGATATTGTTCTAATGCCTGTATCCCTGCCTCCGTCGTGCCACCAGGACTTGTCACCTTTTTGCGTAAGACATCTGGTTCATCTAATGACTGCTTGAGCATCTCAGCTGTCCCCGCAAGTGTTTGAGTCATTAGCAAGCGCACCGTATCTTTCGATAAGCCTACCTTCGTCCCTACTCGTTCAAAAGCTTCCATTAAATAATAGATATAGGCAGGGCCGCTACCTGAAAGGGCTGTGACTGCATGTAACTGATCTTCATCGACTTCAATAACGGAGCCAACAGCCTCTAATAACTGGAGGAATAGGATACGCTGGTCTGCAGATACCTCGTTATTGAATGCAATGCCACTTGCTGACATGCCGATTGTAGCGGAAGTATTCGGCATCACCCTTGCTACTGGGCGACTCCCTAAAAATTCTGTAATTGTATCAATCGCAATGCCTGCTAAAATAGATAGTACAGCAGTGTGTGCCGTAAGTTTAGGCTTTAAATCACGCATAGCAGCAATAGCATCTTTCGGCTTCATCGCTAAGATAATCAGATCTGCCTGTTGAAAAATCGCAGGATCAAACACACACTGGACACCATATGTTTCATTTAGGAAATGTAAGCGTTCCTTGTCTGAGCGATTGGTGACGTAAATTTCCTGTGGTGTGAACACCTTTTGTTTAATCCAGCCTTGCATCAATGCTTCCGCCATTGAGCCTGCACCGATAAATAAAATTTTTTTCATGAACAAAACCTCCAGTTCAAAATAAAAAAGCGCTCTCGTCCTTATCTAGAAGGACGAAAACGCTCTCGTTTCCGCGGTACCACCTTTGTTTGCCAATTGTTGGCACAACTCTTAGCCCTCTTATCGCAAGGGAAACGGTTATGTTTGCATAACTGCTCAGAAGTAGGTTCGGTAATGGGAGCGGGTGATGTTACTCTCAGCAAATGTAACACTCTCTAACACCTTCACCAGATACGTACTCGTCTTCTTCAACGCACATAAATAATTAGATTATTCAAAATTATAGTGAGGAATAAGCAACCTGTCAACAGGAGGATGACGAAAACAGAAAAAACTTGTAAAATAGAATGAATCAGTATTCACAAGTGCGTGAAAAGGGGGAGACAACTTTGTCTATATACAAAATAGAAATACCAACACCCTATGCAGTAGGAGATGTCAATGCATTTATTGTAAAAGGCGATGCACTTAGCATTTTTGATGTTGGCCCAAAAACAATGGAAGCCTATGATGCTTTAAAATGGGGGATTCGAGCAGCAGGCTTTGACATGCAAGATATTGAACAGGTTGTGTTAACCCATCATCATCCAGATCATGCGGGATGGGTCGATGCTTTTCCATATGCAGAAATTTTAGGGCATGCCTATAATGACAAATGGCTTCGTCATGATGAAGACTTTTTACGCTATCATGAACAATTTTACAGTGAACGTTTATTGGAGCATGGGGTACCACAAGAATATATTGCAAAAAGTGTCCATGTTCGTCGTGAATTGGAGCTTGTAGGGGAACGACCATTAACGCAAATTTTGGAAGATGGAGATGAAGTTCCTGGGCATCCAGGATTAAAGGCAATCGAAACATTAGGTCACGCACAAAGTCACTTCATTTTTTGGGATGAAAAAACTCATCATGTGATTGGTGGAGATTTATTGCTTGAAAAAATAACGCCCAATCCATTAATAGAGCCACCATTGGATCGTACTGTAGGACGTACAAAATCTTTACTACAATATAATGCATCCCTTGAAATTCTACGTCAATTACCTGTCAAAATGATGCATACAGGGCATGGAGCAGAGCTAGAGGATATTCCGTTGTTAATTGATAAACGATTAGAGCGACAGCACCAACAATCAATGAAAGTTTTTGAATTATTAGGCGATGATCAATTAACAGTTGTCCAAGTAACAAAACGCTTGTATCCGGCTATCTTCCAGCATCAGCTTGGTTTAACTTTATCTAAAACACTTGGTCATTTAGATTACCTAGAGGCCAATGAGTATATTACGTCAACAAAGACAGAAGCAGGTATCTATTTATTTCAAAGGAAGTAGGTTTATACATGAAACATCCTAACAAAACAATCTTTGTGACAGGAGCTACAAGTGGGGTTGGCTTAAAAATAACTGAATTACTAGTAGCTCAAGGGCATATCGTTTATGCCACAGGTCGCAATGCCGTTGCACTAAAGGTGCTAGAGCGTTTAGGTGCTCAAGTGATCCAAGCGGATTTAACCAATCTACATACACTTGATGATGTTTGTGCGCAGCTACCACCGATTGATGTAGCGATTCTTTCAGCAGGTGTAGGGAAGTTTGCTGTAGCCCCTGCTTTACAGGATGAGGATATTGCGCAAATGATCGAATTAAATGTTAGCGTACCCATTTATCTTGCCAAACGATTAGCCTCTAAGATGATAGAGCGTAAACAGGGCCATTTAATATTCATTGGTTCTCAGGCTGGGAAGGTGGCCACACCAAAAGCGAGTGTCTATGCTGCGACGAAACATGCTATTGTCGGTTTTACCAATGGATTGCGTATGGAATTAGCTCCGTACAATGTAAAAGTGACAGCCATCCATCCTGGTCCCATTGATACACCATTTTTAGATAAAGCCAATGATACAAGTGGCTACCGAGAATCCTTAGGGCGCTTTTTATTGTCAGCGGAGGAAGTAGCTCAAGAGACAGTGAAAACGATTGATCGTCCTGTTCGTGAGATTAATCTACCTAGAATTATGGGATTGTCGAGTAAATTGTATGCATTAGCCCCTGCAACCATTGAATGGCTAGGCAAATCATTTTTCCATAAGAAATAACAACATTTGAAACTGTAAACATGCTTCACGTGCATGTCTACGGTTTTTTCATATTTACATATAATTGTAGCTATAGTAGTAAAAAGGAAGAGTTGAAAAGGAGACATAGATGTATACAATTGGTCAAGTTGCAAAATTTCTAGGAGTTTCTAGAGATACCTTAAAATTTTATGAAGAAAAGGGGTTAGTAAAGCCCCAGCAAAATAGTGAAAATGGGTATAGAACATACAATCATTTTGATATATACGATATCACAACAATCAATTTTTATAGAGAAATTGATTTTGAAATCAAAAAGATTCAGGAATTGAGAAAAGGCAAGAGTATAGAGGGCATCCAATCATTGTTAGTAGAAAAAGAACAAGTAATGTTAGAGGAAATAGCTTATAAAAAGCTACAATTAAAAAAGCTCCAGCTTGTAAAAGAGGATTGTCAAAAAATTAGCCAATATCTAGGCACGTATACTATAAAGGAAATGAAACCATTAGAAATAATGGGCGTAATAGATCATTATACAGCCTATGATGAATATGATTCGTTAAAAGAAAATGCAGACAGTATAAAGAAAGCGGTAATTCTTACTTCTTTAAGAAGAGTTATTAGATTCGATGATAGCGGAATGCTCGAAAATAAATTTATGGTTGTCAGGAAAGTAGAAAATAGCGATTATCCAATTAAAGGTGAAGTTTTAGCGCATCCCAAATGTCTTTATACAGTTATTGAAGATGGGCGCTGGTCAACAGGTGGCAAAAATACAGACAATAAAGTAGAGGCTAGTATAAGAAAAGTATCTAAGGAAAATGGCTATGAGCTTTTAGGGCTTGTTTATATCAACTTATTGCTTACCACTTATGAAGAAGGGCTTGAACGTATTTTTTTAGAAATGTATGTACCGATAAAATAATGGCAAAATGGGTTTGACCTGTGAGCAACCCCTAGGTTTATGCTGAAGATATTCAGATGAAATGGGGGATCTACTTGCGTAGAAAAAAGAAATTAAAAAAACCAGTAGCAAGCTTTATTATTTTAACCAATATTATTTTTTGGCCACTTTTCTGTGTTGTAGGAGCCGTCAAGCTATTAGGCTATCCTACTTGGCTATTTGATACCGTACGCTGTCTATCGGCTTGGTCATCCACCTTTGCCTTTGCGTTACTATTTCCAAGAATCTATCCTGGGCAACGTTTTATCCACTTTGTCAAACAAAAATTCAAAAACAAATTGTCACTTTCAGTAATTGTTTTAATCGTGATGATACAAACAGCTATCTTTATCATGATTTTGTTTCATATCATGAATAATTATGAAGAAACCTCTATTTTTACGCTGTCTTCATGGGGCATGCTCAGTTTTTATTTTGTTAAAACGCTTTTGTCAGGACCACTGGGTGAGGAGTTAGGATGGAGGGGCTTTGCACTGCTGGAGCTGCAAAAGAAGTATTCGCCATTAATAGCTTCAATTATCATAGGCTTTTGGTGGGGAATGTGGCATTTACCGATATGGCTTACAACAGGGTTTATGGGAATGGATTTGATCAAATATAGCTTCTTCTTTATGTTAACGATTATAGCTACGACCATCATCATGACAGTATTTTATACGATCAATCAGAATTTAATCATTCCTATTATTATTCATCAGCTCTTTAATTTTTTTATCGGCTCCATTAATGGAAACCTAATTGATTTAATTATGTATAATGCTATTTTATATTCGGCGGCGGCCGTTCTACTGATTTTGATTAATCCTAAAAAAGTCTTGTATAAGATACAATCAGCCGAGTAACTAGAAAGAATCCAGTTTGTATCATGGATTCTTTTTTTTCGTCCGTTGCTAAATTTATATAGTATACATTTATATATATAGTAAAAAAACGTTTTTTCGAGTGAATTGCCATGGATTTCTTGTCAACCTTATACAAGGAACGACTTACTTTTGACAATAAAAATAAAAGTCTATGAATTTATAAAAATACACTTGTATTTATTTTTATAACATGATACTATTCGTGTATAAACTTTTAAATGAATGTATAAACATACATATCGATAGAGCAATGGAGGCGCATTTTTAATGGCAAATAAAAAAGTGGTATTAGCTTATTCGGGTGGACTTGATACTTCGGTAGCAATTCCATGGTTAAAAGAACAAGGTTGGGACGTAATTGCAGTATGTCTTGACGTTGGCGAAGGGAAAGATCTTGAATTCGTAAAAAATAAAGCTCTTCAAGTAGGAGCGATTGAATCTTATATGGTAGATGCGAAAGACGAATTTGCTGAAGGGTATGCATTAATTTCTTTACAAGCACATACTTGGTATGAGCAAAAGTATCCATTAGTATCAGCACTTTCCCGTCCACTTATCTCGAAAAAACTAGTAGAGATTGCTAATCAAGTAGGCGCAGATGCTGTTGCGCATGGTTGCACAGGTAAAGGGAATGACCAAGTTCGTTTTGAAGTATCGATTAAAGCATTAAATCCAGATTTAGAGGTATTAGCACCAGTACGTGAGTGGGGCTGGAGCCGTGATGAGGAAATCGAATATGCAATGAAGCATAATGTACCGATTCCTGCAACATTGGATTCACCATTCTCAATCGACCAAAACCTATGGGGCCGTGCGAATGAAGCTGGCATTATGGAAGACCCATGGGTGTCACCACCAGAAGAAGCTTATGGCTTAACTGTTTCTGTTGAAAATGCACCGAATGAAGCAGAGTATGTGGAAATCGAGTTTGTAGCTGGTAAACCAGTAGCATTAAATGGAAAAGAAATGAAGCTTGCTGATTTAATTCAAGAATTAAATGCAGTAGCAGGTGCTCATGGTGTAGGACGTATCGATCACGTTGAAAATCGTTTAGTTGGTATTAAATCTCGTGAGGTTTATGAAATTCCAGGTGCAAAAGTGCTGTTAACAGCGCATAAAGAGCTTGAGGACTTAACGCTTGTAAAAGAATTAGCACACTTCAAGCCAGTAATCGAGAAAAAACTATCCGAATTAATTTACGACGGTCTATGGTTCTCACCATTACGTGATGCTCTGGAAGCATTCCTTGCGCAAACACAACAATATGTGAATGGTACAGTACGTGTGAAACTATTTAAAGGACATGCGATTGTAGAAGGACGTAAATCACCAAATTCATTATACAGTGAAAAGCTAGCAACATACTCGAAGGAAGATCAATTCAATCATGCTTCCGCTGTAGGCTTTATCGAGTTATGGGGGCTACCAACTGTAGTGAACTCATCTGTGAATAAAAAGTAATGTTGAACAAGCAAGGTGTGGTGAGGCATTTGTGCTTTTACTACACCTTTTGATAAGTAATCGAGGAAAAGGTGAGCTGACATGACAAAACTTTGGGGTGGACGTTTCCAAAAATCAGCAGAAGCATGGGTAGACGAATTTGGCGCATCCATTGGCTTTGACCAGCAACTTGTGCTAGAGGACCTTGAAGGTAGTGTTGCACATGTCACAATGCTTGGTGCTACAGGAATTTTACCAGCAGCTGATGTAGAGGCCATACTAGGTGGTCTTGCCCAATTAAAAGATAAGGCAATCGCAGGTGAGCTTGAATTTAGCGTTGCCAATGAAGATATACACTTAAATTTAGAAAAAATGTTAATTGATTTAATAGGTCCTGTCGGTGGCAAACTACATACAGGACGTAGCCGAAATGACCAAGTAGCAACGGATATGCATCTTTTCTTGAAAAAGCGTGTGCAGGAAGCAATTGATTTAATTGTGACGTTCCAACAAACACTATTAGACAAAGCACAAGAGCATATTGAAACGATTGCACCAGGTTATACGCATCTACAACGTGCACAGCCAATCTCCTTTGCACACCATTTAATGGCTTATTTTTGGATGCTAGAGCGTGATAAACAACGTTTTACAGAATCCATAAAACGTATTGATATTTTACCTTTAGGTGCTGGGGCAATGGCAGGGACAACTTTCCCGATTGACCGTTTAAAATCAGCAGAGCTATTAGGGTTTAGCGAGGTTTACGCAAACTCCATGGATGCTGTAAGTGATCGTGATTTTATCGTGGAATTTTTAAGTCATTCCTCCTTACTTATGGCGCATTTATCACGCTTTGCTGAGGAAATTATTATCTGGTCTACAGATGAATTTAAATTTATCGAACTGGATGATGCCTTCTCAACAGGTTCTTCGATTATGCCACAAAAGAAAAACCCAGATATGGCAGAGCTTATTCGTGGTAAAACAGGGCGTGTTTATGGGAATCTAATGGGCTTATTAACGGTGTTAAAAGGCACACCATTAACATATAACAAAGATATGCAGGAGGACAAAGAGGGGATGTTTGACACTGTTCATACGATTCTTGGTTCCCTTAAAATCTTTGAAGGTATGGTTCGTACAATGACCGTCAACACGGAACGCTTACATCAGGCTGTTCACGCTGATTTTTCAAATGCAACGGAGCTAGCAGATTACCTCGCTACAAAGGGGATGCCATTCCGTGAGGCACATGAGGTGACTGGTAAGCTTGTCTTTACATGTATTCAAAAGGGCATTTATTTATTAGACTTGCCATTGGAAGAAATGCAGCAAGAAAGTACGTTAATTGAAGCGGATATTTATGATGTACTAGCGCCAGAAGCTGCTGTTCGCCGCCGCCATTCCTTAGGTGGTACTGGCTTTGAACAAGTAAAAATCCAAATTGAAAAAGCGAAAGCCTGTCTTGTAGCCATTTAATTTTTGCGTGCATGTCCTTGTGACTTTTTGCATAGATATTCATTAAAGCTGTCCTGTGAGGCACTATGAAAACCTTTATCCTTTTTCACTGAGCCAGAGGGTGACGTGAAGAAGAGAACCTTACATATGTGAAGGACAATCCCCAATTCTGGAGACGCGGAATTGGGGTTTTTGTATAAGTAAATGTAGGAGGGATGAAGAAATGAATGAACGTTTTACAAAGGGGCTCGAAACAATTAAACAATATGTGACAGAAGAAGAAGCAGCACGGATGATTGAATCCGATGCATTAGCCGATATAGCACCCGATTTACGCAAAATGATTATTGAATTTGCTTACGGTGATGTCTATGCACGGCCTGGGCTGGATGCAAAGAGTCGAGCACTCGTCGTGATAACAGCGGTAGTTACACAAGGTGCTGCACCACAAACCAAAACGCATATTCAGCGTGGATTACATGCAGGCTTGACACAGACAGAAGTGGTCGAGGCACTTTTACAATTAGCACCCTACATCGGTTTTCCAAGAGTGCAAAATGCTTTAACGATAGCCCAACAGGTCTTTGCAGAAAAAAGCTAAAGCATGTATAAAAAATAGAAGAAGGTTCATAATAAGAGAGGAACCACTTATTAATCTAATCTGATGGGGAGGATGCAGAATGAGTAGTAATAGTCAAACACCCAAAGACCAAGAATCTCAGGAAAGTCCGCCACAACTGTTGAAGGTTGAAGCTTCATAAATCTTAAGCCTAAAGGTGAAACAGAACATTCTGTTTTGCTATAGATTAAGAAGAAGTGTAAACCATATCAGTTAAAAATCAAATAGAAGCAATAAGTGTCCATGGATCCAGAATTATTCTGGGTCCTTTTTGTTTCTTATTTGGGGTCTAAAGTACTCAAGATCCGCTCTAAATGAAATTTAAAGCGCTCATAAGGAAGGAGAACCCGCTCTAAATGAAGTTCAAAGCACTACTAAGGGAAGGCTCCCGCTCTTATTGTGAAAAAACCTCTACTCAACACCATAAAAAATTCCTTCATTTGACATTAAAGAAAATCTGTATTACTCTATACATAACAGATTTCTGTTTGGTTACAAGCAATACAGATTGGAGGGTTATTATGCAAATACAATTAGATCCAAACAGTGAATTGCAGCTATATAAACAATTGGCCAATCAAATAATAGAATGCATTGCGCAAGGTGAGCTGAAAAATGGTGATACTTTACCATCTGTACGTTCGATGGCTACAGATCTAGGCATCAATGTTAGCACGGTCAGTAAAAGTTATCATGAGCTTGAAGAGAAGGGCTTAATTGAATTGAAGCCGAAAGCAAAAGCGGTCATTATTGGTGGTCAAAAGAGAGAGCTGGAAGAAACGGAGGTTGAAAAAGTCGAAAATGCCTTGAAGCCTATCATGGCGGAGGCTTTTGCGCGTGGCCTCGAGAAAGAGCAAATGACAAGTTTGTTCCAGCGAATTTTAAAACAATGGAAGTAGGGGTAGTATGCTTATAATTGTAGGCATCTTTATCATTGTCGGAATTATGGAAATGATGACACCACATTTAACAAGAAAAACACTTGTTTTTGGTGTTTCCATACCCGAACCTTATGTCAAACATCCACAATTAAAGCTGTGGAAGAAGCATTATAGCCAAATCATCGCAGGGATTGCTGGCTTATTCTTAGTAGGTCAAATCGCTCTCTATCTTTCACCTATACAAGAGGAGAAGGTATCTTTAATTTCCTTTATCCTTTTGTATGTCATGCTCCTTTTATCATCAGGTCTTTACATGAGTTATCATGCTAAAACGAAAAAATTAAAGGTGCAGGAGCAGTGGGAGGTACAAATAAAAACAGTATATGTGACAGATTTGTCTATCCGTCAGAAAGAGGAAACATTATCACCTATATTTTTTAGTGTACCCATTATCATCACACTTGCATTAATCGCTTTTACGTACATGAACTATGAGTCAATCCCTGAGGTTTTCGCAACACATTGGAATGGAGCAGGGGAGGTCGATGGTTGGACTCAAAAATCGCGGCTCTCAGTCATCAGTATGCCACTTATATTATTGGCAATACAAATTAGTTTTTTCATGATGAGTCAAGGTATGAAAAGTGCCAAAATTCAATTAAGTGCACAGGCCAAAGAAGCATCCATTCATCGGGAGTTAACTCAGCGTAAATACGGAAGCTGGTACCTGGCAGCCATTAATTTTAGTATGACAATTCTATTTGTTGTTTTACACTATACAACTGTTATTTTACAAGACCAAACGGCTCCCTACTTCTTCCCACTTTTTCTTGTCTTTAATGTCGTTACGTTGGGTGGTTTACTAGTGTTCATTTGGAAGCTCAGTAAAAGTAATGAACGTTTTGATGAGGTACATACAAATGAAACAGCTGCCACAGATGATCAATACTGGAAATGGGGTATTTTTTATTGCAATAAAAATGATCCATCCTTATTAGTGCCTAAAAAGTTCGGGATTGGTTGGACTGTAAATTTCGCGAACAAATGGTGTTACATCTTAATAGCGATTACGTTACTGCCAATTTTATTGGTGATTTTCATATAGAAAGGAAGATTAGATGAAAAAATGGTTATTGATTTGCTGTACAATTTTACTTTTAGCTGCCTGTGGGCAAAAAGAGGTCACTGCACAACATCAAGGATCAAAGGGGACAAATGCAATGAATGAACAGTTTATTGGAAAATGGGAAGGAACTATTGAAACGCCAAATGGACCATTACCGATTATTATCGATTTAAAGAAGGAAAGTGGTACATTATCCGTGCCAGCACAGGGCTTATCTAATTTTCCATTTCAAAGTGTGACGTATACAGGTGATAAAGTAAAAGTGTCCATAAATTTAAACGGCTCTGCTATTGCCATTAATGGCACAATCAAAAATGAACAAATAGAGGCTACATTTCAACAAAATGGTGGGAAATTTCCTTTAATACTAAAGGCTTATAAAGAGCAACCTGTTACCTATGACACATTAAAAATTCCCGTTCAAAACGGTAACTTAACGGTAGCTGTACAAAAGGCTTCTCCATCTCCATCACCAGTGGCACTGATAATAGCAGGATCGGGGCCAACTGATAAAGATGGTAATTCCGCTTTGGCTGGAAAAAATAATAGCTTGAAAATGTTGGCCGAAGGTTTAGCACAACAGGGCATTGCGACGGTGCGTTATGATAAGCGAGGACTTG
The DNA here is from genome assembly GCF_024919535.1 of Lysinibacillus sp. A4. Classification (NCBI taxonomy): domain Bacteria; kingdom Bacillati; phylum Bacillota; class Bacilli; order Caryophanales; family Bacillaceae; genus Lysinibacillus; species Lysinibacillus sp. A4. Next base: position 399,806 of record NZ_JANWTB010000004.1, on the reverse strand, counting down.
GTGACAATCAAGCGCTCTTAACAAAGGAAGAGGATGGAACGTTTGACCAATACGTTGATGATGCTGTACAAATTATCCAAACATTGATGGCTGATAAAGCCTACACAAGTGTCCATGTGATTGGTCATAGCGAAGGCTCACTCATTGGTTTGCTCGCGGCTCAAAAGACAGGCGTAGCATCCTTTGTCTCCATTGCCGGTGCAGGTAGATCGTTAGATGAAGTGCTTTTAGAGCAATTAAAAGGTCAATTAGCACCAAAGCTTTTTAATGAATCCACGAATATTTTGACAGCTTTAAAGCAAGGGGAGCAAGTGAAAAATATTTCGCCAGAGCTACAGGCCCTTTTCCGTCCATCTGTACAGCCTTTCCTGATTTCCTTGCTAAAATATCAACCTGCTAATGAGCTTGCAAAAGTAAAAAGCCGTGTATTGCTAGTACAAGGAACAACGGATTTACAAGTGAAGGAAGCCGATGCTGAGGCATTGAAGAAAGGCAAACAAGACTCAAAATTACTTTATCTAGCGGGTATGAATCACGTATTGAAAAAGGCACCGGCAGATCGCGCCAAAAACTTAGCAACCTATGCAGACCCTTCGCTGCCACTGCATGAAGAATTACTACCAGCAATTGAGCAATTTATTAAAAATGAAAAGTAGGATGATTAACCTTGGGAGTACTTGTCTATTTAATAATCATGCTGCCGTTTCTCATCTTGGCCATTGTTCTATCGCAAGGTAAAGGAGCTTTTCTACTTGAAGGCTTTCATACGATGGCACAGGAAGATAAAGAACAATATGATGAAAAGGCACTGGCAAGATTTATGGGAAAAATGATGTATGGCTACTGTTTTTGTGTCCTTTTATGGATACTAAACGAATTTTTCCATACACAATGGTTATTTCATGTAGGTCTTGTACTTTTTGTCGCCCTTACGATATTTTTATTGATCTATGCGAACACAGGTAATCGTTTCAAAAAATAGCATGTAAGAAAAAGTAGAACCATTTTATAATGGTTCTATTTTTTTGCAAGCGCTTTATGAAAATTCTTTAAAATCTAAATATTTGGAAAACCGTAATTTTAGTGTCACGAATATGCTCGTTCATGCGCTGTTTTTCTTCTTTTCTGTAAAAATAGAATTTTAAGAATAATTAGTATTATTATAGATGACATTAAAAAATTACTAAGTTAGGAGAATTCTTTGATATGTCGCAAATGTTAGCACTGACGATAGTACTTGCTATTCTTTACATCGGAGATATCGTAGCAACAAGAACGAAGGCGTGGATTCCATCTGTGTTCGTCTGTGCGGTATTATTTTTAATTGGCTATTGGACATTCTTCCCGAAAGATATTGTTAGTATTGCCGGGATTGGTCCAGTCGTTGCCACGATGTTAATGTATTTATTAATTACGAATATGGGTACACTTCTGTCCCTTAAGGAATTGAAAAACCAGTGGAAAGCCATCGTTATTTCTTTAGCTGGTATTGTAGGCATCATCGCCATATTATTTACAATTGGTGCCTTGCTATTTGATTTAAAAACGATGATAGTTGCAGTTCCACCATTAGTCGGTGGTGTTGTGGCAGCGCTAGTGATGTCAGAAGGCGCTTCTGCAGCTGGCTTAGAGGATTTAGCCGTCTTTGCCATTGTAATTTATGTTATTCAAGGTTTTGCAGGATATCCCATCACGTCCATTGTATTGAAGCGTGAAGCAAAACGTTTATTAAAAGAACATCAGCAAGGGAATATACAATCGGTAACACAGGTAGAGGAAGATGTTGAACAGGCATCTGAGCAACCAAAATTATTTAGGAAAATTCCTACCAAGTACAATACAGAATACTTTAAATTTTTCCGTTTAGCGCTTGTTGGATTATTAGCGTATGGTACATCTACAGCATTAGCACCTGTTGTGACAGTCAATGCGTTAGTGCTATGCCTAGTGTTTGGTGTCCTTGCATCGACATTTGGTTTTTTAGAAAGACAACCATTGCAAAAAGCAAATGGCTTCGGTTTTGCCATTATGGGGTTAATGCTCTTTATATTTGATGGCTTAAAACAGGCTTCCCCTGAAATGCTGATGCGTATTATTGTGCCATTAGTAGTGTCTATTGTCTTAGCAGTCATTGGTATGTATATTTTCTCTTTCATCGCAGGAAAAGTTTTAAAGGTCAGCCCGAATTTAGCGTTTGCTGTATCCTTAACAGCGCTCTATGGGTTCCCAGCAGATTATATTTTAACGAATGAAGTAGTGAAATCGTCCACAGCCGATCAAAAAGAACGAGAAATGCTGTTAAGTCATATGTTACCACCGATGCTTGTGGGAGGTTTCATTAGTGTAACGATAACATCTGTGATTTTAGCGGGTATTTTTGTCAATTGGCTATAAAGAAGGAGAGAGTCAGCATGAATAAAATGAAAGAAATTATTGCGGAATTAAATAGTGAGCTTGTGGCAATTCGTCAAAAATTGCACAGTGAGCCAGAGCTTTCTTGGGAAGAATATGAAACAACGAATTATGTAGCAGCATATTTAGAGAACCTTGGTATTCCGTATAGACGAACAGAGCCAACAGGCATTATTGCGGAGTTAAAAGGGGGCAAGGAAGGAAAAACCGTTGCCTTACGTGCAGATATGGATGCATTATCAGTTTATGAAATACGAGAAGATATTCCGTATCGCTCTAAAACGGATGGTAAGATGCATGCCTGTGGTCATGATGCGCATACAGCCATGTTGCTGATTGCAGCTAAGACATTACATACGGTACAAGAAGAAATTGAGGGAACAGTTCGTTTTATTTTCCAGCCAGCGGAAGAAGTAGCTACAGGCGCAAAAGCAATGGTAGAGCAAGGAGCAATGAAAGGTGTAGATAACGTCTTTGGTATTCATATTTGGTCACAAATTGACACAGGGAAAATTCAGTGTAATAAAGGTCCTGCCTTTGCCTCTGCTGATATTTTCAAAGTGCGCTTTAAAGGGCAGGGCGGTCATGCCGCAGTCCCACATGATGCCATTGATGCCGTGATGATTGCTTCAACGTTTGCTTTGAATGTCCAAACAGTTGTGGCACGTACAGTCAATCCACTTCAACCTGCCGTTCTTACAATTGGAAAAATGGAGGTTGGCACACGCTTTAATGTAATTGCAGAAGATGCCATTTTAGAAGGGACTGTGCGTTGTTTTGATAAAGAGGTTCGTTCACATATCGAAACGCAAATTCGTCATTATGCTGACCAGATTGCCTCACTTTATGGTGGCACAGCAGAGGTCGTTTATGAATATGGTACACAAGCCGTCAACAATGATGTGGCGAGTGCCAGCTTAGTCGAGCGCCTTGCAGCTGAACATTTTGGCGCGGATGCTTATCATGTTGATGATCCGACAATGGGTGGAGAAGACTTTAGCTTTTACTTAGATGAAGTACCTGGCTGTTTTGCTCTAGTAGGCTCAGGCAATACAGAAAAGGATACACGCTGGGCACATCATAACGGTCATTTTAATATCGATGAAGATGGTTTGCGCGTTGGAGCCGAATTATATGTACAATATGCATTAACTTGGTTAAGCGAAAACTAATAAAGTGAAGTAACTAAGCTTCTTATGAAATTAGTATAAATTCACCTTAGCGGGTCATAATAAAGAAGATTTCACTTATGAAATCTATAATGATGAGGAGGATGAAAAATGAGTAGGTTCGAACAACTAGACCCCAAATCTCAAAAAATCCACCGCAACTGGTCAAGGATTAAGCGATCAAAATCGCAAGTAAATGGTGAAACGGAGATTACTCTCCATAACCGTCTCTTGCGAAGTGAAGCAAAGGCCCGTCAGTTTTAATCATGCTAGAAAAGTAAGTGTCATCAAGCCCAGAAAAAATTCTGGGTTTTTCTTTATGACTAAGAAAGATGTATTATATTGTAAGAAAGTAATATCTAACAGAAAAGGAGAGGAAAGCTATGATTAATCCTATTCCCATTTATCTACAGCAATTTGCAGGAAACGTCCAAATTATAGATGACGTTGAATCCCAGTTTCAGCTTCATTCTAGTGCAGGCAATGAACAATTTGAAATTTGGTATTACGGTGATTTGCTAATGATTGAAGGGGAGGAAATGCCTTATATTACAGGCTCAACCGCTAGAATCGTTGCTAAAGATCCTTTATCCGCCGAGGAAATTTTGCTCTTTGATGCGACTCTACATGGTTATAATGCGCTATTTTGTGAGGCGTATACAGAGAATCACCGTGACAACCGTCCACTAGAAAAATATAATTTACCCGAAACAAAAGTCGTATTATCATTTTTCTATAACATCGACTATGACGAAGAAATAGACGACTATGAGGTAGATGAACAAGAAAATGTTCAACTTATAAATGGAGAAACCACTAACTGGGAAACGATTAAAAGAAATGGCTATGATGCATTTGCTTTTTATTTTAAAAAAGAAGATGGAACACTTTTAGCATTTGCTGAAGAAGAACTAGCCTAATAGGAAGGGATTTTCGCGAAATGCAACTCATACAATTTACACAAGATTTAGCAAATCCAATTCATCAATACCAATCCATCGATACATTTTATAGAAAAATCACGAAAACGGAAGTACCTACGACGATCGGTTTCATCTATATTGAGTCTGGCGGTGTGGTTGGTTTGCATGAAGCCCCCATTCCACAGCTATTTATCGTTATTAATGGAGAGGGATGGATTAGTGGTGAAGATGGTGAAAAAATCACGATAAAAACAGGACAGGGAGTACTATGGCATCAAGGACAGGCACATGAATCTGGTAGTATAACGGGCTTAACAGCACTTGTTATCCAAGCGGAGCAGATAAATCTTACATAAATAAAAGTGTAACGGTAGTTGCAAGAACCGTTACACTTTTTCATATTGTTTAACCAATTTAACTGTTTTAAGTAGATGGCCATCAAATTGTTCATCAAATTCTTCTATTGCTACAAATCCCTTTGCTTGATAAAAATGCATACCAAGTTTATTTTCTTTCTCTACACAAACAAATAAAGACGATAGATTTGGGAGCATGCGTAGTCCTTCCTGTAAAAGTGCAGTACCCACGCCCTTACCATGCATATCAGGATGTAAATAAATCGCATGTAGCTCCGCCTCACCTTGTGTTACATTTGAAAAATTAGCAAAGCCTACTAGCCATTCATCAAAAATTGCAACGAGAAACGGACTATTGATAAGACGTTCGATTAATTGTTCTCGACTATAAGCTAGTTGTAAAAAACGATCTTGAATGTCACGTGGAATGATTCCTTCGTATGTATGATGCCAGCTTATTCTAGCAATTTCTTGTACAAAAGTAATGTCATTTTCTTGCATCTGTCGTATAATAAGTGTCAACACTTTTCACCTTCTATTCCAATTTTTCTCTTTATTGTAACATTCAATCATTCAAAGGGGGTCACTTTCATGCAAGTAATTGAAAAAGCTTTTGGCTATATCACGAGAACGCATGAGGATCAATTACAGGTACTCGTATTTGAACAGAATTCAGTTGGGGCAGGTATCCAGGTGCCCAAAGGTACGGTTGAGGAAGGGGAAACACCTTTAGATGCTGTGAAACGGGAAATGCTAGAAGAAACAGGTCTAACCACACTTGTCGTTCAAGCGCTAATAGCACAGGATTATTTTAATCATCCATCAGGTGTTTTACAGAAACGGTATTTTTATCATTTAACATCCGATGAAACACGGGATGCATGGCAACATCATCCAACAGGCTTAAACGAAGGGGATTTAATCTTTTCATTCTATTGGATTTCAGCTGAGCAAGATGCCCTGCTAGCAAAGGGGCATGGCGATTATTTATACCGATTGTTAGCAAAGGTGAGAAATTGAACCTATTATAATAAAACCGCGTCAATTGGACGCGGTTTTTATGTTGATTCAATTAAGCCTTGGCAGCAATCTCTAGGGCTTGTGCAAAATCAGCAATTAAATCATCAACATGCTCAAGTCCTACAGAAAAACGTAGAAGACCATCTGTGATGCCTCGTTTAGCACGCTCTTCAGGCTCCATAGCCGCATGACTCATTTTTGCGGGGTAAGAAAGGATAGATTCTACTCCTCCAAGAGAGACCGCAAATACTGGAATTGTCATCGCCTCAACCAATGCCTTTGCAGCTGTATAGCTTGGTAGTCGGAAGGATAAAACGGCCCCAGGACTTGTGCTTTGACGTTGATGAATAGCGTAGCCTGGGTGTGAAGCAAGCCCTGGATAGTAGACCTGTTCAACTAGTGGATTGCTAGCCAAATACACAGCAATTTTTTGTGCAGATTCAGCAGAACGACTAAAACGTACATCTGTTGTTTTGATGTTTTGTAGTAGTGTGAATGAATCCTGTACACCTAAAATATTACCGAATGAATTTTGGATAAAGTAGAGATCCTGACCTAGCTTTTCATCGGCAGTAACCGTTAAGCCAGCAATAATATCAGAATGTCCAGATAAAAACTTCGTTGCACTATGAATGACGACATCTACACCAAGTTCTAGTGGGCGTTGGTGTAACGGTGTCATAAAAGTATTATCCAAGAATGTAAGGCAGTGGTGTTGCTTGGCAAGCGCCACTACACCACGAATATCTGTAATGCCTAACGTTGGATTTGATGGTGTTTCCATATAAAGTAGTTTTGTAGCTGGCGTGATTGCTGCTTCTACAGCTGCTAGATCCGTAAAATCTACAAATGTATGGGAAATCCCAAAGCGCGGCAACACCTTTGTTACAAAACGATAGGTTCCACCATAAACATCCTCAGTCATGACGATATGATCTCCCTGCGATAACAGCATTAATGCTGCTGATACGGCAGCGATACCAGATGAAAATGCATGGGCACGAACGCCTCCCTCAAGCTCTGCTACAGCTTTTTCTAACGCATCTCTTGTAGGGTTGCCTGAACGAGCATAATCATATTCTCCAAATTCATCTATACTTTCTTGATGGAAAGTAGACGACAGATACATCGGGACGTTAACAGCCCCTTTTTTATTACTATAGCCATCACGAACACCTGCGTGAATGAGGCTTGTTTCAATACGTTGCTTCATCAATTACGCCTCTTTTCTAAGGATATCAAACACTTGTCGTAAGTCTGCAATTAAATCTTCTGCTTCCTCAATGCCAACAGAGAAGCGTAATAAACGATCACAAACGCCACGCTCCACACGCTCTTCATAAGGCATATCTGCATGTGTTTGTGTAGCAGGATACGTAATAAAGCTTTCGACACCGCCAAGACTTTCAGCAAAAGTAATTAACTTTAAGTTACGAAGGAATGGGTCAATCCACTCAGGCTTTTGCAAGCGGAATGACAGCATGCCACCTTTTCCAGTGTAAAGGACATCGGTCACTAACTCTTCTTCCTCTAAGTAAGCAGCAATCGCCTTCGCATTGGCATCATGTTGCTTTAAGCGTAGATGCATTGTTTTTAGACCACGAATAAGTAACCATGAATCCATAGCTCCTAGCACCATGCCACTACCATTATGAATAAAGCCAATGCGTTCGGCTAATTCTGTGCCTTTAGCAACCACTAGCCCAGCTAAAACATCATTATGACCACCAATATACTTCGTTGCAGAATGAAGCACAATATCTGCGCCTAATTCAATAGGGCGTTGGAAGTATGGCGTATAAAATGTATTATCCACAATTAGCCATGCCCCATGCTTATGTGCTAACTCCGCATACACTTGTAAATCAAACTCCTGCATAAGTGGATTTGTTGGTGTTTCAATAAATATTGCACGTGTATTTTCATTCATTAATGCTTCCACCTGTTCAACCGATTCAAATTTTGAATAAACAGGCTTAATATTATAAGTATCTTGGAAGAAATTAAAAAGTCTATATGTACCACCATATAAATCATCTGGCACGACTAATTCATCGCCTGGTTTAAATAGGGATAACACCAATTGAATGGCAGCCATCCCGGAACTACAGGCAAAGCCCATATCGCCACCCTCTAAATCAGCAATTCCTGCTTCTAAAAGAGCACGTGTTGGATTTTTTGTACGTGTATAGTCAAAACCAGTAGATTCACCAATCCCAGTATGTTTATAAGCAGTCGATAAATGAATGGGTGGGCTCACAGCTCCTGTTGCTGGGTCACTTAAATTACCAAGTTGTACAAGCTTTGTTTCAATACTTCTGTTTAATGTCATGACGTCACTCTTTTCTTCAATATTATTAAAAGCAACAACTTTTGCTTTCAATTTAATAGTATTCTCAATAATTGTTACCAATTTAACATGGATACTAAAGAAGAACAAGGTGATTTCTGAAAATTAGCTAGATTATTTATAGTTAATCACCTAGGAATAGTAGGAGATTCCAGGATAAAGATAGAGCTAAAGAGAGGATAGTTTCAAGTTAGCGGATACAAGATAGAAAGTAGCGGTTAGAACGTGAAAAGTGATGGATAGAGCAGACAAAGTGGGGGATAGGTTTGAAGTAGCGGTTAGAACGTGAAAAGTAGCGGATACAACGTGAAAAATGAGGGATAGAGCGGACAAAGTGAGGGATAGGTTTTGAAGTAGCGGTTAGAACATGAAAAGTAGCGGATACAACGTGAAAAGTGGTGGATAGAGCAGTCAAAGTGGGGGATAGGTTCTGAAGTAGCGGTTAGAACACAAAAAATAAAGGAAACAAAATAAAAACATCTGCCTCCTTTGAGAGACAGATGCTTTAACAACATGTTAGGCTTGTTCTTTTTTTAGCAAGTCGCGAATTTCTTTGAGAAGCTCTTCTTTGGCATCGAGTTCAGGTGCTGGTTCTTCCACGACTGCTTCTTCTTTTTTACGTGTGAGCTTTGTCATAATTCGTAAGGCCATAAAAATGGCAAATGCTATGATTAAAAAATCAATGATGGATTGTAGAAATACACCAAAATTGATTTGGGCTTCACCTGAGCCAAAAACAAAACTCTTTGTTAAATCAATACCACCTGTTAAAACACCGACTAATGGCATGATGATATTTTCAACTAAGGAGGTAACAATTTTACCGAAAGCACCACCAATGACTACTGCTACTGCTAGATCGACAATATTGCCTTTCATCGCAAATTCTTTAAAGTCTTTCCACAAAATAAATTCCTCCCTATTATTATCCAATAAACGAATCAATCTGTATTTTACTATATTTTTAGCAAACCTTTCAACTGCTTTCATGGTGGAAATGATGTACTTTCATAGATGTGGAAGACTTCATTCTTTCAAAATGAAAAGATATACTGCACATTACGGAAAATTTGGTAATATAGAAAAAGAATACTAGATTAGGTGTGACGTATGGCAAAGAAAAAGAATAACAAACCTCTGTTATCACCCGCGACAAAATTGGGTATGATAGCATTATTGATTCCAATTGCAATTACCGTGTATGTTCTCACATTTTTTGCTTGGAAGGAGCTTCAAACATTACCGATATTCGAAAAGCTTGTCCAGCAAAAGGCAATTGAGGAGATTCAACAGCATTTCGATATGAAAATTCCTGAGCAATACATTCCCGTTTATGTAGCTGCAGAAGAAAAATATGGTGTACCCTGGACATTACTTGCTGCGCATCATCGTATTGAAACACGGTTTTCTACGGTAAAATCAATGGTATCATCTGCTGGGGCAGAGGGGCATATGCAATTCATGCCCTGTACATTCGTTGGCTGGCAGCATCCCACATGCTCAGGTTTGGGAAAAGGAAGCATCACAAAAACTGAATTGATGAGTCCTGAGACGATTGCTAAATATGGAGGATATGGCGTTGACGCAAATGGGGATGGAATAGCTGATCCCTATGATATTGAGGATGCAGTATTTAGTGCTGCGAATTACTTATCCAAATACGGTGCTGCGACAGGGAATATTAAGAAAGCTGTTTATCAATACAACCATAGCGAGAAATATGTTGAGGATGTGTTATATTACTACCAGTTGTATGATGATTTTCACGATGAACTCCAAGCAGCTGTTCTCTTACATGAAAAAAAATAAAGAGCCATCACATTGGATGGCTCTTCATTACATATTTAAGTTGCTTTACGCATACCTTTTAAAATAAGGCTGACGATAAAGATCAACACGATGGCACCGATTAGTGCTGGGAACACGTAGAAATCACTTACTCTCCAGCCCCAGTTCCCTAAAACCATACTACCAATCCAAGAACCGACAATCCCTGCAATAATATTCCCGATGATGCCGCCTGGTACATCTTTACCTAAAATGACGCCAGCTAGCCATCCAAGAATTCCTCCAATAATTAAATACCAAATGAAACTAATCATTACTTTCATCTCCTTAAATTTAAGATATAATGGCGATTACTTAGTTATACCCTGAATGGAGTAGATTAAACACTGTGATTTTGTTTAGTAATTATTACATGTTGTAAATAAGGCTGTAGACAAGTGAATGCAGCTCCTTTGCTGTGCTCACTTTATAGCTAATCCAACTGCATAAACTACCGTGAAAATGTCCACATTAACTACAATTACTTCTATATTGTACATACACCGATTATCGCTTACTTCTATAGTATGTTCATGTATTCAATTCGTACCAGAAATGCATGCAACGCCCAATCGCCAGTAACAATAAAAAACAGCCATTTAACTAAATTATTTACTACAATAACCTTTTCATTCGTGAAAAAATACATTATTTTTTATTGAAACAGAATGTCAATTCTATGTGCGATTCCTTATTTCTTTGGGAGAATTTTTTGTGTAGAAAAAGAAAAATGGGTAAATTTCCACTTTTTAATAGTTTGAAAATTCTGTATAAAGGGATTATAATGTAGAAAAGGAGCGTGGTCATATGAATATGGCTGTTATGAAACGTTTAAATCGTCAAGGCTTTTTAATTGCTGGTTTGCATTTATTAGTAATGCTAAATCTTGCAGCTGATTTCTTATTCGCATCGTAACCAATTTAATAGAAAGGTGAATGAAATGTTTATCCCATATTAAAACAACCGTGTAGTCTTATTGTAAAACAGGCTCACGGTTGTTTTATTATGCTTAATTAACTGAAAAAAGGAATTATTCTGCTAAATGTCAAATACATAGTTTATACAAGGGAGTGATGAAATGACGTCAAGATTGGATCAAGCATTTTGTGATTTGGAAAGACCATTTGCATGGTTAGATTTAGATGCACTAGATAAAAATATACAAATGGTTCAAGATGCTTGTGGGGGAAAACAAATTCGTATTGCAACAAAATCGATTCGTTCTATTGAGGTCCTTCGTTATATACAAAAAAAACTTGTGAATGTTGTGGGGTTTATGACATTTACTGCAGCAGAGACCCTTTTTTTATTAGAGCAGCAGTTTGATGACTTATTGCTTGGCTATCCAGTAATGGAGGAAGCAACGATTCGTCGATTGTTGCATTTTGTAAAGGAAGGAAAAATCGTCACCTTTATGGTAGACAGACCAGAACATATCCAACTATTGGCGAAATTAGGACAAGAGATTGGCGTACGTGTACAGGTTTGCATTGATCTTAATGTTTCTAATGATTTTAAAGTATTGTATTTTGGAACAAAACGTTCGTCATTGTCTTCTCTTGAAACGTTGACACCTTTTTTACAAACCATTCAAAACACCCCTGTAATTGAAGTGGTAGGAGCGATGGGCTATGAGGCTCAAATAGCAGGGGTTGGCAATCGTCCTGCAAATGTTTTAAAAGGTAGAGTCATAGAAGCCATGCAAGTACAAGCCAAAAAGCAAGTAACGCAGTTTCGTCGATTAGCGATCGCCCATATCAAGGCTTATTTTCCAAATCTACGCTTTGTTAATGGTGGAGGATCAGGAAGTATGACGTACACCAATCAACAGAAGGAAGTAACGGAAATTACAGTTGGCTCGGCTTTTTATGCACCAGCATTGTTCGATCAATTTACACATTTACAGCTAGAAAAGGCTGCTGGATTTGCCTTACGTGTAACAAGAATGCCTGAAAAAAATATCGTTGTTTGTCATGGGGGAGGCTATACGGCTTCTGGAGCCATTGGGATGGATCGTTTGCCTGTATTCTATGACCCTACCACTTTTGCATATCTTAGCCTAGAAGGCGCAGGGGAAGTGCAAACACCTATTAAGGTCAAAGGAAAGAGTATCAATATTGGCGATACCATTTATTTTCGACATGCGAAGGCTGGAGAGCTTTGTGAGCGTTTTCAGGTCCTGCATGCTATTCGCGGGGACAAGTATGCAGGACATTACACAACATATAGGGGGGATGGACAATGTTTTCTATAGAAAAATGGCGAAATGGTGAAAAGTGGACAAACTGGGCTGGGAATGTTATTTCCTATCCGAGTGAAATGTATTTACCACACTCTATTGATGAAGTTTCAGCAATTGTGAAGCATGCGTGTCAATCAGGAAAGACAATCCGTGTCACAGGCGCTGCTCATTCTTTTAGCGCTGTGGCTATGCCTGAGCATATAGCAATTTCCTTACATAATCTGCGTGGATTAATCGCTGTGAATGAGGAAAGGCAGGAGGCAACATTATGGGCGGGGACCTACCTATATGAAATTGGACCAATGCTAGCGAAACACGGTTTTGCGTTAATCAATATGGGCGATATACAGGAGCAAACCATTGCAGGGGCAGTGTCAACTGGCACACATGGCACAGGGGTTACACTTGGTTCTCTATCGTCAGCTGTCCAGGCATGGGGATTTGTAGACGGTACTGGTACTTATCAGGAACATAGGAGAGGTATGGATGATTTATCTGAAGCGCTGCATGTATCTCTTGGGATGCTAGGTGTTCTGGTCAAAGTAACGATTAAGGTCATACCACTATATGGTTTGCATTATGTGGGGGCAAGAGAAACATTGACAAATGGTCTCTCGTTATTTGCGGAGGATATTCGTCAACATCGTCATGTGGAGTGGTTTTATTTCCCTGGTAGTGAAACAATTCAAGTAAAACGGATGAATGCGGTCGCGCCTGTTTATCAAAGTGAATGGAATAAAAAAATAGAAACGTTAAAGCTACAAATAGTAGAAAACGGGGCTTTCTTTGCGATGTCAGAGCTTTGTAAGTGGAAACCTGGTTTAAGTAGTGCCATGAGCAAGATAGCGGCTGCCAATGTGGTAGAAAGTGAAAAAGTAGGGATAAGCTATGAAATTTATCCCTCACCTCGTAGCGTGAAGTTTCAAGAGAGTGAATATGCCATCCCTTTATCACAGTTTGAAGCTTGTTTGGAGGAAATCCATGCAACCTTTAAAAAAGGGACTTTTAATGTTCATTTTCCTTTAGAGTGTCGAACAACTGCAGGCGAAGCAGGTTTTTTAAGTCCAACACAAGGGCGTGAGTCGGCTTTTATAGCCTTTCATATGTATAAGGGAATGGCAGAAGAGCCTTACTTTAAATGGGTGCATACATTGATGCAAAAATATGAAGGTCGTCCTCACTGGGGAAAACAACATCATTTAACAGCGCAAACGGTCTATGCGTTGTATCCAGAGATTGAAAAGTTTTTAAGCATTCGACACCAATACGATCCTGAACAAATATTTTTTACAGGATACTTAAAAAAGTTGTTTCTATTGTAAGCGTTATCTCTAGGATTGGATAACTTAGCTTATTCAAATATATGGGAATTTTTTATTTATCCATTTTTGTTTATTATTAAAAAATTAAAATTTGAACGAAATGTCAAAATTTTTATCAAAGCGAGATAAAACTGATGCTTAATCAGCATGTAAACGATTTCAATTTTGACAGATTTTTTGAATTGTTTAAACAATTCAAAAAATAGTGTTGACGAGACCTTTTTTTCGTACTATGATAACAACAATTTAACACGTTCGTTACAGCAGTAGTCGTCTAAGAGGCTATTACTCTATAAACAAAAATTAAAAAGACAGAACATTTTGTCTATAGCAACGAACATAGTATGGATAGCAATGAGGGGCGTTTAAAATGAGAAGTGACATGATTAAAGTAGGCGTAGATCGAGCGCCACATCGAAGTCTTTTATATGCAACAGGCAAAGTAAAAGCAAAAGATCTAGGCAAACCATTTATTGGGGTTTGTAACTCTTATATCGACATAATACCAGGTCACGTTCATTTACGTACGTTCGCTGATGTAGTGAAAGAAGCTATTATTGAAGCGGGTGGTATTCCATTCGAATTTAATACAATTGGTGTCGATGATGGTATTGCAATGGGGCATATTGGTATGCGTTATTCCTTACCAAGTCGTGAAATTATAGCAGACTCTGCTGAAACAGTTATTAATGCACATTGGTTTGATGGCGTATTTTATATTCCAAACTGTGACAAAATTACACCAGGAATGCTTATGGCAGCAGTTCGTACGAATGTACCATCTATCTTTGTTTCAGGTGGTCCAATGGAGGCAGGAACTTCTGCAGCAGGGAAACAGCTTTCCTTAACATCTGTGTTTGAAGGTGTAGGAGCACACAAATCAGGAAAAATGTCTGCGGAAGAGCTGTTGGATATTGAGAATAATGCTTGTCCGACGTGTGGCTCATGCTCAGGCATGTTTACAGCAAATTCAATGAACTGCTTAATGGAAATGCTTGGTGTTGCTTTACCTGGAAATGGTACAATCGTTGCCACTTCTGAAGAGCGTCACAAGTTGATTAAAGAAGCAGCTAAGCAATTAATTCGCATGGTCAAGGAAGACGTTAAACCTCGCGATATTATTACAAAAGAGGCAATTGATGATGCTTTTGCTCTTGATATGGCAATGGGGGGCTCCACAAATACAGTTCTTCATACATTAGCAATTGCCAATGAAGCCGAAATAGATTACAACATTGAAGATATTAATAAAGTAGCGGAAAGAGTGCCTTATTTAGCAAAAATCATGCCTGCTTCAGATATTTCAATGGATGATATTAATAAAGCGGGTGGAGTAAGTGCCATTATTAATGAATTAACATCTATTCCAGGTGCTATTCATCCAGACCGTCCAACCGTAGCAGGCGTTACAATGGGTGAGCTTGTCAAAGATTATCACATCACGAATGATCAAGTCATTCGAACAAAAGACAATCCATATAGTGCTGTAGGTGGATTATCAGTTTTATTCGGTAACATCGCACCAGATGGCTCTGTTATTAAAGTAGGGGCCGTTGATCCTTCTATCAAAGTATTCAAGGGCGAGGCAATTGTCTTTGATTCACAAGAAGCAGCACAAGAAAACATTGATAATGGAACGGTGAAAGAGGGCCATGTAGTCGTCATTCGCTATGAAGGACCTAAGGGTGGCCCAGGGATGCCAGAAATGCTTGCACCAACATCTGCCATTCAAGGTCGAGGCCTTGGTACAAAGGTTGCATTAATTACAGATGGTCGTTTCTCAGGTGCATCTCGTGGTATTTCAATTGGCCATATTTCACCAGAAGCTGCTGAAGGCGGTCCAATCGCTTTAGTAGAAAACGGAGATATTATCGAAATTGATCTACCAAATCGTACGATTAATTTACAAGTTTCAGATGAAGTTTTAGCTGAACGTCGTGCAAAATTACCAGTCTTTGAGCCAAAAATCAAACGTGGTTGGTTAGCAAGATATTCAAAATTAGTGACGAGCGCTTCCACTGGAGGCGTAATGAAAATTTAACAACTAGATAAATAAAAACGTTGATGAGGTTAAAGGTTCTAGAGCCTTGTATCTACCAGAGAGCCGGTCGTGCTGGAAGCCGGCGATACAACTAGATCCGACATCCCCTCGGAGTGGGCTATTAAACGTGTTAACACCATTAGATAGCTCCGGGCATAGTCGAAAGTGCTCGTTATTAATGAATAAATGTTTTATGGCACTATATTGGATGCGATGTCTTTCGCATTGGTGCATAAATGCAGTCATTTATTCGCGAGGTAGCAATTATTTGCTATAAAAAAGGGTGGTACCATGGAAAGTCTTTTTCATCCCTACGTAAGGTAGTTCTTTGCGTGTGGAGAAAAAGGCTTTTTATTATTTTCACGATGCAATTGAACAGCCTCTCAACGAAAAGGATGAGAGGAATAGTCAATCCAGCTATTGACACTTCACTAATCTACAACACTGATGTGTGAGTTTGAAAGAAATGAAGGAGGCATAATTTGATGAGTGCGAATGTTTCAATCAATGAACAAGAACAATTAGCTACAACAGCAACAGCTGAACAAACCTATCAAGCGAAGGACGGTGCAGATGTATTAGTGCAGGCATTGCACGATCAAGGGGTTGAAATTGTCTTTGGCTATCCAGGAGGAGCCGTATTACAAATTTATGATGCGATGTATAAAAACCCAATTCGCCATATTTTAACAAGACATGAACAGGGTGCTATTCATGCGGCGGAAGGCTATGCTCGTGTTTCAGGTAAAACGGGCGTTGTTATTGCCACAAGTGGACCTGGTGCAACAAACCTTGTAACAGGTATTGCGGATGCCATGATCGACTCTATTCCATTGGTTGTTTTTACAGGACAGGTTGCGACATCTGTGATCGGAACAGATGCTTTCCAAGAAGCCGATATTATGGGGATTACAACACCGATTACAAAGCACAACTATCAGGTGCAGGATGTCAATGATATTCCCCGCATTGTGAAGGAAGCTTTCCATATCGCTAGCACAGGTCGTAAGGGACCAGTTGTCGTGGATTTCCCAAAAAACGTTTCCCAAATGTTGTTTGATGTAGAGAATCCACCGCAAGCACCTGATGAAATTTATTTACCAGGCTATCAGCCAACATATAAACCAAATTATCTACAAGTCCAAAAGGCGATTCAAGCCATTTCATTGGCAAAAAACCCAATCATCTTAGCGGGTGCAGGTGTTCTTTTTGCGGATGCACGTGAGGAATTAACGACTTTCGCAGAAAAATATCGTATTCCAGTAACGAACACATTGCTAGGATTGGGCTCCATCCATGGTGAACATGACTTATTCCTTGGGATGGCAGGGATGCATGGTACAGCTACAGCAAATACAGCGATCACAAAATCGGATTTATTACTCAATATTGGGGCACGATTTGATGATCGTCTAACAGGTAATCTAGCTACATTTGCACCAAATGCAACGATTATCCATATCGATATTGATCCTGCTGAAATTGGCAAAAATGTACCGACAGATATTCCAATTGTTGCTGATGCCAAGGAGGCTTTAAAAGCACTATTGAAAAAGGATTTCCAAGGTCCTGATACAGCCGATTGGTTAGCTTATTTAAGGAATCATGCGATGGAATATCCATTATGGTATTGCAAGGATACAAATACGCAAGAAATCCTACCACAAGAGGCATTGCAATTAGTGCACAAGGTAACTGAAGGTAATGCCATTGTGACGACAGATGTTGGGCAGCATCAAATGTGGGCAGCGCAATATTATCATTTAAATAATGATCATTCATGGGTAACGTCTGGTGGACTTGGTACGATGGGCTTCGGCTTCCCGGCCGCAATTGGCGCCCAATTTGCGAAGCCAGACAAAAAAGTTATTTCGATTGTAGGAGATGCAGGATTCCAAATGACGGCACAGGAGCTATCCATCCTACAGGAATTTAACTTACCAGTAAAAATAGTGATTTTGAATAATAGCTGTCTTGGCATGGTACGTCAATGGCAACAAACATTCTATGAAGAGCGCTATTCATCATCACTTATGCCGATCCAACCAGATTTTGTTAAGTTAGCTGATGCTTATAACATTAAAGGTTATCGTATTAACACAATCGATGAAGCAGAGTCTATTTTCCGTGAGGCACTGTTGTCTGATGAGCCAGTATTAATTGACTGTCGAGTGAAACAGCTTGAATGTGTTTACCCAATGGTAGCACCTGGCACAGGCTTACATGAAATGATTGGGGTGAAAAAAAATTGAAGCGAGTAATTACCGTAACTGTGATTAACCAAAGTGGTGTATTAAACCGTTTGACAGGTTTATTGATGAAGCGTCAGTTCAATATTGAATCGATTACAGTAGGTCATACGGAGCAACCGAATTTTTCAAAGATGACCTTCGTTGTCAACATAGAGGACGAACGCAAAATTGAGCAACTAGTGAAACAGCTATCCAAGCAAATTGATGTGTTAAAGGTCAATGACATTACCGATAAATCGATTGTTCTGCGAGAGCTAGCACTAGTAAAGGTGATTTCCCCACCAAATTTACGTTTGGAAATGAATTCAATTGTTGAACCGTTCCGCGCCCAAATTATTGATACAGCCAAAAATGTTGTGACGTATCAAGTAGTAGGGCATCCAGAGAAGATTGATGCCTTTATCGAACTCATTCGACCATATGGCATTAAAGAACTTACACGTACAGGGGCAACTGCCTCCGTTCGTGAAACACAAAAAGTCTCAAACCCGCAGCTCTCTATTTTAAAATAGTTTGCATATAAAAATGAATAGCTTTATAGACAGAGCAAGTATCTAAAGCTATAAAAAACAAAACATATTCTAGGAGGAAATTAACAATGGCTACAATGTACTATGAGCAAAATATCAACGAGGACGTATTAAAAGGAAAGAAAATCGCAATTATCGGTTACGGTTCACAAGGTCATGCACATGCTTTAAACCTTAAAGAATCAGGTTTTGACGTGGTAGTAGGGGTTCGTCCAGGTGGATCCTTCGATGCGGCAAAAGCAGATGGTATTGACGTGAAAACAGTGGCTGAAGCAGCACAAGAAGCAGATGTTATCCAAATTCTACTACCAGATGAGCGCCAAAAAGCAGTTTATGAAGCGGAAATTGCGCCACATTTACAAGCTGGTAAAGCATTGATGTTTGCACACGGCTTCAATATCCATTTCGGTCAAATTACACCACCAGCAGACGTTGACGTATTTTTAGTAGCACCAAAAGGACCAGGACATCTAGTTCGTCGTCAATTCCAAGAAGGTGCTGGGGTACCAGGACTATTCGCTATTCACCAAGATGCTACAGGCCAAGCAAAAGATTTAGCACTTGCGTATGGTAAAGGAATCGGTGCTGCACGTGGTGGGCTTCTTGAAACAACATTCAAAGAAGAAACAGAGACAGATTTATTCGGTGAACAAGCGGTACTTTGTGGTGGTGCAACACAGCTAGTAAGAGCAGGATTCGAAACATTAGTAGAAGCTGGTTATCAACCAGAATTAGCCTACTTTGAAACACTACATGAGCTTAAATTAATTGTTGACCTAATGTTTGAGGGCGGTATGGCAACAATGCGCTACTCAGTTTCAGATACAGCAGAGTGGGGAGATTATGTTGCAGGACCACGCATTATCGATGAGTCTGTAAAAGCTCGTATGAAAGACGTATTAACAGATATCCAAGATGGTACATTTGCTCGTCGTTGGATTCAAGAAAATGAAAATGGTCGTCCAGAATATACAAAATTCAAAGAAGCTGGTGCGAACCATCAAATCGAAGAAGTAGGCGCAAAACTACGTGCTATGATGCCATTCATCAACGAAGGTAAAGAAAAAGTTGTGAGAGAAGTGGCGACAAGTGCGAAAAATTGATATTTTCGATACTACGCTTCGCGATGGTGAACAATCTGCTGGGATCAACTTAAACACAGCCGAGAAGATTGAAATTGCCAAACAATTAGAGCGCCTTGGTGTGACAATTATAGAAGCAGGATTTCCTGCTTCGTCACCCGGTGACTTTGATGCAGTCCATCGCATTGCAGGTACAGTAAAAAATTCCATTGTGACGGGGCTAGCTCGCTGTATCCAAAAGGATATTGATGCTACATGGGAAGCGATAAAAGTAGCACAACAGCCACATATTCACATTTTTCTAGCCACATCACCTATTCATATGGAATACAAATTAAAAAAATCCCCTGAGCAAGTGGTGGAGCAAGCGGTAGAGGCTGTTAAATACGCTAAAAAGTACTTCCCACTTGTACAATGGTCTGCCGAGGATGCATTCCGCTCTGATCGTGAATTTTTAGTGCGAATTATGAACGAAGTGGTTGCTGCTGGTGCAACAACGATTAATGTTCCAGACACTGTAGGGTATGCATCCCCGCAAGAATATGGTGCATTATTTAAGTTCCTACTGGAAAATGTCAAAGGTGCTGATAAAGTGAAATTCTCTGCCCATTGTCATGATGATTTAGGGATGGCAACAGCTAACACGATTGCCGCAATAGAAAATGGTGCTGCACAAGTCGAAGGAACAATCAATGGTATCGGCGAACGCGCAGGTAATGTGGCACTCGAGGAAATTGCTGTAGCACTTCATATTCGCAAGGATATTTATCAGGTGCAAACGGGCATTCAGTTGCAAGAAATTAAACGTACGTCTCAATTAGTCAGTAAATTGACAAATGTTGTGATTCAGCCAAATAAAGCGATTGTAGGAAGAAATGCTTTTGCACACGAATCGGGCATCCATCAAGACGGTGTCTTAAAAAATCCAGAAACCTATGAAATTATTTCACCTGCTTTAATCGGCGAAGGTGAGATTCCATTAGTTCTCGGGAAACATTCTGGTCGTGCAGCCTTCCGTGATCGTGCGGAAACAATGGGCTTCCATCTTTCTGATGAAAAGTTGAACAAAGCATTTGTGGAATTTAAAAAATTGGCTGATCGTAAAAAAGAAATTACAGAGGAAGATTTACTTACTTTACTTACTGAGCAACAAGTTCAAGTAGAAGATGTACCACTCTTTGAGTTGAAAATGGTGCAGGTGCAATATGGTACTGAAAATATTCCTACAGCTACAGCCATTGTGCTTACACCTGAGGGACTAGAAAAAACCGTTGTAGCTACTGGCTCTGGTTCTGTAGAAGCAATTTTTAATACACTGGAGCAACTTGTACCTGGAGCTGTACATGTCATTGATTACCGTGTGACTTCGGTTGGCAAAGGACGAGATGCACTGGGTGAAGCGGTTATTAATATTCGCTATGATGAGGTTTCGACTACAGGCCGTAATTCCTCTCAAGATGTTTTAGAAGCATCGGCAAAAGCTTATTTAAATGCTATTAACCGTCATTTAATTCAAGCAAGCCTTCGCGCACATCCTGTATAGGTTTCTGAGGTAGTGAATTGTATGAAGTACCATTCACAAGTCGGATGCAATGATGTCATGGCGTATTGTATCAATTAACCAAAAATTACGCTTAGACGTAATGACTACGCTCACCTCGATAAAAGGTAGGTGAGCGTCTTTACTAAATTAGCGAATACGCTATACAAAGAAAGGTGTTTTGACGATGGAGAGAAAAATTACAGTACTTCCCGGTGATGGAATTGGGCCAGAGGTTGTTGCTTCTGCTGTACGTGTATTACAGGTGATTGGTAAACGATTTAATCATACATTTCATTTAGGATATGCAACAATTGGTGGTGCTGCGATTGACCAGCATAATAATCCATTACCTGATGAAACAATCGAGATGTGTGAAAATAGTGATGCGATTTTATTAGGAGCTGTAGGTGGTCCAAAGTGGGATCAAAACCCTCCTGAATTGCGCCCAGAGAAAGGGTTACTACGAATTCGGAAACACTTCGATTTATTTGCCAATCTACGTCCAGTAAAGGCGTTCCCGAGTTTACTAGATGCTTCACCATTAAAGCGTGAAGTGGCTGAAAACGTTGATTTAATGATTGTACGTGAACTAACAGGCGGCGTATACTTCGGGGAACCACGTATGCGTACTGAAAATGGCGCAATTGATACAACGGTTTACTCTAAAGCAGAGGTAGAGCGTATCGTTGAAAATGCCTTTGAACTAGCACGTTTACGTGGTGGCAAATTATGCTCTGTTGACAAGGCGAATGTGCTTGAAACAAGTCGCTTATGGCGTGAAGTTGTAGAAGCAAAGAAAAAAGAGTATCCAGATGTAATCGTAGAACATAACCTAGTAGACTCTGTCGCAATGAAACTTATTACAAATCCTGGACACTATGATGTAGTCGTTACTGAAAATATGTTTGGTGATATTTTAAGTGATGAAGCATCTGTTATTACTGGTTCTCTAGGTGTTTTACCATCAGCATCCATTCGTGGTGATAATTTTGGCTTATATGAACCAGTACATGGCTCCGCACCAGAAATTGCAGGGCAAGGTGTAGCAAATCCTGCTGCAACCATTTTATCCGTAGCGATGATGCTGCAATATTCATTTGGCTTAAAAGAAGAAGCAGCAGAAATTGAACGCGCGGTAAGTGCAGTATTTGATGATGGCTACTTTACAGCAGATCTTGCTCGTGACGGCAGTCGTATTTTATCAACTAATGAATGGACAGATAAGGTAATTAACGAAATTGATACTAGCTTTGTATCACAAAGTATTATGACAACATATATTTAAAGAAATAGGTGAAGACAATGGGTAAAAATATAATTGAAAAGATTTGGGATAAACATGTTGTTTATCAGGAAGAGGGCAAACCGGACCTGTTATATATTGATCTTCATTTAATTCATGAAGTAACATCTCCGCAAGCTTTTGAAGGGTTACGCATGAACGGACGTAAAGTGCGTCGTCCTGATTTAAGCTTTGCGACAATGGATCATAACGTACCAACAAAAAATTTACCAACTATCCATGATCCCATTGCGCGCAATCAAATCGAAACATTAGCTAAAAATGCTGAGGAATTTGGCGTTGAGTTAGCAGGCATGGGTCACCCTGACCAAGGGATTGTCCATGTGATTGGGCCAGAGCTTGGATTAACACAGCCTGGTAAAACCATTGTTTGTGGTGATTCTCATACATCGACTCACGGTGCCTTTGGGGCCATTGCATTTGGTATTGGAACATCAGAGGTGGAGCATGTATTATCGACGCAAACATTATGGCAAAATAAGCCGAAAACGATGGAGATTCGTGTTGAAGGGGAGCTACCAGTTGGGGTAGCGGCAAAGGATATTATTCTAGCCATCATTGCCAAGTTCGGAATAGGTGTTGGTACAGGACATATTGTGGAATTCACTGGAGAGGCTATCCACAAACTATCTATGGAAGAACGCATGACGATTTGTAATATGTCAATTGAGGCAGGCGCAAAAGCAGGGCTTATCTCACCTGACCAAACAACAGTCGATTATATTCGTGGACGCAAATATGCACCGCAGGGAGAAAAATTGGAAGAAGCAGCCGCTTACTGGTTAAGTCTTGCTTCAGACGAAGATGCAACGTACGATACGGTTCGTATTATAAAAGCTGAAGAAATTGAACCAATCATTACGTGGGGAACAAACCCATCGATGGGTACTGGTGTTTCTGGGCATGTTCCAACACAAGCAGATTATGAGGATGAATCAGACAAGGCTGCACTTCAAAAAGCACTTGCCTATATGGGCTTAGAGGAAGGCCAGCCATTAACATCCATTGACATCCAGCATGTCTTCATTGGCTCCTGTACAAACTCACGCATTAGTGATTTGCGTGCAGCTGCTGATGTCATCAAAGGGCGTAAGGTGCATGACAAGGTCACAGCCATCGTTGTCCCAGGCTCACATACAACGAAAAAACAAGCAGAGGCAGAAGGTTTAGATAAAATATTTATGGATGCAGGCTTTGAATGGCGAGAGTCTGGTTGCTCGATGTGTCTTGCGATGAATGATGACGTCGTACCAGCTGGAGAACGCTGTGCCTCTACCTCAAACCGCAACTTTGAAGGACGTCAGGGCGCTGGAGCTCGTACACATTTAGTGTCACCACCAATGGCAGCAGCCGCTGCGATTGCAGGTCACTTCGTCGATGTACGTGAATTTGTGAAGGAAACAGTGTAAGTCTTGCTTTACTCGGGAAGGGATGATTGAAAAATGGAACCAATTAATATCGTAAATAGTGTCATCACACCACTTGATCGAAAAAATGTTGATACCGATCAAATTATTTCAAAAGAATTTCTAAAACGTATTGAGCGCACAGGTTTTGGACAGTTTTTATTTTACCATTGGCGTTTCGATGCACAAGGGAATGAAATAGCTGACTTTGTATTAAATAAACCTGAATTTAAAGAATCTAAAATTCTAGTGGCGCAAGATAATTTCGGCTGTGGCTCCTCTCGTGAACATGCACCATGGGCAATTTTAGATTACGGTTTTAACGTTGTGATTGCACCTTCTTTTGCAGATATTTTCCATAATAACTGCTTCAAAAACGGTATCTTACCGATTAAGCTAACAGAATCGGAATGTGATGCTATTTTAGAAAAAGGCTTAGCAAAGCCCTATAGTATGGAAGTAAATCTTGCAGAGCAAACCGTAACAGGGGAAGATGGTACAGTCTATCATTTTACAATTGACCCATACTATAAAGAAACGTTACTGAATGGCTGGGATGAAATCGCCTTAACCTTTAAATATGAGGACCACATTGCCGCATATGAGGCGAAGCGACTAGCCTATTAATTGATATGACTGAAGACAAGTTTTATGTTGTCTTCAGTTTTTTTGTGTTTGTAGTGCATTTCCTATATGAAATTATTTATAATAAAGGAAACATCAAATGCGAAGGTGGCACTATGTTATCATTATAAAAATATTTGTATATTAAAGGACAAATTCAGCCAGCTTTTGAAAGCGTCATCTCAAGCATTGTTTCCATAACAGGAAGAGAGCCTGAGTGACTAGATCGTTTTCATTTAACGAGTAAAAGAAGCTCGTATCGATTTACAGTAAGTGAAAGAATTTAGGGCATCCCTAAAACAGTCGATAGGTTTTTAGTTTATACGAATTTTTCTATTGTTAAGCTACTGAAATGATACTGCTCATTTCAGTTGTTTTTTGTTTGATCAAAAGATGAAAGGTGGAATTCCATGATTACAGTTATAGGAAGTTTAAATATGGATTTAGTTGTACAAATGAATGCTTTTCCAAAGCAGGGGGAAACCATTCTAGGTAACTCGTTTCAAACAGTTCCAGGAGGAAAAGGGGCTAATCAAGCAGTTGCCGTAGCTCGTCTTGGCAGTGAGGTGGCGATGGTTGGCTGTTTAGGGAATGATCATTTTGGTGAGACATTACATGCTGCTTTACAGCAAGAGCAGATTCAGACAAACGCCATTGTAAAAAGCACCACTGCTCCTACAGGAATTGCTAATATACTTATTTACAATAACGATAATCGAATTGTTGTCGTACCTGGAGCTAATTATGACCTAAGCATATCCCATCTTGAAGCTTCAAAAGAGTTGATACAAAAAAGTCACTTGGTAATTATACAGCTTGAAATCCCTAAAGAGACGACAGCCCATGCCATTCATTTATGTAAAGAAGCGGGTGTTCCGATACTGTTAAACCCTGCTCCAGCAGCCAATTTTGATGTGCAGTGGATGGACGATATTACCTATTTAACACCTAACGAGACAGAATGTGCTGAAATTTTTAACGAGCCAGTGGAACAAGTTTTAGAAAAATATCCTAATAAATTAATCGTGACGCTAGGAAGTGACGGTGCACGTTATTTCGATGGCTCCTATCCAATTCATGTTCCAGGTTATATGACAACAGTCGAGGATACAACGGGCGCAGGTGACACCTTTAATGGTGCTTTAGCCTATGCTTTAGTAGAAGGGCAATCGTTGGATGAGGCTGTATATTTTGCTAATATCGCTGCTTCCTTATCTGTAGAGAAACTAGGTGCCCAAGGTGGAATGCCATTACTTGGAGCTGTTTATGCACGTATGGCTGGTTTGGAGGAATAGGACAAAGGTCAGCTATTCAGCAACCTTGGAGAGAAATCTCCAAGCCTAATACTTCTAAACTCATAGCTGGGACTATTCCCTTTAGTCTGTGTAGCAATCATATATGAAGCAGACAGGAAATAGGTGTAAGGATGAATTCCTATTTGTCGTATAAACGTATAAGTATATTGTCCTCTTTTCATCAATCCATGTATTAGAAAAGCCATAGTTTCATTTATAATGGTCTTATAGATACATACGAAAAGAGGTTTTGAGGATGACGAACATTGACAATACGCCAATCGAAAATACAACCTCAGCGAATAATATTTTGCCGCAATTTGTTGACCAACTACGACACTTGTATGGCATCATCGTCCAAAATACATATGTGAAAGATACAGCAAAACATTTAAATCGAATCATTCAAGATGCCAATAACCAGACGATGATTTTAATAGTTGGAAAAGAGCGGGTGGGCAAAACAACACTTGTGAATGGACTTCTAGGACGCGAAATATTATCGGTAGATGATCAGCATCCAACAAGTGTAAATACGTTTATACGCTACGGCGAACAAGAAGAGATTAAAGCTTATTTTTTAGATGGTGTTGTCGCTGTATTTGATCTCAGTAAATTAGAGCTACTAACAACTGGCGATACGTTTGCTTCCCAGATTTTACGTGAACACTTAGATTACCTAGAAGTCTATTTGAAAAATGATTTATTAAAATCCGTGACAATAATTGATTCTGTGTCATTAGAAGCAGGCGGAGGAGAAATGGCTTATTTTTCAGAGGCGCTTATGAACCGTGTTGATGAAATTTTCTGGGTGTTACGCGCTGGTTCAATGGCAATGGATGCTGAACTTCTCTTGATTGAAACGTTAAAGAATAAAGGTGTTGAACCTTTATGTGTCATCAACGGCATCGATGATGAGGAACATGCTACGGCATTTATGGACTCTGAACAACAACGTATTGGTCATTTGATGAGTGATTTTATAGGGATTTCAGCAATTAATGCACTAGTAGCCAAACAAACAGACAGTCATGAGCTTTGGCAAAAAAGTCAGTATGATCAATTAATTGCTCACATTCATCGTGTGGCTGAAAATAGTGATAAAAAAACATATGCCATCCTAATTCGCTTCTTACAATGGCTTGAACGATTCCGCTTCGAATTAACTGTAATTCCACAACGAGATCCATTTCAATCTGCTGTAGAGAATATTGAAAAATACGCAGGCGATACCCAATATGAATATTCTCGCTATCAACGTGACTTAGCAATTGTCAAAGAATATGAGCAAGAATATGAACAGGTAGCGAACACGTTTAAACAGGTTCAAACACTGTATCAGCTATTACAAACGATAGCGCAACATGATTATTTACACGATTCCAAGGTGGAAGAATTTACTGAAATTGCTGTGCACTATCAACAAATGTTGCGTGAATACCGCAACATGCACAGTGAGTATTTACGCGAATATGAGCGTTTAGATGCACAACATAAAAAAATTCATGGTAAAGGTCTTATGAAAGCTTTCTTTGGCCAACATACGCAAAATGAATTTTTCAAAGAGCGTGTTCAAAAACTCAATGAGCAGCAAGAGGTTTGTGTCGCCCAATATGCCAAGGTACAACAAGCAGAGGTTTCAATGCTACAGGCGATTCGAGATACACAGCCTTTTTTGATTGATTTAGTGAAAGTACGCATGAGCCGTATTGAACAAAAAGTACAGAAACTAAATCAACAGCGTGCAAAAGATAAGCGTCAGTTAAAGCGCTATGCTGAAAAATTAAATGAATTTTCTTGCTTAATCGAAGCACAGGGTTATATAAAAGAGCATCTTCAACCATTTTTAATGAATGAGCAAATGCCGTTGAAATCGAAGGATATTGCCATGCTTGAGGAAACTGTGCAGGCTATTTTAGCCATTGATTTATCAAACAATGGCTTACTCGCAAGAAGTCAAATGAATAATAAAATGGAAAGTATTGCAATACCTTTTGAGGTGCAAGAAAAATATCCCCTGCAAATGCTTGACTTAAGGGAAGAAGATGTAAAATCAAATGATATACCCGAAATACCTAAAAAATTAGTTGTACAATATGAAGATTAGGTTTTCACCAAACGTTCTAAAAGTAGCATGCTTTTAGAACGTTTTCTTTATGATATGAAACAAATCATTCCAGTTTTACGTATAAGTAGTAAGGAGGGATACACTTGATTGAAATAAATGGACGCTTCACGAATGCAAAAATCTTTGCGCAAACAGCATTACAAACAGCTGTTGATCAGATTCAAGAATTAACAGACCAGGCTTTTATGGCAGGCACTAAAGTACGTATTATGCCAGATTATCATGCGGGTAAAGGATGTGTCATTGGCACGACCATCCAATTGCAAGACCGTGTTGTACCCAATCTTGTCGGCATTGATGTGGGGTGTGGTGTATTTGTAGCACAACTTGACGTAACAACAGTTGATTTTGCTCAACTCGATGCCATCATTCGCACATATGTACCAAGTGGGCAGGATATTCATAAAGAAGTATCGCCAAGCCGACATTTTGTAGAGTTTGAAGGTAAACAATTTCGAGCAAGCGGCTTGAAAGACGACTATACGAACTTGTCATTAGGTACACTTGGGGGAGGCAACCATTTTATTGAGCTTGCCAAAGATGAAGATGATCAGCACTATTTGCTCATCCATACGGGGTCACGCTATGTAGGGGCAAAGGTTGCTAATTGGCATCAAAAAAGAGCTTATGAAAATTTACGTCGAGAAGATTTGACAGAAAAAATAGAGGCAATGAAACAGCAAGGACGACAACAAGAGATTCAATCCATGATACAAGCCTATAAAGAACAAACACCGTTCGTTCCGAAAGACTTGTCATATTTAGAGGGTGAAGCTTTCCATGATTATATCCATGATATGAAGATTGCACAGCAATTTGCACGGATGAATCGTTGGACCATTGCAGAAACCATTGCTAAACAGATGGATTGGCATTTTACAGATACGTTTGATACGATTCATAACTATATCGATACAGAAACGATGACGCTTCGCAAAGGGGCTGTTCGTGCAAATAAAGATGAAAAGCTAGTTATTCCAATGAATATGCGGGATGGATCTCTGATTTGTATAGGGAAAGGCAATGCGGAATGGAATTATTCAGCCCCCCATGGAGCAGGACGCATGTTTTCACGACGCGCAGCGAAAAAAGCTTTGAATATGGCCGATTTTAAAGATACGATGCAGGGGATTTGGACAACATCAGTCAATGAAGAAACATTGGATGAGGCACCAATGGCCTATAAGCCGATGACAGAAATTACTTCTGCGATTGGGGAAACTGTAGATATTGTCAAAGTTATTAAACCTGTTTATAACTTTAAAGCGAGTGAAGCTACAAAGCCATATGAGCGAAAGCGTTAAGGTCGAGAAGGAATCATCACTATAATCATTATTCTATAGATGATATAATATAGCTTCACAATGATGAAATGGGTGGTTTTTTTGGTATCTTCAAAAGATGTGGCGAAGCATGCTGGTGTCTCACAAACAACTGTATCTAGAGTATTGAATACACCAGAGCTTGTAAAGCCAAAAACAATTGAAAAAGTAATGCAGGCGATAGAGGAACTAAACTATGTGCCAAATGATATAGCAAGATCGCTTGTTCAGAAAAAAACAGGTATTATTACATTGATTTCGGGGCCCTTACACAACCCTTTTTTTGTTGATACAACTACAGCCATCGTGAATTATGTTAATGCACGTGGCTATAAAGTTAATGTCTATTTTGGCACAGAGGATAATCTTAATTCAATCTACAATGCAGTTTTAGAAACGAAAGCAGACGCAATTATATTGTCTTCTATGTTGTATCAAGATGATTTATTTTATAAACTAGAAAAACTAGCTATTCCATTTATTATGTTTAACCGTAAGCATAAAGAGAATAGACATTTTGTAGAAATTGATAATGTTCAAGCAGGTTACCTTGCGACCAAGCATGTCCTATCATTAGGGCATGACTCTTTATGTTGGATAGGGGGTCCACATCAAATGAGTACCTTCTATGGACGCTATCTGGGATTTGAACAAGCTTTACAGGATTATGGGCTAGATGCAAAATTAGTGCCTACTTTTTTAACGAACACCAATAAAATGGATATTGAACATGCGTTTGCAGAGCTTTTACAACTCGAAAAAAGACCAACAGCTATTTGTGCTGCTACGGATGCCATTGCCATTGAAATATTGAATCTTTGTTTAGAGAGAGGTTTTCAGGTTCCGAGAGATTTTAATATCATTGGTATTGATAATGTAGAGCTTAGTAAACATCACTCTATTGCCTTAACAACAGTAGGTTTAACATCAGAAGAGAACTTAGGTTTTATTGCTATCGAAAAATTATTTGAGGTAATGGAGAAAAAAAGTACTTGCATTAGACAAACAGAGTCTGTTAAGATTTTCCCAAGAAATACAACGTGTAAAATAAACTGATAGACCATCAGTTTATTTTTTACACCAAAATGGTTACGTATTCATTTCTTTATTTTCTGAAATGAATACGTAACCATAAAAAGAAAGGAGTGAATTACGATTGAAAAAGGGCTTATGGATTAATGGAGAATGGAAGATGACTGCTGAATGGATGGAGATCCATGCTCCCTATTCACAAGAGGTATTGGCACACTTTGCGATGGCCACTGAAAAAGATGTACAGGAGGCCATTGAAAGTGCGCATGCTGCAGCTCCTCAAATGGCTGCATTAACTGCTTTTCAACGAGCAGAGATATTAGAGCAGTTATCCACCCTTTTTGCAGAAAATAGAGATGAAGCAGCAAGTATCATTGCAATGGAATCAGCTAAACCGTTAAAGTATGCTTACGCTGAAATTGATCGCACAGTTGAAACCTATAAATTTGCGGCAGAAGAAGCAAAGCGACTTACTGGTGAAATGGTTCCAATGGATGCATCAAAAAATGGAGAGGGGCGCTTTGCTTATACATTAAGAGAGCCAATCGGTGTTGTGGCAGCGATTACACCATTTAACTTTCCGCAAAATCTAGTAGCACACAAAGTTGGGCCAGCATTAGCCGCAGGCAATACGATTGTATTGAAACCTGCCACACAAACAGCGCTATCCGCCCATTTTTTGGCAAAATTATTGGCGCAAACAAATTTACCAGCAGGTGCCTTTAATCTTGTAACTGGACAAGGTAAATTAGTAGGCGATGCATTTTTAGCACATCCAAATGTTAAGATGATAACGTTTACAGGAAGTCCAGCGGTAGGGATTTCTCTACGCAATCGTGCAGGCTTGAAGAAAGTAACCTTAGAATTAGGTTCCAATGCAGGCGTAATTATCGATGAAGGGGTACAGCTAGAGCGTATTATGGATCGCATTGTGATGGGGGCCTTTTCCAACCAAGGTCAAGTCTGTATTTCTTTACAACGTATCTATGTCATGGAAAGTATGGTGGAGGAATTTTTAATACGGCTGAAGGAAAAAATAGAGCAGCTTACAATTGGTGATCCAATGGATAATCAAACAGATCTTGCTATGATGATTTCACAAGCTGAACAACAGCGTGCTTATCAATGGATTGAAGAGGCAGTAGCTGAAGGGGCACAAGTAATTACAGGTGGTCACATTGACAATCATATTTTATTGCCTACTGTTTTATATAATGTTCAGCCACAGAGTCGTGTATCCTGTGAAGAAATTTTTGCACCTGTTGTTATCGTCAATACGGTATCCACCATTGATGAAGGGATAGCGGCTATCAATAATTCTCACTATGGCCTACAGGCAGGCATCTTCACTCCTTCTATTCAGACAGCTTTTCAGGCTACAAAAGCACTGCACGTTGGTGGAGTCATCATTAATGATGTACCTACTTATCGAGTAGATCACATGCCATATGGTGGTGTAAAGGAAAGCGGCACTGGCCGTGAAGGCATTAAATATGCGTTAGAAGAAATGACGGAAATGAAGCTAGTAATTTGGAATAACCAATAACTAATAATCACGAATGGAGATGGGAAAATGAAAATGATTAAACAACATCCAAAATTGTATGTGATGGACAATGGTACGATGCGAATGGATAAAAATTATATGATTGCGATGCACAATCCCGCAACCATCGATCATCCAAATCAGCCAAATGAATTTGTTGAATTCCCTGTTTATACAGTATTGATTGATCATCCAGAAGGCAAAATTCTATTTGATACTGCATGCAATCCAAACTCGATGGGTCCAGAAGGGCGATGGGGTGAATTTACGCAAAAAGCATTTCCTATTAATATGCCAGAAGAATGCTATTTACATCATCGTCTAGAAGAATTAAATGTTCGTCCAGAGGATATCAAATATGTTGTTGCTTCCCATTTGCATCTCGACCATGCAGGGTGCTTAGAACTCTTTACAAATGCCACAATTATTGTACAGGAAGATGAGTTTAATGGCACATTACAAACATATGCTAGAAACGTGAAAGACGGTGCCTATGTTTGGGGTGACATTGATATGTGGATTAAAAACAATCTACAATGGCGCTTAATCAAACGTGGCGAGGATCATGTAAAACTAGCTGAAGGGATACAAGTATTAAATTTTGGTAGTGGTCATGCTTGGGGAATGCTAGGTTTGCATATTCAAATGCCTGACACAGGTGGTATTATTTTAGCTTCAGATGCCATTTATACGGCAGAAAGCTTTGGGCCTCCTGTCAAGCCACCAGGCATTATCTACGATTCTGTAGGTTATAATACAACAGTGGAACGGATTCGAAGACTAGCAAATGAAACAAATTCACAGGTATGGTTTGGCCATGATCCTATTCAATTTAAATCATTTAGGAAATCAACGGAAGGCTATTATGAATAGATAGGAGTAGAGAAACCATGCATAAATTAACCTTTACGCCTGCTAGCTATACTGGCTGGGGCTGTTTGAGTCAGCTTCTGCTAGAGGTAAAGAAGTTTAACGCTCACAATATTTTGATCGTGACAGATCCATTATTAAAAGAAATAGGTCTAACGGACAATGTTGAAAAGCCTTTGATTGAGAAAGGCTATACAACAACCATTTATACGGATATTGCACCAGAGCCTCCGCTTGCAATTGGCGAAAAACTGGTTGATTTTACGAGAAAGCATCCATTTGATTTGGTGATTGGTGTAGGTGGGGGCAGTGCACTGGATTTAGCAAAGCTTGCCGCCGTATTAGCAAAACATGATGGAAAAGTTGCAGATTATTTAAACCTAACAGGAACGAAAACATTAGATAATAAAGGGTTACCTAAAATCTTAATTCCTACCACTTCTGGGACAGGCTCGGAGGTAACAAATATTTCTGTGCTATCACTGGATACAACCAAGGATGTTGTGACACATGATTATTTATTAGCGGATGTAGCGATTGTAGATCCTGCCTTAACGATTTCCTTACCATCGAAGGTGACAGCGGCGACTGGGGTAGACGCGTTAACTCATGCGATAGAAGCCTACGTATCAGTAAATGCGAATGCAGTAACGGATGCACTTGCACTACAAGCTATCCGATTAATTAGCCAGTCAATCCGAACAGCTGTCCATAATGGACAAGACAAGCAAGCGCGCACAGATATGAGTTATGGCAGCTATTTAGCAGGATTAGCCTTTTTCAATGCCGGTGTAGCAGGCGTCCATGCTTTAGCCTATCCCCTGGGAGGTCAGTTCCATATAGCTCATGGTGATTCCAATGCAGTACTATTACCATATGTCATGGGGTATATTCGTCAAAGCTGTGAAAAACGAATGAAAGATATTTTAGATGCCATGGGAATATCATCATCCTATTTATCGCAAGAAGAGGCTTCCTATAAATGTGTTGATGCCTTACAACAACTCGTTCAAGATGTGAAAATTCCCTCAACATTACAAGGATTCAATATCCCTGCATCAGCACTTGAACAGCTAACAGAGGATGCTACAAAACAAACGCGTATTTTAGCGCGAAGTCCAATGCCATTAGAGCGCGAAGATATCTATCAAATCTATCAAGCTGCCTTTGATGGAGTGGTAAGAGAACCATAAAGAACCTGAGAAACGTTGATTTTTCAACGTTTCTCTTTTATTGCATCTTTTGAAAATTCCACAAGCAAGATAGATACCTAAAAAAATCTGCCTTCATGGCAGATTTTTTTATAAGAAATATTATGCTTCTGTATCTGGTGTAAATGTACGTGTAGCCAACTCTGCATCTAGCATAAAGATTGCGTTTGAGTCAGTTTCGATACGCTCGATTTTACGAATTAATGTATCAAATGTAGATTCTTCTTCTACTTGCTCGTCGATAAACCATTTTAAGAAGGCCATTGTCGCATGCTCACGTTCATCTAAAGCAATGTCTGATAAATTGTAAATACGGCGTGTTACTTCTTTTTCGTGTGATAGAGCCGTTTTAAAGGCATCTAAAATGGATTCGAAATGATTGCTTGGGCTTTCAAAACCTTGAATTGTTGCGCGGTAGCCCATATCACTTAAGAAATTATAAAATTTCATGGCATGGAAGCGTTCTTCTTCTGCTTGTACTAAAAAGAAGTTAGCGAAGCCATCATAATCTTGATCTGTGCAATAGGCTGCCATTGCCATATAGGCATGCGCAGAGTAGAATTCAAAATTCATTTGTTCATTAAGAGCTGTGTGTAGTTTTTCAGATAACATAAAAGTTTTCCTCCTTTTGCAGTAAATGACTTCTTTACTAGTATACAGCGTAGAGGCAGTAACATACAAAAAATTTAATTTTTAAAGCAATTCATGCAAAAAAATAATTGATATTCGTTCTCAATTAGAAAATAACTTCTTTTATATTTTTAAGAAAATAAAAAAATCACCCCGATCATAATCGAAGCGATTTTTCATTATTATTGTTCTTGTTTCTTTTGATTTTTGACACCGATTAGGTAGCCACCTAATGCGATAGCAATTAAGACAATCCAGAAAATAGCTTTCCAAAGAGTGGAGTGGGGGAATTCGTGTGGAATCACACCCAATTTTTCATGTGCTAATGTTAATACAGCTAATTTTACACCAACCCAGCCGACAATTAGGAAAGCAGCTGTTTCAAGTGATGGGAATTTGTCGAGAACCTTTACAAACCAACGAGCTGCGAAACGCATCATGATGACACCAATAATACCACCTAAGAACATTACTGCGAACTGACCTGCGTTAATACCGCCAATATCAAAATCACCGATATGTGGAAGTGTGACAGCAATGGCAACCGCCGCAAGAATAGAATCCACAGCAAATGCGATATCAGCAAGTTCTACTTTTACAACCGTCATCCAGAAGCCAGATTGTTTTTTAGGCTCTTGAATTTCTTCGGAGTTTTGAGATGCTTTCCGCGAATCATAAATATGCTTAATAGACATAAACAGTAGATAAGCGGCACCTATTGCTTGAATCTGCCAGAAATTAACGAGCGTTGTAATAAGGAATAATGCGGCAAAACGGAAAACAAATGCCCCCACCAATCCATACAATAAAGCTTTTTGTTGTTGTGCCTTTGGTAAATGCTTAACCATAACAGCCATTACGACGGCGTTGTCTGCTGCTAACAAACCTTCTAGTACAATTAATACGACAAGTACCCATGCGTATTCTAAAAATATTGCCTCCAAATTTATTGCCTCCTTTAATTGTTGAACAGAAATGAATGGCTTGCTAACTTATTCTTTCCCTATTTTAAGCAAAAGAAAAAGACCCCTGCCTAAAAAATAGGCAAAGGTCTTGCTAAGCAATTAACTGTTCGTTGCACAGAAAGTGTTCTGTGTGACAAGAAATGCCATCACACCCGATGGTAATATACCATGTAATGACGAATGTGAATCAGATGCTTCGATCGCATCTGCTAGCTACTCCCCTTTGACAATAAAGTCAAAAGCTATTCAATTCTTACTAACATAGTAACATGCAACATTTTAAAAGTAAATAAAAATATACTGCTATGGAGAAAAAATACTTTTCCGTTACGTTTGCACAAATGGTACTATTAAAAGATAGGCAAAATTTTTACAACTTAGAGAGGAGACAAACATGTATAGAAAATTTTTTTCCTACTACAAGCCACATAAACGATTGTTTGTCATCGATTTTTCGAGTGCCATTATTGTAGCAATCTTAGAGCTTGCGTTTCCATTGGCTGTTCAATGGTTTATCGATGAGTTATTGCCAACAGGGGATTGGGGCATGATCGTGAAAATAAGTGTCCTATTACTGCTTGTTTATGCTATTAGTACATTATTGAACTTTATCGTTAACTATTTAGGGCATAAACTAGGCATAAATATCGAAACGGATATGCGTCAGGAATTATTTACGCATGTACAAAGGCAATCTTTCCGATTCTTTGATAATACGAAAACAGGTCATATTATGAGTCGCATTACCAATGATTTGTTTGATATAGGCGAGTTTGCCCATCATGGACCAGAGGATCTCTTCATTGCAATCATGACCTTTGTTGGGGCCTTTGCCATTATGTTTAATGTCAATCCAACACTCGCTTTGATTGCAGCGATTATGGTGCCATTTTTAACATGGCTTGTGACATTTAGTAATATAAAAATGAACAATGCTTGGAAAACGATGTATGGCAAAATTGCTGATGTGAACGGACGTGTAGAGGATAGTGTGTCTGGTGTCCGTGTTGTGAAATCCTTTACAAATGAAGATTTTGAAATTAAACGCTTTAAGGAGCAAAATGGATTTTTCCGTACGGCTAAATTATATGCCTATAAAATTATGGCAGGGACACACTCCAGTATTTACATGATGACGCGCCTCCTTACATTAATGGTGTTAGTGGTCGGGGCTTGGCTAAGCTTTAATGGGAAATTATCTTATGGGGAGCTAGTGAGCTTTGTTTTATATACGAATGTCCTGATTAAACCAATTGATAAAATTAGTGCTTTATTAGAGCTTTATCCGAAAGGAATGGCTGGCTTTAAGCGCTTCCGTGAATTAATTGAACAGGAGCCAGAAATTCAAGATCGTGAGGATGCAAAGGTTATTAAACATTTAGATGGAAATATTGCCTTCAATCACGTTCATTTTAATTATGATGCATCCAAACAGGTTTTACATGATATATCATTTGATGTAAAAGCTGGCCAAACCATTGCCTTTGTAGGGCCTTCGGGTGCTGGTAAAACT
This sequence comes from Lysinibacillus sp. A4, assembly GCF_024919535.1. Lineage (NCBI taxonomy): Bacteria > Bacillati > Bacillota > Bacilli > Caryophanales > Bacillaceae > Lysinibacillus > Lysinibacillus sp. A4. The sequence continues at coordinate 362,892 of NZ_JANWTB010000004.1, read as the reverse complement.
ACAATCTGCTCATTGATTCCTCGATTTTATGAGGTGACAAAAGGCGCTATTACGATTGATGGTATCGATATACGTAATATGACACAAGCGTCATTACGTGCTCAAATTGGTATCGTACAGCAGGACGTCTTTTTATTTACAGGTACGATTCGTGAAAACATTGCCTATGGAAAATTAGATGCAAGTGAAGCGGAAATTCGAGAGGCAGCGAAAAAAGCACATCTAGAGGCATTTATTGCAGAGCTGCCCGATGGCTATGATACACAAATAGGTGAACGTGGCTTAAAAATATCAGGAGGACAAAAGCAACGACTAGCGATTGCTCGTATGTTCCTAAAGAACCCGCCTATCTTAATTTTAGACGAGGCAACCTCTGCCTTAGATACAGAAACAGAAATGATTATTCAGCAATCGTTAACAGAGCTTGCTGAAAATCGTACAACACTAGTTATTGCCCATCGACTGGCAACTATTCGCAATGCTGATCGTGTATTAGTTGTGACACCGAAGGGCATTGAAGAGGATGGTACCTATGATGAGCTAGTGGCTCAAAATGGGATTTTTGCAAAGCTTCATCATATTCAATTTCGCAAGGGACAAACAGAACAAAGCGTTCAGAAAGAGTTTGTGGAATTGACGTAAATGAAGGAGGGGGAGATTGTTTTTTTAAACAATTTCCCTTTTTTGATTGCTTCCCTTAGTTACTTGTCCTACTGCTTATGTGGTAGCCAAAGGACACTGACATGCATAGTGAAGGTTTATGTGGAAAGAGGGAATCGATTGAAGGTAATGCCATCGAATATGCATAGGGTAACAGGTCAAATCTTTAATATGGAAAATGGAACATTCATTTATGAATCATAGAAGGAATGTTTAGCAGGTAAATCGAATAGAACATTACAGTTCACAATAAAGGTCATAAAATAGAGGTGAAGCAATGGATAACGAAAAAATTATCGGTCAAACGAAAAGTGTGGGTTTTCAAATCGGGGTTAGAAGGACATTTCCAATTTCGCAGGAGCAAGCATGGGCATTGATTACGACAACAGAAGGAGTACGTACATGGCTGGGGGAAGACACTTCAGTTATATTCGAACCTGGGTACAAATACCATTCAAAGACAGGGACAGGCGAAATCAGGATTGTTAAACCATTAGAGCAGCTTCGATTGACTTGGCAAAAGGAAGAGTGGTCAAAACCATCTACCGTACAAATCCGTATTTTACCCAAAGAGCGTAATAAAACAACCATTAGCTTTCATCAAGAACATCTTTCTGATCAGACAGTACGAGAAGAAATGAAAGGTCATTGGGAAAGTGTACTGAACCTTATAAAAGAAAGAGTCCAAAATAGTTGAGCGAATAAAAATAGCATCCCTTCACAATGGATAAGGATGCTATTTGTTTTTATGTGGAGAATCTTTGTTCTCATGCCCTTTTGAAGTTCGTGTATAATCCTGAGGAGCAAGCGCTTTGTTCCGCTCTGTATAGCCTTTGGGTGATAATCGAAAGATGGATTTTTTAATGGTTGCCCAATTTAGATCTGTTGCTAGGTTCATGTAAGAGTAGCCGTAAATTCGAATATTACTTAAATAAAGCAGTGTCAGGTATAAAGAAACAAAGAAGCCAAATAACCCGAAAAAGGCACTAGCAAAGATAAAGGCAACGCGTAATATGCTAACTGAAGTAACAAGTGACTGATTCACTAATGTAAAGGAAGCAATGGTAGAAATAGCGATGACAACGATCATTTCAGGACTCGTTACACCTGCTCGAATGGCTGCATCCCCAATAATTAATCCACCTACAACACTGATGGTCCCACCAATAACGGAAGGGAGACGCAAGCCTGCTTCACGAAATAATTCAAACATCAGCAGCATCAGCAACATTTCAAGTGAAGAGGGGAGCGGTAAGCCAGCCTTCGCTTGCACGACGGTTGCGAGTAGTTGAAGCGGCAATTGGTTTTGGTGATAGGTTGTCAAGGCAAGCCAGAATGCAGGAAGTAGTAAGCCGATTAAAATACCAAATATTCTTAATAATCGTTCGAGTGAACTGAAAATAATAGGATATTCATTATCCTCAGCTGATTTCAGTAAGAGAAACAAATTGACAGGGGTAACGATAGCATAGGCGACGCCATCTACAAAAATAATAAAACGTCCTCTCGCTAAGGCCTGAACCGCATAATCAGGTCGTCCAGTATAATCAAACTTCGGAAAAAGCTTGGAATTTTTATTCACCCGTTCCATCAATAAATCGCCACTAAAAACAATATCTGTATCCACAGCAGCAAGCTGCTTTTTGATGCCATGTAAAATATCCATATCCACAATATCATCAAAATAAAGAATGGCTATCGTAGTTTTTGATCGTTTCCCAAGCTCCACTTTTTCCACACAAAATGAATTGGTCGGCAAGCGTTTTCTTATGAGTGCGATATTGACGCGAATATCTTCAATGAAATTATCTCTGGGCCCTTTAACAAGAACCTCCATGCGCGTTTCTTCAGGCTGGCGATTCGGCTTTTGGGCAATATTGCTTGCATATAAAAGATTGTCTTCGTCAAAATACAACAACAAGAAGCCACTATAGACAAAAGTTATCAGCTGTTCCTTGTCTTGTACTTTTTGAATACTTGGAACATGAAGATGCCTTGCGATATTCTCTTCAAAGGGAACCTCATCCAAATGATCATATAAATATTGAATACGTTGAATAATCACTTCATTAAGCATTTGTTGATCAATCATAGCATCACACGTAATAAAGTGTACTTTCTGCTGATTAAACATATATTCCTGAAATTGAATATCTGCTGATTTTTGAAATAATTTTCTGAGCGTACTAAGATCTAGCGCTTGTTCTTGCTGAGGCATTATGATTCACCACTTTTCTTATCTTGTTTTTCAGTTTTCCCCTTTTTAGAAGATTTATCCGACAAGAAAGCTACGACTACGAAAAATATTGACAGTAAAAAGAAAAAAATAAAAGTGGCTGCCAGAATATAATTTCCTTTTACTTTTAAAAATAGGCTTTCATTTAGCATGATTAATGGTAAACAAAGAATAAAGAAGGGAGGAGCAAGCATTTGCCATATACGCTTGGGATCTCCTGTCATCTTCAATAAATCTGCCACAATGTACAAAAGGAAGCTAACACGAATAAAGGTTCCTGTCAGCCATTGATAAATGGAGAAAAAGTCAAGATGCTCGATATAGCGACCGATTGTCACTAATCCCCATTCTTCGTAGGCGGGATAGCGTTGCTTAGCCGCTTCATTCGGTCCAAATTCTGTAATGGCTCCAATTAAAGGTCCTAATGTCAGTCCTACTAAAATAGCCAGCATAATAGCAAAGTGGTACCAGCGAATACGTTCCTTAAATTGATGCTGTAAAAATAGCAACATTAAAAGCTCAATAAACCCTGATGCAGGAAAAATCATGCCTCGCAAGACAGGCTGGAGTCCATGTTCAAAAAATGGACGTAATAATTCATAATCTTTTACCTGCATGTTCGTAAAGGCCACGAAAAAGCCAAAGATAACTACTCCGAATAATACGAAAACGTTTAAAATGACGAGCGTCTGTAAGCTAGTCGTCACAAGAAGAATACACAGAATGACGTAGATAAATAGTAAGATAATTACAGGGGTTTGCGGTAAAAATGTAGTATTAATCCATTGCAGTGTTTCAACCATTGTAAAAGCTGCGATAATCATTAAAAAAATAGCAACTGTATAAATAACAATAGTAGAGCCAATTTTCCCGATTTTTGAATCGAGCCAATCTCGGATGGGCTCTTGATTAGATTTTGATTGAATATATACTAATAAAAATAGCCAAAAGAAAATAATTCCTCCAGCAAACAATACCGATAGCCAGCCATCTCTTTTGGCCACATCTAGTAGTGGAGGAATAATGGTTACATGATTTTTTAAGCCAATAACAGTCATTGATAGGAAGATGACATGTAAAATACTGATTGATCCTACACTTTTCATGTTGAAAACCCTCTAACATTGATTGATACATATTAGCTTTGACAAAAAAAGTCGGCTTTATAAGCAGAAAATGGTATGGTTTCATGAAAAAACGAGGTATTGGATGACACCATCATCCAATACCTCGTCATAGGAAAAGTAAGCTAAATTAATGAATATATTTTGTGCTTACAAGATCTTCTTTTAAGACATCTGTTGGGATTTCAAACTCTACAACGCCCATATAGCCAGGTGCCACTTCATATTTATCAAAGGAAATCACAAGCTTGCCTTTATCAGAAATGTAGAATTGCTGATCAGGTTTAATAGTTGTAAATTCCTCCATTAACTCTTCATCGGCAAGGCCAGCACCCTTTACCCAATAAACTTTATCTTGATTCGATTCAGCTATTTGTGTACGCATTTGTTCTTTAATATTTTCACTAATTGTTTCAATATAGTGTTGATCTTTAAAGAGCATAGGTAAAGTAATTAAAATTTCGTTTTCTTTATCGATCGTATCGTATTCCATCACCGTTGAAGAAGAAGCAACGGTATTCACTACATAGCGGCCAATCGACAAAATTTGTTCGTTATCAGTTTTGATTTCGTAGCCACTATCAATACCTAAATGACCACCGCCATTTAATTTTAAATCGCCCACTTCTGCCATAAATTCATCGTAAAGTGTCTTACCTTCTGCACGATATTTTTCATTTAATGTATTCGCCAGATCTTGATTTTCTAAGTTTTCAATAGAAGGTACTTTAATGTTGGCATCATAATTATCTTCAGCCACTTCATATTCTGTCCAAGTCAATACTTTTATCACACTACCAACCACGGGAATTTCTGAGAGTGTGCGTGCCATTGCAGGACTTACATTTAAACCAGCTGTAAATAGCATGGCTGCAGCGGCAGATCCAAGGACCCATTGAGGTGTACGATTTTTTTTCTTTTTTCGACCTTGCTTAAGTGCTTTTTCAACCACGAAGTCTAGCTCTTTTGGAATCGGGACTTTCATATATTGTTTTTCTAACTCCTGTAATTTTTTATCCATGTGCAGTTTCTCCCTTCACATCTTCCAATTGGATTTTCAATAGTTTTAATGCTTTATAAAGACGCGATTTGGCTGTACTCAATTTAATGTCGAGGATGTTCGCCACGTCAGCGAGTTTTAAATCCTCGAAATAATGGAGAATGACAACCTCTCGATACATTTGCGGGAGTTCATCCAACGCATGCTCCAAGTCAACATTCTCATAAACATCCTCTTGAGCAGGTGTTAAATATTGTAATGTATCATCATCTGTCACTTGTAAGCGTTTATGCTTACGTAAAAAATCTATGGCTGTACGGACAACTATTTTATAAAACCAGCTTTTCATATAGGTCACATTCTCAAGTCGATCTAATGAAAGCATGGCTTTTTGGATACTGTCTTGTACAACATCTAGTGCGTCCTGTTCATTTTTTGTATAGCTATACGCGAGCAAATAAAAACGCTCTTTTTGTTCTCGAATGAATTGGACAAACACCTCTTCATGTTGAAATGCATTTCTTGTTCTCATGTCCAAAGAAGCTCCTTTTTTAACATTGTCAAATTGTATACATTTACTAGACGTACGAGGAGAGGGAAAAAGTTGATACCATGAAAAAACTTACCCCAATTGAGATAAGTTTGATCCTTCTATAGTATTGGCATACGTTAGTATAACGGCTGATCATGAAAAATAGTCATATGTATTTTTCAAGAGTAATAGAATGGTCACAACGATAAATAATTTACGTACATAGCCACTGCCGCGTTTAATGGCAAATTTTGAACCAACAATAGCTCCTGCAATTTGCGCAAGACCCATTGGTAGTCCATAGGCATAATTTATTTGTCCTAAGTATATAAACATAAGGAGGGCAGCTACATTACTGCCGAAATTTAAAAATTTGGCGTTTCCTGCTGATTGTAAAAAATCATAGCCAACTATGAGAAAAGCAAAGAGTAGAAACGAGCCTGTCCCAGGACCTAAAAAGCCATCATAAAAGCCAATAAGTGTAATCACGAAAACAAAAATAATAGAACGCTTAGGGGTTAATTGTTTAAAGGTGGTCATACTGCCCCAGTCTTTTTTAAAGATGGTATAAATGGCAACGACTGCAAGCATAATCAGCATTAATGGCTTCAGTACACTTGGGTCCATTAAGTGGACAATCCAAGCACCCAGCATAGAGCCAAAAAAGACGAAGGGGAATAGCTTATAGACGGCTTTTATATCTAGTTTACCAGAGCGATAAAATGTCACTGTGCTAGTAAGGGAACCCATTGTACCTGCCAATTTATTGGTTGCTACTGCAGCAGAGGGAGGAAGACCAACGAACATAAGAGCTGGTAATGAGATAAGCCCACCTCCTCCAACCACTGAATCAATAAAGGCTGCTAAAAAACCGAAGAGGATTAAAATTAATAAAATATTTACATCTAAATCAAAAGGCACAAAAGGTCATCTCTTTTCTATCATAATAATCTGATAGTAGCGAACTGAGGATAGGCTGTAAATACTCTAGCTGCTATTTTTTAATAGAAATAAGTGAAGTGATCCGATAGAAAATGACGACAATTTCTACATAACTCAAAAAAATTCTACTTGGAGTCATTATTTTGATGTATTATGTAGATAATGGTGTTTTTACGTAAAGGGGACGTGATGACATGAGTTTAGGAAATCATATACGTGTATTTCTCTGTGTTGTGTTTATGGGCGTACTTGTAGGGTATGTCTTTAATGCAAAAAAAGATATAACAGATCATGAGTATATTGATACCGTAAAGGAAGGCTATTTGGAGAATTTTTCAGATGTCACAGTTCGAAATGCGTTTAATTACGCTTTTTATGAACCTTACTGGCGCTATTATGAAGCAAAAACTGGGGAGCAAGTTGTAGAATTGTCAGGTGATATTACGTTTCAAGACGAAAAAGGACATGCTATTCTCCAATTTGTCGTGAACGAACAAACGCAGCAATTTTCCCTAGAGGCAATGAAATTTAAAGAAGTCGTATTAAACCAGCAACAACAACAAAAGCTTGTTGGCATGGTCTATCACACTTGGGAAAAGAAACAACTAGCTTATGAGTAAGGTTTTTTATTTTGTAAATCATCCAAACTGTATTACAGTAAAAGGGGGAGCTAGAGACAGAGAGGATGTTTTACATGAGATTAAGTATTTTAGATCAAATGCCGATTCCAAAAGGTCATTCTGCAGAAGAGGCCTTCCAACGTACAGAACAGCTGGCATTGCTAGGTGAAGAGCTTGGCTATCACCGTATGTGGCTTGCTGAACACCATAATAGCCAGTCATTGGCGAGTTCAGCTCCTGAAGTAACTGCTGCTTTTTTAGCTGCTAAAACACAGCGGCTTCGCATTGGTACGGGTGGTGTCATGATGATGCATTATTCACCCTATAAGCTAGCAGAGGTCTTTAAAACATTATCGGGGCTGGCACCCAATCGTATTGATTTTGGTGTGGGGAGAGCTCCTGGTGGTGATCATGCCGCTATCTATGCCTTGGCAGAGGGAAGACGACAACGCTTCACAGAACAGTATGATAAGCTAGAAATCATATTAAAGCTAATGAATAATCAAAAAACAGGTGAACATGTCTATGATCAAGTCGTTGCAGCTCCTGCTCATATTTCATTACCAGAGGCTTGGTTACTAGGTTCTAGTGGTCAGAGCGCAATGCAGGCTGGCCAGCTGGGAGTAGGCTATTCGTATGCACAATTTTTCACGGGCAATATGTCAAAGGATATCTTTGATGCCTATAAAGCCTATTTTACGCCTTCTTATTATATGGATAAACCACAAATCATTGTGACATATGCAGCAACAGTTGCCCCAACCCTAGAAGAAGCGGAATATTTAGCTAAACCGATTGATATTTCTCGTCTTCAATTAATGAAAGGGCAAATCATTCAAACAATGTCACCCGAAGAAGCGAAAGATTATCCATTAACTGAAATGGATAAATTGACGATTGACAATAATCGCAAGGCGAATCTTGTCGGGACACCCCAAGATATTGCTGCTTTTTTAAGCGCTGAGCAAGAACGCTATGGCTTTGATGAAGTGATGCTAAATTGCAATCAATATGCATTAGAAAGTCGTTTAAATACCTATAGATTCCTTGCGAAGGAATTAATCAGATAAGAGGAAAAGCCATATTCATCTGAATATGGCTTTTATGTATTTAGCTGAAATAGAATAGCGATTTTACAATTAGAAAAACCCGGAAATTTACTTCCGGGTCTGATTACCACTTACATTTTCTGCTCCATGACACACTGCCTCGCTTCCGCATAGGATCTTAAGATATTCCTAAGAAATCTGTACTTTAGCTTATTCAGTTTTGATGGTCCTTCTGAGTTATCGATCAATCGCACTCATCGGGTTAACCCTCCTAGTCATTGGATTTGAAGTGAAATCTTTAATAGTATAGCCCTACCTCTATTTCTTATACCTCTAGTGACCATAAAATTTAATTTTTTGTGCTAAAGAAGTAAATACAAGAAAACATACATTTATTACTAACTAACAATGAAAATAAAAACACTCGTCTGTTTGAAGAAAAGTATATTTGCATCCATGATGTACATGCTAGAACTGGCTGTGATTTTAATTATTGATAGATATTTCCATAAATGTGGTTGACTTAAAATGTGTATTAAGCATATAATACATTTCAAGAAGTGTATTATATGCTTAATACATTTTTTTATTGTCGGTGTATTAAGTGCTTAATACGATGAGGTGTTAACGTGAGAAAAAATATGTCCATGTTGATAGGTGCAACCCATCATTCTACATACTGTGTATTAAGTGTTTAATACGCGGAATTAATTTTTGAGGAGTTGAGTTATTTGACTATAAATTTTAATAATCGGGACCCGGTGTATGTCCAAGTGATTCGGCATTTGAAAGAACAAATTGCCAAGGGATTTTATGAGCCAGGTCAGGAGATTCCATCCAGAAGGGAATTAGCCAATCAGTTAAAGATTAACCCAAATACTGCACAACGAGCTTATAAGGAAATGGAGGAACAAGGATTGATTTTTACAGAGGGGAATATGCCTAGCTGCATTACGAAAGATGAAGCAGTCCTTAAAAATGTCCGTGAGGAATTGATTATCGAAGCGGTTGACTTATTTTTAGGCTCTATTAAATCTATCGATGTGCCTTTAGCCGAAGTATTGGAACTTGTAAAGAAAAAACATGATGCCGAAAGCGGAGAAGCGGAGGAATCGAAATGATAGAAGTAAAAAATGTTAACAAGAAATACGGCAGGAAACAGGTTTTAAAAGACATTTCTTTTACTGCAGAAAAAGGAGAGATTACTTGTTTAATAGGAATAAATGGTGTAGGTAAGACGACCATTATGAAAGCTATTATGGCGCTCACCCCAATTAATAGTGGTGAAATTTTAATGGATGGAGAAAAAATCACAAAAGAAAGTTTTGAAAAAATAACCTTCATCCCAGACACAATAACGATGTTGCCACAAATGAAAATCAATGAAGCTTTTGCGTTCATGGCTGATTTTTATAAAAGCTGGAATCCTCAGAGGGCAGAAGAATTATTACAATTTTTTAAACTTGATCCGAATGAACGTATTGCTAACTTATCGAAAGGAAATACAGCAAAAGTGAATATGCTACTGGGATTGTCACTTGATGTCGATTATTTACTGATGGATGAACCATTCTCTGGCATTGATATTTTCTCTCGTGAGCAGATTGCAGAGGTGTTTACAAGCCATTTAATTGAAGAACGTGGTGTCATTATAACAACGCATGAAATTAGTGATATTGAGCATTTGATTGATAAAGCAGTCCTTATGGATGACGGTGCAGTATTGAGGGAATTTAGCGTGGAGGAAGTACGTGAAAATGAAGGGAAATCAGTGGTTGATGTGATGAGGGAGGTATATCGAGCATGAAAAACTATTTAAAACTTGTTAATTTTGAAGTAAATAGATTTTTTAAATTGTATTTGATTTTAATAGGCTTGACCATGCTCAGCCAGCTTATAGGAGCGGGAATTATCTCACAAACCTATATGAAAAATGCTAAACAGTTGATGGCAGAAAACCAGTTATCCATGAACCAGTATGTGGAGCAATACGGGACTTTTTCTTTCGATCGATTCACTGATTCAGAATGGTTTCTGCTGCCAATCTTTTTTTGTATCGCCATGTTGATGATCTATGTTTTCTTTATTTGGTATCGAGATTGGTTTGGTAAAAATACATTTATTTACAGATTATTCATGTTACCAACTGAAAGAATCGCCATTTATTTTGCGAAATTAACGACGATTATGCTTTTAGTTCTTGGCTTGATTGCTTTGCAAATCTTGCTAATTTTGATGGAAAAACAAATAGTGAATAAAATTATACCAATAGACCTCCAATCAAATTTCTCAATTTATGCTAGTTCTACTTTAAATATGTGGAGGTGGCTGTATCCGACTAGCTTTACAGAGTTTATTCTGGTATATGCACTTGGGTTACTTTTCGTGGCAGTAATATTTACCGCGATTTTAATTGAGCGGAGTTATGGTTTAAAAGGGATTTTTTACGCTATTTTTTATGGCTTACTGTCACTTGGGGTATTTTTTGCTCCAATCCTATTAGTTAATGTTTATACAAATTACTTTTACCCACTTGAAATTTTCTTAATGGTACTGGTTACGAGCACGATTGTTTTAGGCAGTGCCATTTGGATTGCGAATCATTTACTAAAATATAAAATCAGGGTCTAGAGGAGGTATAACAATGAAAAAATATTGGAAAACAATCAGTATTAGTTTCTTCATCGTGGTGTTTATCAGTTCTTACTATATCCAAAAAACAGCAATGGCTTCTAAAAATGATAGAACCTATAAAATTGAAACGATCAGCGGAAATAAGGAAGAAATCGAAAATCTTATTCTTCAAACAAGTTATCAAAGTAATGATCTTTATCATATGTTGTACATATCAAAGGATGGTTCCACGAATCCCAATAGTCAGTCTTTTTTTAGAGATTTGATGGCACCGAATGAACCTATGATTCTTCGAAAATATATTGAGGAACACCGTAATTTTATGCGTGGGAAAGAATTTGATCCAAGAAAATATTATGAAGACAAATCACATTTGACTTACACAATATTTCTAGATGATGGTCGAAAAGAAGCTAGAGGCAATGTTATAACGCTTCAAATTGATACACTTGATAAAAAAACAAATGATAGTTCTTCCTTTAAGATCGATATACCAGTCAAAGCAAGCTATGATTGGATTAATGTAAATGACGTCTACGTAGGGAATGGAAAAATAAATATATTAACAACAAACTATTTATCAGCCAACTATCTTATAAAAGGTAGGGAAGAGTTGCATGTCTATACGATTGATGAGAACAAGAAGGAATTAGTAAAGGACGACATCCTTGCAGAATTAGTGTCAGAAGAAAGAGGCACTTCCAGTATCCGTATTTTTAATGAAAACAATACTACTACTCAAAACGAAAATTATTATTTATATATGGTAGAAAAATATAGTGATCGAAAAGAAGGTACTGAGCCAGAAATTATCTCTAGTCAAATATATCTCTATAATAATGCCAAGAATGAAGCAGAGGAATGGACTATGCCAGAAGAATTAAAACCCTATCGGAAGTCAATGCTTATTCATAAAGAAACGATATACATTCCTGTATATTCAGCCAATGGTTTAACGCTGAATCGATATCATATTGAAAAGAAACAGTGGGAAGACCCCTTAACCCTTCAATATTCAAGCATTACGAATGAGAATGATGCTCCATATTTACGTATAGCAGAGGGAAAATTTTATTTAATATATCGTGTTTCTGATGGACAGTGGTTGTCTATCGTTGATTTACGTACAGGTGGATTGATTTATGAAGGGAAAATCATTTCCGAAGACAAGAAAAATCAAGAGGCGGATTCCTCACTTACGATCGAACAATTATATATAATGCCTTAAAGAACAGGTATAAGGACAACCTACAATCTATAACGCCATATATAAAAGAAACTCCATGTTGATCAGTCTTTGTTCAACATGGAGTTTCTTTCTTTATCGATGAACGTATACACGAGCAGAGCCACTCACAAACGCGGCATCTTGATAATACATATTTTTTACAAGTACATTTGGCCCTAAGCATTTGACTGCTGGACAGTGGCAGTTAAGTGATTTTGCCAAGTCGGTTGCCATCCATTTATCAAAAATCAATGGTAGTTCGTCATGTACAATAGTGCCGAGGGCTGGTGTGTCACCAAAGTCGGTAACAATCACATCGCCTGTTTACTGTAAATCGAAAATAAAAGCATATAATTTAAACTCCTTGTAATTACAGTGGCGCAAGAAAAATTAATTGTATAGAAGATAAAAGAGGATACGAAGATAGAGTTGTCAGAAATAGAGCAGATGTAAACAAAATAATAAAAAAGTTATAATAAAGATTAAGTTCGATTCCGAGATAATTTATAAATAAATGCACTTTAAAAATTATTTTATCTGTGCGAAAATTATAAGCATGGAAAGGAAGTTTTTTATATGTTTACAGTACAGAAAACTCATGATGAATGGGAAAGTTACCATGACATTGATAGGTATGGGAAATTAACTTTATCAAATATTGAATTTACTACAACACATTTATGTAATATGAGATGTTCGCATTGTGCAGTTGGCTACACATTATTAACCAAAGAATTACCAGCATTACCTACAGAAGAAATTATCCACAAGTTAGATGAGGTGGAAACTTTACGTACAATGAGTTTTACAGGTGGAGAACCTTTAATGACTAAAAAGGGTATAAAGGAAAATTTGTTACCACTTTTGAAATACGCTAAGGGTAGGGGAATTAAGACGCAAATTAATTCGAATTTAACTTTGCCTATGTCTCATTACGAATTAATTGCTCCTTATCTAGATGTTATGCACATATCACATAACTGGTGTGATGAAAAAGAATTTGTTGAAACAGGCTTCGCTATGATGGAAAAGCAACCTTCAATTGAATATAGAGGCAATTTATATCGTAATATTTTCGACAATGCAAGGGAACTTTCCAAAGGAGGGATGTTTGTATCAGCAGAAACAATGTTAAATCGTAATACTGTACCCTATATGGAGAAAATTCATAATGAAGTGGCTAACGAAATGTTATGTAAGCGACACGAAATTCATCCTATGTATGCTAGTGACTTCGCTGAAAATTTAGAAGTTATTAGTTTGGAGGAATACAGAAAAGTTGTGAATGAAATTCTTGATTATAGAAATAAAGACATATGGGTATTGTTTGGTACATTGCCATTTTACCCTTGTAGTCAAGATGAGCGAGATTTAGCGTTAATCAAGCGAATCAATAGTGAACATAATATAACAATCAGAAATGATGTTGATGGACGATCAAGAATGAATTTAAATATTTTCACAGGGGATATATCGGTTACGGATTTCTCAGATGACGGTTCGGCTTTCGGAAATATAAAAAATGAATCATTACCTCAAATTTACGAACGGTGGTTAGATTCCAATATTTCTAAATCAATTAATTGCCACTGTCCAGCAGTCAAATGTTTAGGACCAAATGTAATTGTAAAGAATATGTATTATCCTGATAAAACATTTATTAGTGGCTCAGTTAAATAATGAATTGAAGACCTCCATTGGAATAACCATTGGAGGTTTTTTAGCGATATATACTATATAATTTTTCTACTCAGTTTAAATTTAAAAGTTTGTCAAAACACAATTTACTTGTACCTTAATACAAAGAAAAAGGCCTATAGCCTGTTATTCACAGCTTTGAGCCTTTGTCTTTGTAAGACCATTCTTTTTAAACAGTCGTTTTACTCTTTATCTGAATTTGAAGTTTTGTCATAAAAATTAACAAGAAATCGTTGGCTGATCTAAGTTTACTGACATGGTGTTGCTTGATTAAACAGCAGTAGTGCCCCAAAATATACTGATTCCAAAAGCTACTACTACTCCAGCAAAAACCCAACCCATAGCGTATTTCCTTAGTCTGAAGTTATTTATACTCAACATTAAAAAGCAAAAAGTCATCACAACTTGTATCCAAATTGGTCTATCAAAACGCTCTTTATGCCAAATGAAAGAATAAAGAACCCCGATAACCATAATAGACAGCACTACTAACGCAATTCTATTAAATATGCTAGACTTTTGCAAACCTATAAACCTCCTTAATATGGCTTTGTATTAAAATACCAATCACCAGTACCTCTTAATTGTTCATTCATACTAAAACCTGCAACGGAAGCAATTACTCTAACATTTTCGTTTTTGTAAGGTCGTCATCTTTCGTACATCTTCCTTTCTAGCATTCTATTGTCTCATATTCAACGATAATTTCAAATATGAAATTGCAGAACGGGCTATTTTAGGGCTAGACGAACATTTTTTTCCATTATCGAAAAAGTTCCCTCGTTTCAATGGACGGATAAGCATGTGTATAAAGCGCATACATGTTCTAATATTCTGTCATAGGACATTTTACTGTTATTTTTCATAAAAAACGTTATCATGATATAGAGTAAAAGTCATAATGCATTAAAGAAAGTGGGAATGAACATGACGAAATATGAGATATTATTGTTTGACGTAGATGATACATTACTAGATTTTGATTTAGCTGAAAATGCAGCACTTGACCGCATGTTCAGCGAGGAAAAGATAGCCACTACGCCCGAGATGATAGCGCGTTACAAAGAAATTAATGAATCGATGTGGCGAGCTTTTGAGCGTGGGGAAGTGACCAAAAATACACTACATAATACAAGATTTGCGATTGCTTTAAAGGAATTTGGGATGGAGGTCGATGGTGTCTACTTTGAATCGTTATTCCAAAAATACTTACAGGAAGCACATCATTATGTAGAGGGAGCTTATGAAGTCATCGCTCAACTAGCCAATCACTATCATTTGTATGTCGTATCAAATGGCGTAACGTTGACACAAAATAAACGACTAGTGGATGCCGATTTAGCACAATATTTTAAAGGCATCTTTATCTCCGAGCAAACGGGCTATCAAAAACCAATGCCTGCCTTTTTTGATTATGTATTTGAGCGGATTGAGCATTTTGATAAAGCTAAAACGCTTATAATCGGCGATTCTTTGACATCAGACATTAAAGGCGGATTGCTGTCAGGCATTGATACATGCTGGTTTAACATCCGCAATGTTGAAAATACGAGTGGTATTGAACCACATTATGAAATTAAAAAATTGCATGAGTTACATGAGCTATTGCATACAAAAATAGCACTATATTAAGACAGAAAGACACTTCCTTTGTTCCATGAACAGAGGAGGTGTTTTTTTATGTTTTTTCGCTAATAAAATTTAAATTATTACTACCAGGCTGACCAAATAATCGCTTGCTTGCTATGTATAAAATACAATAGAAAAGGCAAAACCTTTTATGAGACTAGTTTCCATGAAAGGGGAAATATTCGATGAATATGGTTTTAACTGCCAGTAAACGTCAAAAGGGACAACAATCTTCTTTAACACAGCTTCGACAAA
This sequence comes from Lysinibacillus sp. A4, assembly GCF_024919535.1. Taxonomy (NCBI): domain Bacteria; kingdom Bacillati; phylum Bacillota; class Bacilli; order Caryophanales; family Bacillaceae; genus Lysinibacillus; species Lysinibacillus sp. A4. The sequence goes on along the minus strand of NZ_JANWTB010000004.1, from coordinate 347,285 downwards.
ATGGGGGCATTCCAGGTGTAGTTTACGGCTTTCAAATGGAATCAACGGCGATTATGTTAGATGCGAGAGCCTTTGCAAAAATGTTAGCTACACACGGCACAAAAAGTGTTTTCCAATTAGATGTTGAAGGAAAACGGATTAATGCAGTTTTGACAGAGGTACAACGTTGTGCATTAAAAGGGAATGTTAAGCATGTGGATTTTAAATCCATCAATATGTCAGAGGAGCTAGAAGTGGATATTCCAGTGACTGTAATTGGGGATGCAGTAGGAGTTGCTGATGGCGGATTCCTGCTCCAGCCTAATCGTGAAGTGCGTATTAAAGTGAAGCCAACTGACATTCCAGAAACCATTGAAATAGATGTTACAAATGTTGCAATTGGGACTTCTCTATACGTCGGAGATATTCGTCAACAGTTCTCGTTTGAAATTTTACAAGAGGATGACTACACACTCGTGACGATTACACCACCTGCTGCTGAAAACGTACAGGAAGATGATACAGTGGACGATACACCAGAAGTGATGGAAGCAACAGGACAAAATACTGCTGAACCAGAAGCATAAAGGAAAGATGAGCCTCCTTACTACGTAAGGGGCTCCTCCTGTTGTTGAAAAAGATCATGTCACTAGCAGAAAAAGACCTTTTAGCAAGGTGAGAGGTTGATTTCCGTTCCGCCAGCGTCCTTTCCAGGGGGCGTCCGATGAGCCGCTTCACTCACTTGCGCTCGCTCCAGGGTCTCCTCAGTGACGCTAAATCCCCTAGGCGTGACGCTGGCTCCACTCCAATCAACCATTCTGCAAAGTGTCTTTACTTTTTCATACTAGCATAGCGATCAAATAGCCCATTATCTGTATTCTTAGAGGGGATAAGTTCTTATTTCCAAGGTGGAGAAGTGATGCGTGACAACACCTCTTCATAAAGAGTAATGAACACCTTCACTTTATTGCCCACAGGAAAGCAAGTAGCCTGCAACAGAAATCCATTTTCACCTTTCACAAAAATTCTATTGATTGTTTTGTTTTTCAACACTATGAGGAGCCTCCTTACACTACGTAAGAGGCTCCTTGTTATTTGCTATAAAAATTGCTATATGGATTTACGATAACGATAATACAGTGTGATGTAAATACTACAAGTTACTAAAAATAGCCATGGTGGGATAAAGCGCCCGATAGCAAAGGGTGTTTCAAATAAAAAGGCAAAAAGGAAAGAAAACCCTTCTTTCTCCCATAAACCAGGTGTAAAATACGCATTTTTTATACTGAAAAGGGAGTAGTAACTATCGTTGGCATAAAAAATCATTAAGAAGATAAATGACAGTATGGCCCAGTTGCTTGCTTGTTTCATTAAACGTTTATATTTCGCAATGTGGGAATCATGATCTGAAAATAATTCATCATTGCCATCTTTTCTTTTTAACCAATAGTAGGTGCCGTCATAGGCTTTTTCTTTTACTATACGCCAGCCAAAATCCTCATGTAATTGCTTATAGGTCGCTTTCTTTTCTTTGCGAAGCTCCTGCTGACAATCAATCCGAATAACTTGTTCAAGATCTTCAGTAGGCTGAAATGTATAAATACCTGCTGAGTTTATGTTGGAGCATAGCCAACCCTTGGCTAACATTTCGTTTAACCAACGCTCTTCCTTTTCGATATAAAAAAAGACTTTAAACTTTATCATGTTCGCCAGCTCCCTCATATAAAGATAAAATGTGCTGCAATCTTTGTTGCTCTGCGGCTAATATTTCTAGACCCTCTTCTGTCGTTTGATAAACCTTGCGTCTTGTATCCTGGGTTTCAACAGGTGTAATCCAATGATATTTCAATAAATTGTCAATGGCTCCATACATCGTACCTGCAGCAATTCGGACTGTACCAGCACTCATTTCCTCAATTTTTTGCATCATCGCATAGCCATGTAGCGGTTCACGTAAGGCGAGTAGAATATAATGCATGGTTTCGGATAAAGGTAATAATTTATGTTTTTTCACATCTTCACCTCAAATATACAGTTGGACTATATAGTTTGATTATATATAGTTGGACTGTATATTTCAACCGTAAAAAAAGACAATGCAAAAACTGCATTGTCATTAAAGTTTAGACAACGGCGCTTTTCACGCCTGTCCATCGCATAAATAATTTTTCGTTATAGGATAAGGCAAATTGTACAATTGGTCCAAGTCCAAATGCCATAAATACCGTACCGATGCCTATAGGACCGCCAAGTAGGAAGCCAATGATTGCAACTGTTACTTCCATTGTTGTACGAGAGCGAGTCACACTCCAGCCAAGCTTATGGACCATCATCAGCATGAGTGTATCCCGAGGTCCAATACCTAAATTCGCCACCATATACATCCCACAGCCCCAGCCTAGCAACACTAACCCTGTAAGGTAAGAAATAAGTTGCATCCAAAAACCATCAATATCGGGTAGCCAATAGTTGAAAATATCAATAAAAATGCCAGCCAAAAACATATCGATAAACGTTCCAGGTAAAGGGAATTTTTTTGTAATCAGCATATCAAACGCTAAAATAGCAAGTCCCAAAATAATGGACCATGAACCGATTGATAGGCCTACTGTTTTTGTTAAACCAATATGTAGTACATCCCATGAGCCCACTCCAAAGAGTTGGCCTTTAATTGTTAATGTGATACCAAAAGAAAGCACGATAATGCCTGTTATGAAAAACAAACAGCGCGTAAAAAAAGCTTGTTTCATTTTTTAACCCTCATTCATTCGAAAATTCCTGTTGTCCATCCAGTTATTATAACAATAGATTTTCAATATGCTCGAAGATTGTCATTTCACATTTTTCAAAAAAAGACGGTTTAGCTTTCTTGGGAGAGGGCAAAATAGATATATATGAAAGGATGGGATACTATGACTTCTGTACGTGATGAAATTTTAGAAGTGTTAAACCGAGAAAAGATTGGCACAATGGCAACTGTAGAAAATGGCAAACCTTACTCTCGATACATGACATTCCAGCATGAAGATTTTGTATTGTATACAGTGACGAATAAACATTCAGAAAAAATGGAAGAGCTACGCAAAAAACCATATACCCATATTTTATATGGCTACGAAAATGGTGGCTTTGGTGATACGTATGTAGAAATAGAAGGCAAGCTTACGGAAGTACATGAAGAAGGGATAAAAAATAAACTAGCTGAATTTTTTACGAGTATCTTTATTGGCAATCAGGATGAAATGGTGACATTAAAGATTGAGCCTATTCGTATGCGCTTGATGAATAAAAAAGGGCAACCACCTAAAGAGCTAGAATTTTCAAACGACCATTGACAATGGTCGTTTTTTACTGATGTAACGACAAATAGTTGCAATGGTTAGCATCTTTTTGGCATGATAGTTCTTAAAAGAAAAAGGAGTATAGGTTATGTCGATAAAATTACAGCAGCTAACACAAAATGTATTATCATCTCAAGGAAAACTAGAGGCAGATTTTATACTGAGAAATGCGCAAATTGCGGATGTTTTTTCGTTAACATGGCAAAAAGCAGATATCGTCGTAAAGAATGGTGTGATTGTTGCTCTAGATCGCACGAATAAGTTTCACGCTAAACAGGAAGAGGATGCGGCAGGAGGCTATGTCATTCCTGGTTTAATTGATGGTCATATACATATTGAGTCTTCTATGTTGACACCAGGGGAATTTAGTCGCGTTTTACTTCCTCATGGGATTACAACAGTGATGACAGACCCTCATGAGATCGCCAATGTCGCAGGAGCAGAAGGTATTCAATTTATGCTCGATGATGCACAAAAGGCAGATATGGATATTTTTGTGATGCTGCCATCCAGTGTACCGGGTACACAGTTTGAAAATGCAGGTGCTACACTAACGGCTAAGGATTTGGCGCCATTTTTACAACATGAACAGGTTCGAGGATTAGCAGAGGTGATGGATTTCCCAGCGGTATTAAATGGACAAGAGGACATGCTTCAGAAAATTTTATTATCGCAGGAAGCAAATTTAGTCATTGATGGGCATTGTGCAGGTCTACAAAGCGAACAAATTACAGGCTATCGAGCTGCGGGTATTCACACAGATCATGAATGTGTAACGGCTGAGGAAGCCATTGACCGTGTAGAGCAGGGGATGTATGTACTAATCCGAGAGGGCTCAGCCGCGAAAAACTTACGTGATTTATTGCCAGCTGTCCAGTCACATAATGCTCGTCGCTTTGGATTTTGTACAGATGATAAATATGTGGATGAGTTAATTGACGAAGGTAGCATCAATTATGATATCGCCATGGCAATAGCTGAAGGAATGCCACCATTGCAAGCAATCCAGTTAGCAACCGTAAACACCGCAGAATGCTATCGTTTATTGGATCGAGGTGTACTTGCACCAGGCTATAAGGCAGATTTTGTGTTAGTAGAGAATTTGTCCACAATGCAGGCAAAGGCTGTATGGAAAAATGGGCAGAAAGTGGCTGAAGATGGTAAAATGCTGACAAATCGTCAAGAGCCAGTTGTACCTGCTCATATCCACCAATCTGTCCATTTACCAACCATTACAAAGGATAGGCTACAACTAGCATTCACAAAGGGTACAAAGGCGAATGTAATGGAGATTGTGCCAAATCAGCTAATTACCAATCATGTAGTAATGGATGTACCTGTAAAGGAAGGTGTCTTTGTCCCGTCTGTAGAACAAGATTTATTGAAACTAGCCGTCATCGAACGTCATCATCAGTTACACACGACAGGTTTAGGAATCGTCAAAGGCTTTGGCTTACAAAAAGGAGCAGTAGCCACAACAGTAGCTCATGATTCACATAATGCCCTTGTTGTAGGTACAAATGATGAGGATATGGTCCTGGCGCTTACGCGCATTCAGGAAATCCAAGGGGGTTTTGTGATCGTTGCGGATGGCCAAATTCTAGCGGAGATGCCATTAACCATTGGTGGCTTGATGACAGATGTACCAGCTCAGCAGGCAAAGGAGCAGCTAGCTGGCTTGCACAGGGCATTAAAGACGCTTAATCCAACATTAGATTTCCATTTTTTACTAACATTTTCTTTTGTGGCATTACCAGTTATTCCCACTTTAAAGCTAACAGATACAGGATTATTTGATGTGACAACCTTCCAGCATATCTCAGTAGAAGCATAGACGGTAGAACGACCTAATTGCGGTAAGCGATTAGGTCGTTTATTATCATTCTGTATACCGTAATTAGGTAAATCTTTTTTACGTCGTGGAAATATATTTTCCCAGATGCTCCTTCTGCTCCTTCATCGAGCAATATGCAGCCATGCGATTTATCGTCATGGAGACGAGGGGAATGTTAAAAAATTGTCGGTACCATACCACCATCCATACGAATCGGTGAACCTTTAAATGCAGATGCAAATGGACTACATACAAATGTAGTTATTCTCCCTATTTCGATGGGTTTGATAAATCTTTGGATTTCTGATTGAGGTAGGTTTGTCATCATAAATTCTCTCTCTTTCTCAGAAAAACTCATGTCTTTATTAGGAAACATACCATCAATTATTTGATACACATTCTCGGAGAGTGTTGGTCCTGGCATGATTGTATTAATTGTAACCTCTCTTCCTATTGTTAATTTAGATAGGCTTTTTGACAAAGATAATAGCATCGTTTTTGTCATGCAATATTGAGGCATTTGTCCCGAGGGCATAATTGCTTCTTCACTTGCAATAAAAATAATGCGACCAAAATTATTTTCCAACATTTTAGGCAAGTAAAATTTAGATAATCCATTTGCCGCAAGAACATTCATACGAAAGTATTTTTCCCATGTATCATCATCAACATCTTCATATGGCATAATTTCATAGATACCCATATTGTTAACTAAAATATCAATACAGGGATATTTTTCAAATAAAGCTTCTCTTTGCTGTATATCAGCAATATCGGCTGTAGCATTTTGTGGAAAAGTAGATGGATAAGTTAATTTAATTTCATTTACAGTGCGTTGTACCTCTTCATCATTTCGTCCATTTATTAGTACGTTCACACCTTCTTTGGCTAGTTCGATAGCGATTGCTTTCCCTATACCTCTTGTAGATCCGGTCACTAAAGCTGTTTTATTGTTCAATCCTATATCCATATTACATTGCTCCTCTATCTATTCTGATTTTCTAAAGTGGATGTAAAAATAAAACCCCAACTTTTTTGAATGTCTGACTATTGCTATTGTGTTTCAAAATTTTATATTTATCTAATTTGTTCCTACATGTTTAGAACGCCAATTTGAAGGCGTATCACCTTCCCAAAGGTGGAAGGCACGGTAAAACGAGTTCTGATCTTCGTATCCAATCAGGAAGGCGACATCTTTAATATCAAGCGAGGGGTCTGCTAGATACTCGCGTGCCTGATCACGTCGAACCTGTGTTAACAAAAACTTAAAGCTCGTGCATTCGCTAGTAAGCCTGCGCTGCAAGGTACGGTCGCTCATTCCTAACTCGCTCGCGACTGTCTGTATGTCAGGGCGTCCTCCTGCTAAGCTACGTTTTATTATCCATTTAACCATCTCAGTGAAGGAGCTGCTATGTTGGTGCTCATTCAACGATTGATCCAGAAGAGGGGTCAACATTTCCAGTAACTCTAAGTTATATGAGGCAAAGGGACGATCCAGATCCCCACGGTGTATCGTCAACCGGTTACACGTTGCACCCATTTGGATACTGCAACCGAAATACTCTTCAAGCGTTTGTACATCGCCCATAGGATGTGAAAATTCAACTAACTTTGCTGCTATCGGTTGACCTGTCCCCCGACGTCCGAGCTCAAGAAGAAATGCAAGTGTGATACCAACCAGCATAGGTGGACCAGGTTGCTCAGTATACGCCCAATCTAGTTCGATTGTACAATCCTCACCTTCCTCAGTGATACGCAAGCTTTCAGGCGGACACAGTTGTTTGTACCGTACCATTCTCTTTAACGCATCACGATAATCACGTACATGGTAGGCTACTAGGACAGTAGGTGGGTAATGAGTTGGTTCAAAGCTAGTCGCTAGTTTGATGATTCCTCTAGCAGTGTCGTCAATGATATCGGAATAAGCCTGCCACATCGAAAAATATTGGGTTATAGAGACGACTGGTTCCTTAATAATAGTGATAGGTAGTCGTGCTTTACGAACCACGTCTTGCGGGGCAATTCCTACTTGACGTAATCCTTCCCAAAATCCCAAAGGCATTTTAATACGATTAGAGGTATGTAACAACATCAATTTGAGGCTCCTTCATCATGTATATTTATTGTTCATATCGTGATTTTTGCCCTGCTTTGTTTGAACGGGACAGTGTATATAGTATCTTTTCAATCACGCCTTGTAACTAGCAAACAGTGACTACTAACTTGCTATGTGCGACAAATTTTTAGAAAACAAGAATATTAATGCTTGGATTAATGCAATACTTTGTTAACTTTAGCATATCTCAATCACTATCATTCACAGTATTCATGTTTCTCTTTTACACTATCCTCGTTTCTTAAAAACTAAAGAGACATTTTGATTTTTCTCAAGATATTTAATACAGAATAGGGTATAGAAGCTCAATACAGCAAAAAAATGTTTCTATCTTTATCCATTTTGCAAAAGAGCAACCCCTTTAAAATCATTTTTTTCGATTGATTTTATCGAAATAATCATCTTTATCGAATTGTAAATTCATAATAAGATATAGGTATACGGGAACAATAGTAAAAACTTCAAGGAAACGGGGAAATTCTAAATGTCAATAGCAGTTATTTACGGTGGCAATCGGCCGAATGGGAATGTAGAGACTTTAACAAAATTAGCCACTCAAGGCCTAATAATTGAAGAAATTTATCTAAAGGACTGTGTTATTCAGCCAATAATCGATAAGCGTCATGCTGCGGAAGGGTTCACTGATGTCAGCGATGATTATAACGCCGTCATTGACCGTATTCTTCCACATGATATTCTTATATTTTCTACGCCTATTTATTGGTATAGTATGACAGGAGCGATGAAGAACTTTATAGATCGATGGTCACAAACCTTAAGAGACCCGAATTATCCTGATTTTAAAGCATTAATGTCTTCTAAAAAAGCATATGTCATTGCAGTTGGTGGAGATGAGCCTTATATAAAGGGGTTACCAATGATTCAGCAATTTCAACATATTTTTGATTTTGTTGGGATAACCTTTGAGGGATATATTCTAGGAGAAGGAAACAAGCCAGGCGAGATCCTTCAAGATCTAAAAGCATTGTCTGCAGCTGATCATCTTAGAAAAGAATTACAATAAGTCGACCTTATTGGCCTTTAGATGATATTGACTATTTTTATAGCACAATACAATGAAACGAATTTGGAGGAAAGAAGTCTCCAAATTCGTTTCTCTTTATATGATGAAAGGTTCTTTTGATGTTAGATATTTACTTGCGCTATTGGTAAATGCAGCCATCTCTTTCTTTCAGCTACAAACTAGTGTATATTGGATTTTATTATCGAAAAGGATGAATGTTTCAACAAAAACTATCGAAGAAATAGATGAAGGGGTTCAAGTGATGGATATTAAGCAGCTTCAAACGTTTTTTACTGCAGCTGAAACATTAAGCTTTACACAGACAGCTCAGCTTCTTGACTACGCTCAATCGAGTATTACAGCTCAGATAAAAACATTAGAACAAGAGTTAGGTGTTCATCTTTTTGAGCGGCTTGGCAAGCGCATTATTCTCACAGAAGAGGGCAAGCGTCTACAGCATTATGCAAAAAAAATGCTTGAGCTAGACCGTGAAATGAAAAAAGCTATATCCAACGAGCAGGAGCAAGTCCTATTGAAGGTAGGGGCACAGGAAAGTCAGTGTGTCTATCGACTACCAAGTATTTTACAGCAATTTCAACAAGCACACCCGCAAGTGAAAATCATTTTCAAGCCTGTGCATACAACAGCTATTGCAAAGGATTTATTACAAGCTGGTAAACTTGATATTGCATTGATAACGGACACTTATCAGGAAACAGCCATGCTCAAGCGAGAGCGATTGATTCAGGAACAGCTTGTTTTTGTGAGTGCCCCCAAAGAAATTAGTCAGCCTCTATCGGCTCAACAAATTTCAACTGAAACGATGTTGTTAACAGAAACAGGGTGCTCCTATCGTAATCATTTAGAAGCACAGCTACAGCAAGAGGGTGTCAATCCCTTACAAATGATTGAATTCGCCAGTATTGAAGCAATCAAGCAATGTGTGATGGCAGGGTTAGGTATTACATTTTTACCTAAAATGGTTGTAGAGAAGGAGCTGGAAAGTGGGCAATTAATGGAAGTACCGTCCACAATTGATTTAGCGCCAATTTATACAGATATTGCATGGCATAAAGATAAGCATATGCATCCCTGTCTCGAAGATTTTATTGGCATCGCCAAACATAGCTATGAAGCTTTTAAGGATGAAAAAAGAGCCTGAATGATTCAGACTCTGTTACAAATTATTGCTGCTTGAGGGTACCCGAAAAATTGGTGCCTTCATTACGTTCAGCACGACAATCAATCTCGGACACCTTTAGGGCATTATTAGATAAACGTTCAAACTCGACAACACAACGATTGCCATTCGAGGATGTATTCATAAGGGCTTTCGTATTGCTTGTAATTGTGGCTGTGCCATTTACACTACCTGAAGCGGAGCCATCATTCGCCGTTAAAGCAATAGAAAAGCTCTTGTTTGTGGCATTGGAGATTATAGCATCACGGCGGTTAAACTCATTTGTACCCTTACCCCATTTATAGTAGTAAGTATACACACCTTCCCATGCGCTTTTACTAGGAGTAGCCTGCTGTAATGATTTGTCGAGCTGATTTTGAGCATTTTTTGCCCTATTATTTAAAGATACGTTGTTGGCATTCTCATGAATGGCCTGTGCATCCGCTGAAATTTCATAATAATTTCGTTCGTCCATACGATAGAGCATCGTGACAACTTGCGCACGGGTCATGTTGCTTGTCACGCCATAAAACTTTTGTAAATTGCGCTCTTCATACTGTGGATTTAGCCCTGAAGAAATATAGGTATCAAGTAAAAATTGAATAGATTGATCTAAGCCCTTCTTACCGCTAGCTAAATGAGCAATAGCCTGTGCCACTACACCACGCTTCACAGTAGCCGCTCGGATTCGGTTGTCGAAATAGCCATTTAAAGGCACCCCATAGCTTGCGAGTTGGTTATAGAATTCATCCGACCAGTTTGCCGAAGGCGTTTGCTTTTTTAATTCGTCGATAGGTGTTTCGAGCTCATAAAAATTGGCTAATAGTTTTGCTAATTGCTGTTCAGTAATGGTAGCATTTGGTTTAAATGTACCGTCTGTAAAGCCATTAACAATATCATATTCTTCTGCCCATAAAATAGCTTCATATGCATAATGATCCTTTGATACGTCTCGAAAGCCAGCAGCTTGTACATTGCCTGCACTAGCTATAATCAGAATAGAAAATAATAATGTACCTATTAATTTTTTCATTTGTTGTCTTCATCCTTTCTTGCTCGCTTTAGTAATAGTTTGCAGGAAATGGATAAAAACTGCAAATTTTTCTAGTGAAAAAATAATCGCTGCCCTTTGTCGGGTAGCGATTATTTTAAACGTCGTTATTGGGCTGTGTAGCCACCATCTACTGTTAATGTGTTCCCTGTCATAAACGTTGAATCGTCACATGCCATAAATAAAACAGCTTTTGCCATTTCCTCTGGTTGTCCTAGTCGTTGCATAGGTGTGATCTGACGTAATGGCTCCTTACTTTCTTCTGGGATAATTGGTGTATCAATAAAGCCTGGACATAGGGCATTGACACGAATCCCTCGCGTAGCAAATTCTAATGCTAATGAACGTGTTAAATTAATCACGCCTCCTTTTGCTGCATTATAAGCAGCTGATCCTGGCGAGCCAACCCAACCATACATCGAAGCTGTATTAACGATTGTACCACCATTCGCTTTTAGCATTTCTTTGATGGCAGCCTGCGCCATTAAAAATACACCATCTAAGTCTACATTTACAGTTTGACGCCATTCCGCATAAGGAAGCTCCTCAGTTGGCGTAACACGACCAATCCCTGCATTATTAAAAAGGACATCGACTTTGCCAAATGCCTCAATAGTTGTTTGATAAATAGCTGCTACTTCCTGTTCATCCGTTACATTTGCTTTGATAAACATGGCTTCTGCTCCTGTTGCCTGTAGTTCAGCTGCAAATGCTTGGCCTTTTTCCTCGTTTAGGTCCACAAGCACCACTTTTGCTCCCTCTGCTACAAATAATTGGGCTGTTGCAGCACCGATACCAGAAGCACCACCTGTAATAATTGCGACTTTATCTTGTAATTTCCCCATACATGACACTCCCTTAAACAAACTTTTTTCTTGCACACTGTGTAAATCACGGTGTACTTTTATTGTAAAACGCCTGAAAACGGAAACAATCATTAATGTCGTAGTAAATATCTAACTAGTAGACATATGTGCCTGAAATGTCTAAAAGGGGGAAGTAAAATTGCCAAAATGGACACAAAGACAAGAAAGAACCCGCCGTCATTTTTATGAAGCGTTTGTCGATTTAATGAAACAACATGGTTTTCAAGCCATTACAGTGAAGGATATTGTAGAACGAGCGGGCTATAACCGTAGTACCTTTTATGTGCATTTTCAAGATAAATTTGAACTAGCAGAGAATTTACTAGAACAAATGCTGAATGGTCTGGAAGTGGCAGTAGGTGAACCCTACCTATATGGAGAAAAGGTATACACGACAAAATTGAAAGCACCATCCTTTAATATTATTCATTACATTTATAAGCACCGTTTGTTTTTCGAGCTGCTGAATGTGGAAGATACGATTCCTGGGTTGCACACCCGTATGCCCTTAACGATCACAAAAATTTATCAAGAGCAATTTAAATTTGAGACGATCAATCAGCAGCCTGTCAACATGAACATGTTCAAGCATTATACTTCCTACGGCTTTTATGGATTGATGATGCAATGGATTGCAAGCGGCTATGAAAAATCAGAAGAAGCTTTAATCAAGGATATTATTGAATTAACAAAAACACATATTTATGCATTTGAATTTATAGGAAAGCCGCTAGAAAAAGAAGAATAAAAGTATATTAACATAGATCTATGTATTTTTATAAAAGAATCTCTAATGTCTGAATTAGGGGTTTTTTTGTTTGGGCTAAACTAATTTTTGTATAAGAAAAAAAATTTTTTAAAGAAATTTTCATAAAGTAGTTGAATTTTCTTTGTATTAAGCATATATTTTTCCTAAGGGAAACAAAATATCTCCAAAGAAAGAAGAGTGCGTGAATGAAAGATTTAGGTGATTTCAAGCTGACGATTCTTCCAATGGCCATTTTAATTATTTTAGCAATCGTATGGAAACTGACCGATTCAGTAGGCGCAGGTATGATGTTAATCCTTTTCTGGATGAGCTGGCGCCAGCTTATCAGGAAAATGAATATAAATTAAGATATTGCGTGGAAAAAGTTGGGATATTGGCGTTAAATACGACTAGGGCGGGCATGACAAACAATTTACGGCTTGTCCGCCTATTGGTTACTTCGTAGTTTAGGCACTTTTTTCAAACAATTGCTTAATAAAGAGAAAGTTGAGGTAGGAAAATGAAACAATGGTTAGGTGTGGTGGTATTATCACTCTCATTTCTATTATTTGGCTGTTCAGCAGAAACAGAGGGTGAAAAAGAAGGCATTGTGGTTGCAACCACAGGACAGATTGCAGATGCGATTAAAGAAATCAGTGGTGATCATTTACAGGTATCAGCATTGATGGGTCCAGGCGTAGATCCCCATCTCTACAAGGCGACTCAAAGTGATTTATCGAAATTGGATAAAGCAGAAGTCATTTTTTATAATGGCTTACATTTAGAAGGACAAATGCTCGAAATATTTGAACAAATGGCGAAGGATAAAACGGTCTTGGCAGTGGGCGAGACATTAGATGAAAAGCAACTGCTTGCCAGTGATACGGATGCCATGCTCCATGATCCACATATTTGGTTTGATGTTGAGCTTTGGAAAGGTGTTGTCAAGGCAATCAGTACGCAGCTTCAGGAAGAATACCCTGAATTTAAAGTAGATTTTCAAACAAATGAAGCAGCTTACTTGAAAAAGCTGGATGATTTACAAAGCTACGCAGAAAAGCGTGTGAATGAAATACCACAGCAACAAAGAATATTAGTAACGGCTCATGATGCATTCAATTACTTTGGCAGAAGTCAGGGATTTGAAGTACGTGGCTTGCAAGGACTGAGTACGGATTCAGAGTATGGTGTGAAGGATGTCCAGGAGATGGTTGATTTCTTAGTAGAAAATAAGATTAAGGCTCTTTTTATAGAATCCAGTGTGTCCGATAAGGCAATGAAAGCTGTTATTGAAGGGGCTAAGGAGAAAGGCCACGACATTGTCATCGGTGGGGAATTATTCTCAGATGCTATGGGAGCTGAAGGAACAACAGAAGGTACGTATATAGGTATGTATCAACATAACATCGACACGATCGTCGATGCATTAAAGTAGGTGAAGAATATGTATGCATTAACAGTGGAAAATCTATCAGTGGCGTATGATAAAAAAACAGTATTAGAAAATGCCTGTGTAACAGTGCCTACAGGTCATCTAGCTGCCATTATTGGCCCAAATGGTGCAGGGAAATCCACATTTTTAAAGGCCATTTTAAATCAGCTTCCTAATAAAGTGGGAAAGGTAGAAATTTTAGGGAAGGTGTTTGAGCCAAAGAGCTTAGTCGTAGGCTATGTACCTCAGCGTAATGCGGTGGATTGGGATTTCCCAACAAATGCGTTGGATGTGGTGCTCATGGGGCGTTATGGCCATACAGGCCTATTTAAAAGACCGTCTAAGCAGGATAAAATTGTTGCTCGACAAGCTTTAGCAAGTGTTGGGATGCAGGATTTTGCAGAGCGTTCCATCGGGCAGCTTTCAGGAGGCCAGCAACAACGTGTATTCCTAGCTAGAGCCCTTGCACAAAATGCAGATATATATTTTTTAGATGAACCATTTGCAGGAGTAGATGCTGCGACAGAAAAAACGATTATTGATATTCTAAAGGATTTAAAGGCACAGGGAAAAAGTATTTTTGTTGTGCATCACGATCTTCAAACCGTCAAAGAATACTTTGACTATACGATTCTATTAAACAAAACGATTTTAGCATCAGGCGCAACGGAAGATGTTTTTACACCAGAGCAATTACAAAAAACATATGGTGGTAAACTTTTCATGATGCAGCATGTGTAAGGAGGGACATAATGTTAAGCGGTAACTTATTGTGGGTACTGAGTGGAACGATGTTACTTGGCATTGCAGCAGGCATCACAGGCACATTCTCCTTCTTACAGAAACAAAGTCTAGTTGGGGATGCTGCTGCGCATGCAGCATTACCAGGTATTGCCCTTGCGTTCCTGCTAACAGGTCAAAAGGAATTGCCAATTTTAATGCTAGGAGCGGGCATTACATCTGCATTATCTGTGTATTGTATTCAATGGATTGTGTCATTTTCAAAAATGAAGGCTGACGCTGCCATTGGATTAGTCCTCACCGTATTTTTTGGTGTTGGTGTTGTATTTTTAACAGTGGTTAACCGTAGCCCACTGGGGAATCAGAGTGGTCTGAATAATTTTATTTTCGGTAAAGCAGCGACGATGACCAAGGCAGATTTAATGTGGCTCTTTATTAGTGCAACCATCATTATTGTGGTTAGTCTCTTGCTTTATAAGGAATGGAAGCTACTGATCTTTGATCCTGTTTATGCAAAAGGGATTGGCTTACCAATTGAGGCTTTAAAGGCAACATTAACGGTTTTAATTGTCATGACAATTGTTACAGGTATACAAGCTGTTGGCGTTATTTTAATGTCAGCTTTATTAATTATTCCTGCTGCCAGTGCCAAGTTATGGACAAAAAAATTGAGCACTATGCTCATTTTAAGTGCTGCGATTGGAGGTATCGCTGGCATAACAGGAACCTTTATTAGTGCGATTCGAACAGGGTTATCGACGGGTCCTATAATTGTCTTAGTGGCAGCAGGTATATTCTTTCTATCGTATTTTATAAGTCCAACTGGTCAAATTAGTAAATATCGTAGGAAAATGCAATTTCGAAAGCAGGGTGGTGTAGGATGATCGAATTTTGGGTTGTATTCACGGGACTGTTAGTTGGGGTAACTTGTGGAATTGCAGGTGTCTTCCTCATCTTGCGTAGAATGTCCATGATTGCAGATGCCATCAGTCATACAGTGCTCTTTGGCATCGTGATGGCTTACCTTATTACCCAAACGTTGAATGGTTTTTGGATGTTGGTAGGTGCTGCGTTTGCAGGGATTTTAACAGCCTATCTTGTGCAATTATTACATTCTTCTGGTATTCAAGAAGACGCAGCGATAGGCGTAGTGTTTACATCTCTGTTTGCAGCAGGTGTTCTCCTTATCACCTTATTTGCAGGCAATGTGCACTTAGATGTTGAGCATGTTTTAATGGGAGAAATTGCTTTTGTTCCTTGGGATAAATGGACATTGCTTGGGCTGGCAATGCCTAAGGCAGTATGGATGCTCTTACTCGTCCTCGTCATTAATATTGCGTTCCTACTCCTATTCTTTAAAGAAATGAAGCTTGCGACGTTTGACCCTGTGTATGCAGCAACCATCGGCATTCCCGTTGTCTTTCTTCATTATGGCTTTATGACATCGATTTCGTTTACAACAGTGGCAGCTTTTGATAGTGTAGGGGCCATTTTAGTGGTTGCCATGTTGATTGGGCCAGCTGCTACCTCCTATTTAATCAGCAAGACGATTAAGCAAATGTTCGTCTATAGTATGCTCTTTGGAGCTGCTGCTTCCGTCATTGGCTATTATTTAGCGAAATTTTGGGATACCTCTATAGCAGGTATGATGGCAACAACAGTCGGCTTCATTTTTATCGTGACATTCATTTGTCAAAAAATCGTTGAGCGTAGAAAAAAAGTACTTGTTCATAAACTAGAAACTTCTTAATGAAAAACGTCGTTTGATACGCCCATCAAACGATGTTTTTTCTTTTGAGGACAAGTTCAAACTTTTGAATGAGTACTCCTTCTAGGAAAAATAGTATACTCGTTAAGATAAACTAGAAAGAGAAAGAATAGTAGCATCTAGCAAATTTTTCTATATTTTTATGTACGAATATTTAAAATTTTGTTACGATAAATTTTATGATAGCAACAAGGAGAACAGCATGTGGAGAAATCGAAACGTATGGATTATTTTATTAGGTGAATTTGTCGTAGGTCTCGGCTTATGGGCTGGCATTATTGGCAATTTAGCCTTTATGCAAGAGGTAGTACCTTCTGACTTTCACAAATCATTAATTATTTCTTGTGGTATTTTAGCAGGCTTAGTTGTTGGTCCAATGGCAGGACGTATCATTGACCAATCGAAGAAAAAAACGGTTGTCCAGATGGCGAGTATCGGACGCATCATCAGTGTTTTATTTATGTTTATCGCACTTTATACTAATTCGGTCATTTGGATGATTCTATTTTTAATCACGCTGCAAATAGCAGCAGCATTTTATATGCCTGCCTTGCAATCTATTATTCCCATGATTGCGAAGGAACAGGATTTAATTACATTAAATGCTTGGCAAATGAATGCGAGAACCATTTCAAGGATCATCGGTACAGCCGCTGCCGGGTTTATGCTCAGTTTTTTTGAGTTAAAATGGTTATATATTATTTCATTTATTGTCTATTTAGGCATGTTTGTCATTACTAGTTTATTGCAATTGGATGAAGCATCTACGGAAACGATGACAAACAAAGAAAAAGGGAATTTTAAAGAAGTGTTACCGATGGTGAAAGAGCATCCAGTCGTCTTGATGACGCTTGTCTTAATGTTAATTCCTACATTATTTTTAGGCTCTTTTAATTTAGTGATTATGAAAATATCTGAAATTCATCAATCTACCACAATTTCAGGATTATTGTATACGGTGGAAGGTATCGGATTTATGCTTGGTGCAGCTGGTTTGAAAATGATTGCTGACCGTGTACAAATGGGTACACTGCTTTTTTCATTGGCCTTTATTATCGGCTCAATGGAGCTCCTATTATTACTGGCAGATATTCCATTTTTCGCTTTAGTGGCATTTGGCGTTTTTGGCTTTTCAGTTGGCTGTTTTTTCCCAACGACAATGGTAATTTTCCAAAAACAAGTACCCAAACAGTTTCATGGACGCTTTTTCTCATTCCGCAACATGATTGATTCCGTCGTCTTTCAAATCGTGCTTTTATCGACAGGTATGATGCTAGATTTAATTGGTTTAAGTGGTATGGGACTTGTTTTCGGAATCATAAGCTTAAGTTTAACCACTACTTTCTTATTTTACGCTAAGAAAAAGAATGTCGTTATGCATGCACATTAATATCATGTCCTTTATGCATGACACCAATTGGGGCATACGATAGAGGTATAAAAAGGTGGTAGCATAGGAAAGGAACTGTCTAGATGGAGACGGTTCCTTCTTCATTAATTCAAGTAATCTTATTTGATATACATAGAGAAAGAAGGTTGAAAAATGGTTGAAAAATCTCAAGAGTCAATTGCGTCCTATATTGAGTCACCAGAAAAACTAAAAAACCTATATAGGCGTGTACTGATAGTTGTTAGTTTATCCCAAATTTTTGGGGGAGCTGGACTTGCGGCGGGTATAACGGTAGGCGCTCTACTGGCACAACAAATGCTTGGAACGGATGCCTATGCGGGTGTACCCTCTGCATTATTTACGTTAGGCTCTGCGGGTGCGGCTTTCATTGTAGGAAAACTATCTCAACGTTATGGTCGCCGCATAGGCTTATCATCAGGTTTTATAGTGGGTGGACTTGGTGCAATAGGTGTAGTCCTAGCTACTTTAATGAATAGTATTGTGTTATTGTTTGCCTCTCTATTAATCTATGGAGCTGGTACGGCAACTAATTTACAGGCACGCTACGCTGGGACAGATTTAGCCAATAATAAGCAACGTGCTACGGCGATTAGTACAACCATGCTTATGACCACGTTTGGTGCTGTTTTAGGTCCAAATTTAGTAGAATGGATGGGAAAAGTAGCACTGTCTATCGGTATTCCAGCTTTAGCGGGTCCATTTCTATTATCAGCTTTGGCCTTTATTATGGCGGGGCTTGTATTGTTTACGATGCTGCGTCCTGACCCGCTAGAAATAGCGAAAGCCATAGAGGCACATAAGCAAAAAATGAACAAAGAAAATCAAACACCATCCATGCCTATATCTAGCAATAAAAGAGGCCTAGCGGTAGGAGCAACAGTTATGGTCCTGACACAAATTGTCATGGTGGCCATCATGACAATGACACCTGTCCATATGAAACATCATGGACATGGATTAGCCGAGGTTGGTATTGTGATAGGGTTTCATGTAGGTGCTATGTATCTGCCATCACTTGTCACAGGTATTCTTGTTGATAAAATCGGACGTACAGCAATGAGTATAGCTTCAGGTATTACGTTACTACTCGCTGGCGTAGTGGCTGCATTTGCACCAAGCGATTCCATGGTGTTACTCATTGTGGCACTTTCTTTACTGGGATTAGGTTGGAACTTTGGCTTAATTAGTGGAACTGCTCAAATTGTTGATGCGACGGAGCCTTCTACCCGTGCAAAAACACAGGGGAAGATGGATGTTTTTGTGGCATTGGCAGGGGCATCAGGTGGTGCACTATCAGGTATGGTAGTGGCGAATTCAAGCTATGCAGTGTTGTCCTTAGCAGGAGGGCTATTGTCGTTAGTATTGATTCCTGTTGTCATTTGGTCTAGGAGAGCAGCTTAAAAAGGAGAAGGGGAAATTGGCATCTAAGCTAATTATTATCCGAGGAAATTCAGGTAGTGGGAAAACGACAGTTGCAAAGAAACTTCAGCATCATCTGGGACATGGTACACTTTTGATTGCGCAAGATGTTGTCCGACGTGATATGTTAAAGGTGCATGATCGAGAAGGCAATCTTTCTATTGAATTAATTCGTCAAATCGCAGAGTATGGTAAAGGTCGTTGTGAAGTTGTCATTGTAGAAGGAATATTATATGCCAGTCGTTATGGAGCTATGTTAAAAGATTTAATCCACTTCTATGATCAGAAGGCCAATACTTATTATTTTGATTTATCTTTTGAGGAAACCGTTATTCGTCATCATTCTAGCTCCAAAAAAAATGACTTCGGAGAAGATTCTTTACGTGCTTGGTGGAATCCGCATGATTATCTTGGGGTGGATGGTGAAACGCTGCTGACGGAAGAGATGTCACAGGATGATTTATTAAAATTAATGGTAAAGCAACTGTAGAAGTAACAAAAAACTTACCCTTTCGTAGGGTAAGTTTTTTCATAGTGTTGAAAAATTTCCGTGCAGGTTACATGCTTTCCTCTGGGCGAACACAGCTCCGTTTAGAGGTTACCTGTATCGCTATTCAAGAAGATTCAAGTAGCCTTCCACTCCAACCCGTTAAAATGTTTCTTTTTTTTAGAAAAAATTTTCAAATAAAACAAAGGTGTTCACTACTCTTTATGGCGAGGGTAGTCACTCATCACTACTGCCAGTATGAAAGAGGAAAAGACACTTTTGTAGAATGGTTGATTGGAGAGGAGCCAGCGTTACTCCTTGGGGATTTAGCGTCACAGATGAGACCCTGGAGCGAACGCAAGTGAGTGAAGCGGCTAATCGGACGACCCCTTAGAAAGTACGCTGGCGGAACGGAAATCAACCTCTCGCCTTTTATAATTACCTTTTATGGCGTGGACAGCACATTTTTTCAATTGGAACTATTTTATTGAATAAGCGTTACAATATTAAATCGTTAGAAAGCAAAGAGTAGGTACATATGTGGATTTAATAACAGAAAAATTAATCATGATTGCTTTATTTATTTTAATCATTCATGCGATTGAAACGCTTGCATATGCAGTTCGTTTATCAGGAGCACGTGTCAAATTACTAGCTTCGGCTTTATCTCTTTTTAATGTAATGGTCATGGTGTCGAGGTTAGCAAATATGATGCAACAACCATTCACAGGGAGCCTTGTTGATACAGCACCTACGGATAATGCCATGGCATTTGTAGAACATCAATTTCGACTAATTATTGGAGCGGCTTCGCTTGGAACAATCGTAGGAATCTTACTTATCCCCACCTTTGTAGCCATTTTTTCAAGAGCTATCGTTCATTTGGCTGAGGAAAGAGGCTCAATCCCGGCTTTATTGAAAAAGGGCTTTACATTTGACTATGTAAGACGGGGGATGAAGCATATTCATACACCCAATTTTAGTTATTTAAAAGGTATTCGTTTACAGGATATCCCGATTAAATTATTTGTCATCAATATTGTTATTACAGCTATCTATACGATTGGCGTTTTATCTGCATTGTATGCCACATTATTAGTACCAGAATTAAAGACTACTGCTGTTATGGCATCTGGATTAATTAATGGCATTGCAACAATACTATTAATCCTATTCATTGACCCGAAAATATCCATTCTAGCAGATGATGTGATCAATAAGAGAGGAAGCTATCTAGACCTGAAAAGAATGTCTGTTATGATGATGTTCTCCAGATTTTTAGGAACCATTGTGGCACAGTTATTATTGATTCCAGGTGCTCATTACGTTGCATGGTTTGCAAAGTTAATTGCTTGATTAGAACCACTTCCTTTCTATTTTTAGGAAGTGGTTTTTTAGGCCACAGCAATTAATCGTGAGGTGTGGTAGGGGAGAAATAAAGAAATTATATAGTATAATGTGGGTGAATAATAGATTCGAAAAGAGGGGAACGGATGTATGCCGACGATACTTGTTGCGGATGATGATGCGAACATTCGTGAACTTGTTTGCCTTTTTCTGCGCAAAGACGGGTTCACTACAATGGAGGCAGGGGATGGTAAAGAAGCATTAGCCATCTACGGCTCAACATCTATTGATCTTGTTGTACTGGATATTATGATGCCAACAATGGATGGCTGGACACTATGTAAGGAGCTCCGCAAAATGAATACGGATCTTCCTCTACTGATGCTGACTGCAAGAGGGGAAACATGGGAAAAAGTGAAGGGCTTTGAGCTTGGAACGGATGATTATTTAACAAAGCCATTTGATCCGTTAGAGCTAACTGTACGTGTAAAGGCACTTTTGAAGCGCTACAGGATTGGCCATTCGCAGACCATTCAACTTGGTCAAATCACGCTGGACCGTCAGACCTATAAAATTATGAGAGGAAAAGATGTTATTTCACTACCGCTCAAGGAATTTGAATTATTATATAAGCTTGCCGAAACACCTGGACAAGTCTATACAAGAGAACAACTGATCGATCAAATTTGGGGGATTGATTATGCGGGAGATAATCGAACCATCGATGTACATATTAAGCGCCTGCGTGAGCGCTTCAACACCATCACTGATTTTCATATCGACACAATAAGGGGTCTGGGCTATAGGCTTGAGGTTGAGGAATGATTAAATCTTTATATACTCGCGTCGTTTTAATCTTTCTAGTTGCTGTCATTGGGGGGACTGTTATCTCTTTTTTCATGGCAACATGGGTATTTAAAGATAAATTAAATGAAAACTTGCAAATTCCCTTACTAAATTTTGGACAAGACATGGTACAAATTTTTGACACATTGCCATATCATGAAGCCGATCGTTTTATACGCGATATGCATCAGCTTGAATCCTATCATGTTCGCATTTATGAAGAAACAGGGCAGTTTATGGCTTACGGAAAGCTTCATGGCAATGAGTTAGCCCCTGTAACAATGGAACAAGTACAAGCTGTACTGGATGGAGAGGTCATTCAAGTAATTCCAAGTGGTATTTCATCCATACTTGTCGGCATACCTCTAACAACTGAAATGGGAACAAGAGCGATGTTTATCCAAACGATTGCTTTACCTTCAACCTCCTTTTCCATCAAGTTGATTCTGAATTTTGCTACTTATGCCTTAGTAATAGGAAGCGTTGTGTTTTTAGTTGCAGCGATGTTTTTAGTCAAGCCCATCAAAAAACTAACACAAGCCACTAAACATATTGCTGGTGGTGATTTCAATGTCGAATTAAATATTAAGCAATCAGGGGAGTTAGGTACGTTGGCTAAAAGCTTTGAAGATATGGCGGAGGAGTTACAGCAGCTAGAGCAAATGAGGAGAGATTTTGTATCGAATGTGTCCCATGAGGTGCAGTCTCCACTTACCTCCATTTCTGGTTACGCATTAGCACTGAAACAAGTTGATGTAACGGATGACGAGAAAAACCGTTATCTTGATATCATCATTTCGGAGGCCAATCGAATGTCTAAGATGAGTGATAGCCTTTTAAAGCTGAGCTTACTAGAATCAAAGACACAGCCAATACATCTCGATACGTTCAGTCTAGATGAACAAATTAGACGTGTCATTGTCTCCCTCCAGCCTCAATGGTCCTCTCGCAATATTGATTTTGAGCTCCAGTTGAAGGCTGTTCGCCTCATGGCTGATTACGATCAATTACATCAGGTATGGGCAAATATTCTTACGAATAGTATTAAATTTTCAAGTCCTAATGAGACGATTGAGATCAGCATGAAGCAAAGTGCAAATCATGTGATAGTCCGAATAACGGATAGAGGCATTGGGATTTCTTTAGAGGATCAGCAACGTATATTCGAACGGTTTTTCAAGGCCGATCGTTCCCATAGTCACAAGTATGAAGGCAGTGGAATGGGGCTTGCTATCGTAAAGCAAATCGTTTTACTACATCGAGGAGAAATTGAAGTCGAGAGTGAGCTTGGGCATGGAACGACAATCATTGTCACATTACCTATTACCTTAAATGAAAGAGAGCATGTTACGACTCCTATAGAGATGTCGTAACATTTTTTTGTTGTTCATCTTGTGTTCATATTGTCGTCATTCGGCAGACATCTCTCTCCTTTATAGTTGCACTAACAGCTCAAAAGTAGCTGGAATAATCGTAGTAAAGGAGGGAGGCACGAGTAAAGGTGGATCCTCTCGTGCATCAAACATGAAAAAATTTATGCGTGTTTTACTGAAATCAATGGCAGTCCTAGGTATATCCATTGTGGGGCTACTTGTCATTGTTTTTACAATAAACATGATTTGCAACAAAATAGAGCAAGGAAAAATAGAACCTTATGGTCAGCTCGTCTCCGTGAATGGGGAAAAAATGAATGTCACCATTCAAGGTAAGGGTGCTGAAACCATCGTATTACTACCAGGCTTCGGTACTGCAGCACCAACGCTCGACTTTAAGCCATTGATAGATGAACTAGCTCCCTATTATAAAATCGTTTCAATAGAGCCCTTTGGCTATGGCTTAAGTGAGGATACAGCTAAAGAACGAAGCACAGAGAATATTGTTAGTGAAATCCATGAAGCTTTACAGGAGTTAAAGATTGATCGGTATATGCTAATGGGACATTCGATAGCAGGCATCTATGGACTCGATTATGTTAATAAATATCCGAATGAGGTAACTGGATTTGTCGGGATTGATAGCAGTGTCCCTACACAGGGTGGTATGGACACGAAGTTTCCAATTAAGTCGTTACAGCTGCTAAAAAAATCAGGGATTGCAAGAATTCTTATAAAATTTTCAGATGATCCCTATGCAGGTCTTCCGTATGATGACGACACAAAAGAGCAAATTAGGATGATTACACTCAAAAACTTTTATAATACAAGCACTTCAAATGAATTAGAGCATATTAGCAAAAATTTCACGGCAGCCAAAACTCTTACATTCCCTAAAGATCTACCTCTTCTCTTATTTGTCCAAGCGAAAAGTGGTGGAGTTGAAAAGAACTGGATACCGCTTCATGAAGAACAAGTCAAACATTCCGTATACGGCAAAGTAATCACACTGGATGGGGATCATTACTTACACCATACAAAATCGGAGGAAATCGCAGACAACGTCAGATCGTTTATGCAAAATAAATAATCCATAGTTTCTTACCTCTTTGCTGTTGGAGGTAAGATTTTTTAATACTATCCTCTTCCTTACGAAATTTTATAAAATCTTTCAATTGAGTTGTAATCCATACTTCGATGAGCATTGAAATACTTCCTGATTATAATGTACGTAGAACAATTATTCTATCAGGTAAGGAGCTAATGGATGAAAAATTATCAATTTATTGCTTTATTAGTAGTAACGACCTTTTTAATGGGTTCATCATTTGCCATTGTTAAATTAGGCTTACCGTATGCCTCGCCTTTATTATTAGCTGCACTTCGCTTTATATTGGCTGGTATAATCATGGCTATCGTTGTTATTATCTTGAAGAGACCTCATCCTAGTACAAGGAGTGAGTGGTTCAAGTTATGCATGATCGGGCTCTTTCAAACAGCAGGTGTGATGGGGTGTATTTTTTTAAGTCTCCGCACCATCACGGCAAGTGAGTCTTCTATTTTAACATTTACAAACCCATTACTAGTTGTAATTTTTGCCACCATTTTCATGAAAGTGTCCTATCGTTTCTATCAATGGATCGGGGTTTTGTTTGGCTTAATCGGGGTGATAATTACGATGGGGGCACAAGTTGAATGGAAAGTAGGTATCCTTTTTGGCTTGCTATCAGCTGTTTTTTGGGCTACTGCCACCCTGTTAGTGAAAAAATGGGGCGTGTTATTTGATACGTGGGTTTTATCTGCATATCAGATGCTATTTGGTGGCTTACTCTTATTACTAGGAAGCGCATTGTTAGAACAGCCATTTTTTATTGTGAATCCACAATCGTTATTGATTCTGTTGTGGCTTAGTATTTTTTCCTCGATCATACAATTTGCAGGGTGGTATTATCTTCTGCAAAATAGTGATCCAGGAAAAACAAGTGCCTATTTATTTTTAGCTCCTTTTTTTGGCGTATTAACAGGCTGGGTGTTATTGGAAGAACCGTTAAAACCATCACTAATGGTTGGCGGCTTATTCATCATCATGGGCATTTATTTAGTAAACCGAACTTTTAGTGGAGAAAGGGCTAGGAGATAACCCCGTGCCCTTTCCTATTTTACAAATCTAAATGAAAGACCTCTTTAAAGCCTATTTTCCCTTTCTCCGTCACTTTAATGGCGCGAATAGAGGGAACTCGTAAAAGCCAACCAAGGTTGAAAAATTGATTTAATAGCTCACAGCCTAGTGCACCAGCTAAATGATAACGCCGTTCACTCCAATCTAAACAAGCATGAGAAAAGGATCGTCGTTTTCTCTTTAAAGCAGTTAAATCGATTCCGAATGTCGTAAAAAATAATATGCCCTCATCTGTCAGGACAAATTGTTTACCCTCCAATGTAAGATAGCCTGCCTTGAGCATCGATTCCGTTAATTGGACACCCAATTTACCAGCAAGGTGATCATAGCAAGTTCTAGCATCCTGTAATAACTTGATTTGGCTCGATTGCTTTAATGAACGTACTTCAGGTGGTGGAGAGATGGCTAGGAATGACTCTAAAAATTGAGCAATGTCCTCACCAGCCAATTGAAAATAACGATGACGTCCCTGCTTTTCAACTTTTATCAGCTTTCCTTCTACTAATTTAGCAAGATGAAAGCTAGCAGTTTGTGGTTTGATGGCAGCCATATATGCTAGTTCACTAGCCGTATGAAAACGACCGTCCATCATACTAGCAAGTATGGTTGCCCTTGACGTTTCACCAAGAAGTGCCGCTATTTCTGCCATGTTTGGATTAATTCCCATTCTGTCACAATCCTTTCAGTGTCCTATATTTAGATTTTAGTCAAAGTCATTATGGTTTACAATAAAAGTAATAGAGGAGGAGAAATAAATGGAAACATATTATGCAGTGATTTTTACATCGCAAAGAACTGAGCAAGATGGGGATGGCTATGGCAAGATGGCTGACCTAATCGATGCCTTAGCACAGCAACAGCCTGGTTTCATTCGTGTTGAAAGTGTTAGAAATGAGGAAGGAAAGGGCATAACGGTGTCTTATTGGGAATCGCTAGAGGCTATCCAAGCATGGAAAGACAATGCCAAGCATTTAACAGCACAACAATTGGGTAAAGACAAATGGTACACAAACTATAAAGTGGAAATCTGCCAAATGATAAAAGATTATTCATTTGCCAAATAGCAAGTAAGAAGGAGGCTTATTTTTTATGACGATTGTGGAAGAATGGCACGAACTAAGACAAAAATTTAATCCTTCCAATCCGATAACCATTAATCAAATGCATATTTTTAAAGATCAATTAAAGCAGGTTCAACAAACAGAAGAAACATTAAGGATATTAGTAGAGGTCTACTGTTTACTTAGGATGTATCCTGAGGCATATCAGTTATTTACTGTCATTATGAATAAAGACGATAAAAAGGATCGAAAAAAGTATGGCGTTCTCCAGACCTACATAGATAAACCAAATTCGGTGAATCCTCTGCTGCCAAGAAAAATTAGAGACCATCAGCAGCTTAAAACGAAAATTCCAACGTTTAAATATCTACCAAACCCTCTAGAGGCTGAAATTTTTGAAACAGATGAAATCGTTGTATGTGATTGTTGCGAGCAAGAAGTGGATGTCTATTATACTGGTGGTATTTATGCAATTGAGGAAGTAGATTATCTTTGTCCTTCCTGCATCCATAGTGGGGAAGCAGCTCAAAAATATGATGGTTCTTTCCAGCAAGACTTAATGGAGGATGAACAGGTTACGAACCCCAAGTTTACTGAGGAAGTACTCTTTCGGACGCCTGGCTATGTAAGCTGGCAGGGCAATAATTGGGTGGCACATTGCTCTGACTATTGTGCGTTTATCGGCTATGTTGGTTGGCGTGATTTAGTAGAGTTAGGAATTGAGGATCAATTTGATAATTATACCGGCTTTTCAAAAGAAGAACTTTCTGCATCCTTAATGAACAATGGTCATCATCAAGGCTATTTATTTCAATGCTTGGAATGTGACCGTTATGTGCTTTATTCAGATTTTAGTTAGTCGTTGTTTGAGGGGGGGTAGAGAAGTGGAACAATTTCTACAACGATATATCTATTCATGGCGTTTAAATGGTTGGCTTATCCACGATATTTTTTTCTGCATCGTGCTAGGTACGGGACTTCTACTATTTTTGTTTATCGTCATGAAACGAAAACGACTCGTTATTTCTAGCATTTTGCTCATTGCCTTTTTATTCGTCAGTAATCTATTAATGATTGTTTTTGGCTTAGCGGGGAGAGGCTTTCCCATTAAATCCGATTCGCCGATTTATACAGATGATTCACAAAGCATTGCTGTTCAAATGGTGCAAGGCTCAGAAAATAATGGGACATCGAATGGAATTACGCATTTAATCGCACATCATCTCCTAGTAGCTGTGAATTTACAAACAGGTGAAAAGCAATGGACAAAATCAGCTTCCTATAAAGAAACACTGCTTGGGGAATTTATGGGGGGTGTTCTTGTCCATCATCGTGATGATGAGTTTGGTCAATTATCCTTGGTAGATATGGAAACAGGCAAAGAACTACTTTCTGAAAAAGATTTTCGAACGCAACATCCGTCATTAATAGCGATATTGAGCAATAATGCACATCAAATGGCTGTCCTAGAGAACCATTTATATTTGGAAGGGGTCGATGGCAAATTCTATCGCTTTGATGGTAAAACATTAAGTGAGGATGCGAAGGCTCAAGATTACCTATCTGCCCGTTTTTTCATCGAGACAGAGTTGCCGGGCTATTTTGCTACACATCCACAGCCTGTAGAGGATTATCAGGCCATTCGCGATTTTAGTCAAGCTGTCCTAACCGAGCCAGCCATTCAAGCCTATGAAAATTTACAACCAAAAGTGGTGGATGTAGATATCATAGAAAAAACGGCTCTTGTTTCATATAGGCAAACACAGCGAGAAAGTGCTGAACACATGTTATTGCTCTATGATATGAACAAACATCAGGTATTGTGGGAACGCAATATTGGCATCATTAATTCCCAACAACAACAGCCCACTGTTCGGACATTAGAGAATAGCTACGTCATTCAAGCTGGTGATAGATTACTAGTATTCGATAAAGATACGAAAAAGAGGTCTGTTCACTATCATCTACGTTGGAATCGTCCTATTGATGAGTGAAATCTACTGGAAAAATCGTTCTTTTTTTGATTCGCCAAAAAAGGAGTATAATTTAATAGGAAGAAACTCTTTTTAAAAGGACGGCGTGCAAATATGAATGAACAATTAGTAGATTGGATTATACGCTTTCAAAGGGATAAGGATATTGAAGCACTGGCCCATTTAAAAGATTATTGTTATGAGATGATCGAACCTTTGATGGAAGAATTTACGATGAAGTATGGCGAAGAAGCAGGCCAGTTATTACGCCTAAAGTGGGATAAACGATTTTATTTTATATTTACAAAATATCAAGTGAATGTAGGGCTATCTCTAGAGACATTTGTAAAAAATACGTATCGTTTTTATTTCATGCAGGTGTTACAAAAGGCTGGTTATAAGTAATAGAAAAAACCCTTCATTTGGGAACTGACTATCGTTTTTGAGACAGTCAATCCCATAATGAAGGGTATTTATTTTGTCTTTATACTCTTATAAGTAACTGATAATAAAGTTTTTTATAAATAAATGCGTTTAGATGAATTGGCTATGTTCAATTCTTTACGATATTTTGAAACTGTGCGTCGTGAAATTCGAATACCCTCAGTTTCTAATTTTTCAGTTAGTTGTTGATCTGATAAAGGAGTTTTTCTATTCTCATTTTCTACTAATTCTTTAATGCGACTTTTTATATAGGACACAGAATCAAGCTTTCCTGAATCGTTGATAATTCCTTTTGTAAATAAAGATTGGAGTGCAAAGATTCCATGTGGTGTACGGATAAATTTATTTTTAACCGCACGACTTATGGTGGATTCATGCATATTTAATGCTTGTGCAACATCTTTTAAACGCATAGGAGATAAGGCTTTTATTCCATGTTCAAAGAATGAAGCTTGTAAATCAAGAAGTAATCGTGTCAGGCTGTATAAAGTTTTATCACGTTGAGCTATTCCTTGCGTTAAAGCTATAATATCGTTCATGCATTGCTGGTAATAGGCATAATCTTCAACGGACTCTTTTAATAGATCTACGTAATCTTGATTAATTTCTATTTTAGGTAAAAACCGATTATTTAGTTCTATTATCCATTCCCCATTCAATTTGCTAATGATTATATCAGGTATAATATACGCGCTAGTAGCATTATTATCCAATGAAGCTGGAATGGGTTTTAGGTTTCTTATATATAGAATTGTTCGTTGAGTTTCTTCTATTGAAATGTCGTAAGTTGTACTTAACAATTTAATTGATAAATTAGCTACTTGTTCTAAATGATGTTGAATGAATGGAGCTGCAAATGGTGGGGCTTCTATATCATTGTAAATTTGAATTAATAAATACTCTTTCATATTTCTAACGCCAACGCCAAGAGGTTCGAATGTTTGTAATAGATCTAACAGTGTATTTATATGGTCTAAAGAGATGTTAAATGATTTAGCAACTTTGGATAAATCTACATTTAAAAATAGATGTTCATCGAGGTTATGTATGAAATATTTTAAAATTTCTCTGTCATGTGGTGTAAGATTTAGGTGTAAAGGTATTTGATCGAGTAGTTGGGTAATATATGAATGTTGCTGTGTTAATCGAGTTTGAATGAAATCATACTGTTGCTTTTGCTTAGGTTGAATACCTTTTATGGACATTGTGGCAAGGTCTACAATATCCTTTGTGTGATTCATGTTTTTCTCAATGACAGTTAATAGTGGATTTTCATTTGATTTCTCATAAATATGTTGTTCTAATTCGGAGCTGGAGTATTGTAGTAGTTCCAATTGATGAATGAGTTCAGTTGTCAACGTTTGAGTAATTTGTTGTGAGACGTTTAAATTCATTTTCAAGGGAATCACCTCATTTTCTCTATGTAATGTTATTATTATCTAATCTACAAATTTTGTCTATAATGGATCAGATATTTAGTAAAAAAACATAATGCTTAAAGGTAAATAGTTCTTACAATGAGTAGGAAAGCAGATAAAGTTCAATGACGTTGTTGAATGAGATAAACTTCTTATTTAGAATATAGACATAGTTATAAATGTTAGCTACACAGTCATGGAATGCCCCATTTAAAGTTAGATTTTCCTTTAACTTTTATGGGGCAATTCAATTTTGCATGGCATTTCTCATGCTCTATAATCCTAACTTGAAGAAAATTATAAAGGTAAGATGTAACTTTTGGCGAATTAAAAAAGATAAGATAATTAAATTAAACTTCCGTAAAAGGTGTAATTTTCATGAAACCTAATCTATTAACTATTTTACGGACTATTACGAGCTATTTTCACTATAAACAATTTGGCTATATTACTTTTTCGATTTTTGTGGGGGGAATATCATGTTGAATGCCGAAAAATTAGTGCAATCTATGCTGGATGCATTTGGTGAACTATTACAATTGGAAATGGCCTATTTCACTTCGAATGGTGAAGTTTTTATAGCAACGGAAGAATATAGAAAGCAAAAAGGGATACAGGTACACCTTCCGTTCTTTCAGAAGTATTATTCTAAATCTGTTCAATATTTACAAAAACCTGGTCAAATGAAAGTGTGTTCTGGTTGTAGGTTCCAAAATAACTGTCCATCTAAAGTGGAAATGCTAATGAATTTAGTAAAAGGAGATCGTCACTTCGGATATTTGACATTTGTCAGTTTTACAGATGAGGGGGAGAAAAAATTTTCATCTGAGCCGAAGGAATATCAGTATTGGTTAGCTCGGTTGGGAGATATGATTATTAATGCCTTGAACAACGAAGGATCCTATTTATTGCTTGAAAATAAAAAAGGATTTGATACGAAATATGTATTAGGCAACGCACCTCACTTACAACTTATAAAGAGTAAGTTAAGTAGTATTGCAAATAGCCCATCTTCAATTGTCATAACAGGAGAGACGGGAACAGGGAAAAGTTTATTAGCGAAATATATTCATTCAAATAGCATTACACACAAAGGGAAATTTATAGAGTTGAATTGTGCAAGCATTCCAGAAAACTTGTTTGAAAGCGAGTTGTTTGGCTATGATGAAGGGGCGTTTACAGGGGCTAGAAGAAAAGGGAAAATGGGCTATTTTGAAGTAGCAGATAAAGGTACTTTATTCCTCGATGAAATTACAGAATTACCATTACATTTACAAGCGAAGCTATTAACAGTTTTACAAGATGGGCTTATTTATAGAGTCGGAGCAATTGAGCCTAGAAAAGTAAATGTAAGGATTATTGCTGCGACAAATAAACCTTTAGAAGATATGGTGAGAAAAGGTGAGTTTCGTTCGGATTTATATTATCGACTAAATGTGATCCCTTTAACATTACCTCCTTTAAAAGAAAGAACAGATGAAATAGAATATTTGATTGTAAAATTACTTGAAAAGATTCAGCATAAAACAGGGAAATTTATTAAAGATTTTTCGCAGGAATTTTTGGAGGAATTGAAATCATACTCTTGGCCAGGGAACATAAGAGAGTTAGAAAATGTATTAGAGTACAGTATGGTAATGGAAAATTCCCTACAATTAACAAGGGAAAGCTTACCGAAATATATCATCGAGAATAATCAAGCACAAAATCTTTATAGCAATTCTAATCTATTGAAAGATACGGAAATGGAGGTCATCTACCAAATGCTCTCTATATATGGAAATGACACTGCTGGAAAAGAACGTGTTGCTGAAGAATTAGGCATAAGTACAAGAACGCTTTATAGAAAACTAAAAAGTGTAAATTTATAGTATAAGTTTGACACAAATACCTTGCTTTTAGAGATTTTTAAATTTCTCACCTCCTTAAGGGGAATTTAAAATGAACTTTCTAGGTATTTGTGTTTTTTTATGGCTAATTTTAATGACAAAAGTGACAACGGAATTGACAAAAATGGCAAAAAGGAAATTTAGTATATTTTTGAATCTTTTACTATACACATTTTGAAAATCCTTTAACATCAGAACTTTCTGACATTTCGTAGATTAAAATTGTAAATGGATTTGTGTTTCTACACTTGGCACGTATTTTGCTAGATATATAGTAAGCAAAGGGAAGGAGGAAGATTTATTTGGTAGATTATTTTGAATTGGAAGGTAAAGTGGCTGTGATTACAGGAGGGGCCTCAGGGATTGGCCTTGCAACAGCTAAATTATTAAGTGAGTTGGGAACTAAAACTGTGATTTTAGATATTGATCAACAAAAAGGTAAGGATACTGAAAAAAGCTTTCAAGAAGCTGGTTTAGATGTTGAGTTTTTAAAATGTGATGTAACGAATACACAAGATTGCAAAAGTGTGGCTGATTCTATACAGGAGAGATACGGAAAAGTAGATGTACTTTTTAATAATGCAGGCATTATCCGTAGAAAAACAGTGGTGGATTTAGAGGAAGCGGATTGGGATGCTGTTATTAATGTTTCTCTAAAAGGGGTCTATCTACTTTCGAAATACTTAATCCCACTCATGAGAGGAAATGGTGGCAGTATCATTAATACTGGTTCTGGGTGGGGAATCAAAGGTGGAGACAAAGCTGCATCTTACTGTGCTGCAAAAGCAGGGGTTGTAAATTTAACAAAGGCTATGGCTATTGATCATGGTCCAGAAAATATTCGCGTAAATTGCATTTGTCCTGGAGATACAGATACGCCATTACTTCGTGGAGAAGCAAAACAATTAAATATAGATGAATCAAGTTTCTTACGTAGTTCAGCAGTTGATAGACCGTTAGCAAGATTAGGAACACCTGAAGATATTGCTAAAGGGGTACTATTCCTTGCAAGTAATTTATCTGCTTGGGTTACAGGAACGACATTAACAGTTGATGGTGGCGGCTTAGCCTAAAAATAATTATAGAGGGAGGCAAATTAAATGAGTAAAAAGGTCCATCCATATATCCCTAATATGGTATCTGAGGTAAAGCAAGAAATGCTAGATGAAATTGGTGTTCACTCCGTTGAGGAGCTTTATTCGTGTATTCCGGAGGATTTACATTTTAAAGGTACCATGAATATTCCAAAAGCTTTGAATGAATTAGAGTTACGACGCCATATTGAGGGTCTTTTAAATAAAAATGTAAGTACCAATGAATATATTAATTTTCTAGGAGCTGGTTGCTGGCAACACTTCATACCAGCCGTATGTGATGAAGTGAATCAACGTGCAGAATTTTTAACAGCTTATGCAGGAGAGCCTTATGAGGATCATGGACGCTTTCAAGCATTATTTGAATATCAAAGCTTAATGGCGGAGCTTGTGGATATGGAAGTAGTGAATGTTCCTACATTCGATTGGGCCCAAGCTGCATCTACATCAATTCGTATGGCGAGTCGGATTACAAAGCGTACGAAAATATTACTTGCTAATACACTTTCTCCTGAACGCAGAAAAGTTATTACAAACTATGGTACACCACAGTTATCATTTGAAGGAATAAAATTCAATCTTAATACAGGATTAATGGACTTAGCCGATTTAGAAGCAAAGTTGTCAAACGAAGTTGCAGCTATTTACTTTGAAAATCCATCCTATTTAGGTTTTATCGAGTCGCAAGGTCAGGAAATTTCACAACTTGCTAAAAAATATGGGGTACTTATGATAGTAGGAGTTGATCCAAGTTCTCTAGGGGTATTGGCACCACCAAGTCAATATGGAGCGGATATCGTCTGTGGAGATCTTCAACCATTAGGTATGCACATGAATTATAGTGGAGGGCAAGCTGGATTTATTGCAACATATAATGATCCAAAATTTGTTAATGAATATCCATCACGATTGTTCGGTATTATTCCGACTGTAAAGAAAGGTGAATATGGTTTTGGTGACATTGCCTATGATCGTACGTCCTTTGCAGATAGAGAAAACGGTAAGGAGTCTGTAGGCACACAAACAGCTCTTTGGGGGATTACAGCAGGTGTGTATTTATCATTAATGGGACCAAACGGCATGTACGAGTTAGGTCAAGCCATTATGCAAAACAGTCAGTATGCAGTAATGCAATTGAATTCTATTAACAATATTCGGGGTTCAAGAATTACCTCTCCATTTTTCAAAGAGTTCATTATAGATTTTAACGATACAGGATTAACAGTAGAAGAAATCAATTCACGATTACTTGAGCAAAAAATCTTCGGTGGTAAAGACTTATCGTTGGAATTTCCTGAATACGGTCAAGCAGCACTTTATTGTGTAACTGAAGTTCACACTAAAGAGGATATTGATAAGTTAATCAATGCTTTAGCTACAATTGTTGGATATTAAATAGGAAGAAAGGAGTTTTAACGTGGATAAGATTCTAAGAGAGAATGTAAATAAAGATTTTCATCAAGCTAAATGGAATGAACCTATCATTTTTGAGTTACATCAATCAGGAGAAGTTGGAGTAGAAGTTCCGCAACCTTCAAATGAGATTGTAGCAGCAGTCGGTGATGGTGTTTCATCCTTACCTCAGAAAATGAAAAGAGCAAATAAACCAAATTTACCAGAAATAGGACAAGCGCGGGTGTTACGACATTATGTAAGACTATCGCAAGAAACATTAGGCTCTGATTTTAATGTTGAAATTGGACAAGGCACTTGTACGATGAAGTATATTCCAAAAATTAATGAATTGCTTATTCGTAATCCTAAAATAATGGAATTACATCCTTTACAAGAGGGTAGTACTGTCCAAGGAATGCTAGAAATTATTCACAATTTGGACTTAGCGATGCGTGAAATTTCGGGGATGGATTGTTTCTCTTTCCAACCAAGTGGTGGTACACAAGCATTGTTTGCGATGGCATCGATTGTACGCAAATATTTTGAAGTAAAAGGTGAAGCAGATCAACGTAATGAAATTATTACAACCATCTTCTCACACCCTTCTCAAGCAGCAACCGCAGTAGTAAAAGGTTATAAAATAATAACTATTCATCCAGATAAAAATGGTTTTCCGGATATTAATAAATTGAAAGAAGTTGTATCCGAAAGAACAGCTGGTTTTGTTGTAGCTAACCCTGAAGATACAGGGATTTATAATTCTAAAATTAAAGAATTTACGAAAATAGTGCATGATGTTGGTGGAATTTGTTACTACGATCAGGCAAATGCCAATGGACTGTTAGGAATCACACGTGCAAGAGAAGCAGGTTTTGACATGTGTTTTTTCAATCTACACAAAACATTTGCAGCACCTCACATGTGTGGAGGGCCAGCGACAGGGGCTCTTGGGGTCACAGAAGAATTAAAGCCTTATTTGCCAGGTCCAATTGTTGAGAAAGAGGGAGACCAATATGTGTTAAATGATCAATTAGAGCATTCGATTGGAAAAGTACGATCATTCCATGGGGTAGCTCAAACGATTTTGCGTTCTTATGCTTGGATTAGAGCATTAGGCACAGATGGACTTAAAGCTGTGGCAGAAACAGCCGTATTAAATAACAATTATCTGTATAGTAAAGTATCAAAAATTCGTGGTGTAAGTGTGCCGTATATACAAGGGCAAAGATTAGAGCAAGTTCGTTATAGTTGGGAGCAGTTGGAGAAAGAAACAGGTGTTACAACAGAGGATGTACAGCGCCGAATGACTGACTTTGGTTTACATTACTGGACTAGTCATCATCCTTATATTGTTCCACAACCATTTACACTTGAACCAACAGAATCTTATTCTAAGGCAGATTTAGATGAATATATTCAAGCGCTTGAGCAGATTTCTAAAGAAGCATACGAAACGCCAGAAATTGTTAAAGCAGCACCGCAAAATAGCACAATTCATCAGTTAATTGAAGCAGACTATTTAGATGAGCCTTCTAAATGGTGTATTTCATGGAGGGTATATCTACAAAAGGTGAAAAATAAAAAAGAATTAATTAATAACCATTAGGGGGGTGTTTGAATGAGAACCAATCATAGAAGTTTAAAAAATAAGAGAGTAGTTATTACAGGAGGTGCTAGTGGTATAGGATTAGCCACAGCACAACGTTTTATAGAAGAAGAATCGATAGTGGCTATTTTAGATATTAATAAAGAGGGTATTGAACAGTCGATAAATGAAAATC
The DNA here is from genome assembly GCF_024919535.1 of Lysinibacillus sp. A4. NCBI lineage: Bacteria > Bacillati > Bacillota > Bacilli > Caryophanales > Bacillaceae > Lysinibacillus > Lysinibacillus sp. A4. The sequence continues at coordinate 311,088 of NZ_JANWTB010000004.1, read as the reverse complement.
CCGGAATTGCTAAAGGCTATGTAGTAGATGTTAGTAATCCTGAAAATGTAAACGCTGTTTTTGAGAATATAAAAAGAGATTTAGGTGGTGTAGATGTTTTTATTGCGAATGCAGGTATTAGCATTCGCAATAAGTTTCTTGATATTAGTCCTGAACAATGGAGTAAAGTATTAAACATTAATCTTAACGGGGTATTTTATACTTCACAAGCAGCCGCAAAAATGATGGTGGAGCAGGGCAAGGGTGTCATACTTATGACAGCGTCTACAAATGGAGTGACAGGACATCCATTCTATGCTGACTACAATGCTTCAAAAGCAGGGGTTAATCTTTTAGCACGAACAATGGCATTGGAGCTTGCTCCAAATATCCGAGTTAATACGATATGCCCTGGATACGTACTAACCCCTATGCAAATGGCTGAGTATACACCAGATATGTTGGAAGTTGTAAATGAAGGTATCCCTCTGAAACGACATGCAGATCCTAAGGAAGTCGGAGCATTATACGCTTTCCTTGCTTCGGATGAGTCATCTTATATTACCGGACAAACAATTGCTATTGATGGTGGAGAACTAGCTTAATTAAATGGAAGGGGTTATTTAATGAAGAAAAATAGATTCTATTTATTATTGGTGTTGGTTATTTCGCTAATGGCGGCATGTTCGGAAAATAAAACAAATACACAAGTTCCAGCTACTGCGGATGCAAAAAGTGAGGATCAGGATAAAAGTGTAACAACAGAAATGAAATTGGTTAAGGATGGCAAGTTAACATTTGCAATGAGTGGTTTACTAAAACCATTAAATTATAAGGAAAATCAAGAATTAGTAGGTTTTGATGTTGAAATAGGGAAAGAAATTTCAAAAAGGATTGGGCTTGAAGCAAATCCTGTAACAAATCCATGGGAAACAATTATTCAAGGGTTACGAGGTAATAAATATGATGCCATTATTGGCAGTATGACAGCTACTGAAGAAAGGTCTAAACAGGTCGACTTTTCAATCCCTTATTATGTTTCAGGTGCTACAGTATTTATCTCAAGTGAAAATAAGGAGATTAAAACGGTAGAAGATTTAAAGGGAAAAACGATAGGCGTGATGCAAGCTAGTACGTATGTTGAAGATGCTAAGAAATATACAGATAAAATCAAAGAATTCCCTAGTGAAATCTATGCATTACAGGATCTTCCACCAGGTCGGCTAGATGCAGTAATTACTGATAGAATTGTAGGTATTTCAGCAATGCAAGAATCAGGATTGAAGATTCAAGCCCTAGGAGAGGTCATTAAAAGAGAAGAAATTGCAGTGGCGATTAATAAAGATAATGAAGTTTTATTAGAAGCGATTAATAAGGCGATTGAAGAGATGGTTAAGGATGGAACGTATAAAGAAATAAGTATGAAATGGTTTGGGAAAGACTTGTTAGAATAACTGTTAAAAATAGTGTGCCTAGTATGCTAAAGACGTACTAGGCATAGCTATTAATTGTTCTAAAATATTAAAATTGTAGACTAAATAGATTGAAAATTCTTTCTATTTTACTTCCCACCAAAATCTAATTTTATTAATAAATTTTAGCTATCTATAGGAGTGTTTGTCTTTTACGTCCACATACTTAAAAGAGGTTAGGTGATTAATATGGATTTTCTCACAAATGTAACATCAATATTTCAAAAGCATGGCATTGAGTTTTTAAAAGCGACAGTTTTAACGATTGAATTAACCATTGTTTCTTTATTTATTGCTTGTGTGATTGGGTTAGTGTTTGCCTTCTTCAAAGTATCCAATATAAAAATCTTGGAAAGTATTGCTAACGGCTACATTTTTGTTGTTCGAGGTATGCCATTAATAGTACAACTTATGTTCTTGTATTACGGTATTTCTAGTATTTTCACTTTATCAGACTTTGCAGCAGGATCCATTGCGCTCGGTATTCATTCAGGAGCATATATTGCAGAAATTTTTCGTGGATCCATTCAATCTATTGATAAAGGCCAAATGGAGGCTGGTCGATCATTAGGAATGACATATTTTAAAACAATGAGAAGAATTATTTTACCACAGAGTTTTAAAAGAGCTATTCCAGCATTAGCTAATCAATTTATCATAGGGTTAAAAGATTCGTCTTTAGTAGCTTATATCGCAGTATCAGAATTGTTTAACCATGCACTGTCAACTCAAGCATACAACTATATGCCTCTTGAAACATACTTTGTTGTGGGAATTTACTATTTAATTTTAGTCTTATTATTCACGCTGTTATTTAATAAACTTGAAAGTCGACTGGATGTTGGAAGGAGGAAAAAACGTGATAAAGTTGAAATCGCTTTCTAAATCATTTGGTGACTTAGAGGTTTTAAAAGGTATAAATCTTGAAATTAATAAATCAGAAGTGGTTGTTCTAATAGGGGCTAGTGGATCAGGGAAGAGCACTTTATTACGATGTATGAATTTTTTGGAGATATTAGATTCAGGTACGATAAGCATTAATGATGAGATTATTGATGTAAAAAGAACTAATTTAAATCATGTAAGAGAAAATATGGGGATGGTATTTCAACATTTCAATTTATTTCCCCATTTAAGTGTTTTACAAAATGTAATAGAAGCACCAATTCAGGTGAAAAGGCAAAGTAAAGAGGAAGCGATTAAATTTGCTATGAATTTGTTAACACGAGTAGGTCTTGCTGATAAAGCCAATTACTATCCTGAACAACTATCTGGTGGTCAAAAACAACGAGTTGCTATTGCTAGAGCACTGGCAATGAATCCAAGTGTTATGTTATTTGATGAACCAACATCAGCATTGGATCCTGAGTTGGTAGGAGAAGTCTTAGAAACGATGAAAAACCTTGCTAAAGACGGAATGACGATGGTCGTCGTAACCCATGAAATGGGCTTTGCTAAGGAAGTTGCGGATAGGGTGATTATGTTAGCAGATGGCAAAATTATTGAAGAGGGCTCTCCAGTAGAAATTTTTAAAGCGCCAAAACAAGAAAGAACGATTAAGTTTTTGCAACAAGTTTTATAATTATTATCTTTAATTAGGGGATGATGAGAGATGTTAAAAACGTATGAAGAAGTATTAAAGGTTACGAACGAACTTGTAAATATTGAAAGCATTGTTAATACTGAAGGGGAAATTAACATATCAAAGTCATTGGCTAAAACAATTTCTAATTTACCTTATTTCCTGAAAAATCCTAAATATGTGTTTACTTCACGAACAATAGATGATGAGGTTGAAAGGTACAATGTGTTTGCATTTGTAAAAGGTACTAAAGGAGATAGTAATAAAACGGTTGTGCTAATGGGACATACAGATACGGTGGGTATCGATGATTATAATAGTTTGAAAGAGAAGGCTTGTTTACCTAATGAACTTCATGAAGCGTTAAAGGGTGAAAAAGTTCCGCCGTTGGTTCGAGAGCATTTAGAATCAAATGAATGGTTATTTGGAAGAGGAACACTTGATATGAAGAGTGGTGTTGCAAGCCATTATTATCTATTAAAATATTATTCTGAACACCCAGAGGAACTGAATGGAAATATCGTATTTTTTGCTGAATGCGATGAAGAGGATAGTTCTCATGGAGTATTGTCTGGTTTAAATGATTTAAAAATGTTAAAAGTAGAGCATGGATTTGATTACGCGGCATTAATTAACTCCGATTTTGTTGCTCCTAAGTATGAGGGGGATGAAAGTAGATATATATATAAAGGTAGCGTTGGTAAGCTACTCCCTTCTTTTTATATAACTGGGGTGGAAAGCCATGTAGGCTCTAGTTTTGAAGGAATCGACCCTAACTATATTGCTGCGGAGTTAACTAGACAAATTGCATATAACCCAGAGTTATGTGATAAATCGTTAGGAGAAACACCGATGCCACCTGTAAGTTTGAAGCAAACGGATTTTAAAGAGACTTATACAGTTCAGACAGCTCTTGCTTCATATGTATATTATAATTTCTTTGTGCAATCATGGTCACCTAAAGATGTGTTAGAAAAGCTAAAAGTCCATGCTAAAATTGCATTTAATAATGCAATAGCTAATTTAAATAATCATTATAAGAGATATTGCGAAATTAGTGGGCAGGAATACACAAAATTGCCATGGAAGACGAGGGTATTATTCTATGAAGAATTAGAACAATCAATTATTGTTGAATATGGGGACAATTACAAAGAGCATATAAAAAATTTTAAACACGAATTATTAAAAAATAAAGAGTTAGATGTACGCATGTTTTCTGCAAAAGTGGTAGAAGAAGTTTGGAAGTGGACCAAGGATAAGAGTCCTGCAATCATTATTTTTTATTCTTCATTGTACTCACCATGTGTAGAAGTAACTGGTAAAAATGAAAAAGAAAAAAATTTACTAACCGCTTTAGATTATGCAGTAGAAAAAGTTCAACCACATTATGATAAGCCTATTGTACAGAAAAATTATTTCCCTCATATTTGTGATATGAGTTGCGTGGCTATAAATGTCGATGAAGATAGTGTGAATTCAGTTGTTAACAATAACCCTAGCTGGAGAACTAAACATTATGTAAATTATGATGCCATTAGAGAACTAAATATCCCTGCAATCAATATTGGACCATATGGATATGATGCACATAATAGATATGAAAGAACAGAATTGAAATACACTATGGAAATAATGCCTAATTTAACAAAGCTAGTAATAGATAAATTACTTGAAAATTAAAGAGTTAATATTCATTTAAAGTAGCATCATGAACATGTAAAGGAGATAGCTGCTGTGACGAATTAATATGACCTTCAATGACCTGTTCTACATGCATCCGTTTTAGTGATTATAGAACGTTTTGGATCTAAGCGAGGGTTAGGTCAGAAACATCTCGATTGGAGGATGATTAATCGTGCCATTACGGGACATGCTCATGGTCATTCTTTTTTTACTTCTTGTTGATAATACAAATTATAGAGTCTTAATTTATATGCAAGGTAACTTTTTCTGACAGATGATGTGACTGAAGAAGTGTACAAAAATGTAGACGCAATAATTTTTAAACTCTAATTTATTCTCATACTTGTTTGGCGAGGCTTTTACTTATCTTATTTTTTTCTTCTATATAATAACTTATTCTTGTTCACATAAAAAACACCTTCACGTTGATTGTTCGGGATGCTTCTTATCCCCTTATTTCAACGTAAGGTGTTTTCATTTGTATCAGTTTTTAGATTAGTGCATGGTAAAAAAACAAATCAAGGGTTATTTATAGAGTAGATCTTCTGCTAAATGAGTAAACACTTCACCGATTATCGACACTTCATCATAGACCGAGGAACCTGTATTTTCCTCAGGTTGAGCAAAAGGAATTTGAGCGATTACATCTGTCTGTAATAAATCTGCTAATTGTTCGGCTCCGCCTTGTCCAAATAGATAGTTTTTTTGACCGTCAGCACCTTCAAAATAGGCCATGTTTTCAACAACACCAAGAATCCTGTGTTTCGTATGTTGCGCCATCAAGCCAGCACGAGATGCAACATGAGAAGCAGCAAGGTGCGGTGTTGTCACGATGATTTCTTGGGCTTGTGGAATCATCGCAGCCATATCAATTGCAACATCTCCTGTACCAGGTGGTAAATCGATGAGGAGGTAATCTAAATCTCCCCATAGCGTGTTGACAAGGAAATTGCGAATCCACTTATTGAGCATAGGACCACGCCACATAACAGGCTGGTTGTCATTTGTAAAAAAGCCCATCGACATTATTTTTACGCCGTTACGTTCTACTGGAATCGCCGTTTGATCAAGCATGGTAGGCTTTTGATCAATCTTCATCATGGCAGGGATACTGAAACCATAGATATCAGCATCTAAAATACCTACACGTTTGCCAAGACGAGCAAGTGCAACCGCTAAATTAATGGTCACTGTAGACTTTCCAACACCGCCTTTACCACTTGTAATGGCAATGAATTGAACACCAGAATTAGGCAGTAGCATGTTTGGCATTCCTTGATCAGTCACATTCTTTGCCTGTAGAGAGGCGGTTAAAGTGCGACGATCCTGATCTGTCATAGCGCCAAAGCTAATGGTAACAGTGGAGGCACCAAGCGCTTGTAAGGCCTCCTCCACATCTTGCTGTATTTTCGCCTTTAACGGACATCCTGGTATGGTCAAAATAATATCCAAGGCTATATGGTTGTCATGTATTTGAATGTTTCGCACCATATTCAAATCTACAATACTCTGATGTAGCTCAGGATCATTCACCTGTTTCAATGTGTTTACAACATTTTCTTTTGTTAACATTTAGGAACCACCTTATTCTTTTAAGCCTTTGCCGAGTCCCTTTAAGAAATGAACCCCAAAATTGAGCGCACGATTGACATCTGGATCGTTTATCATTTTCATGAGCTTAAAGGCACTGACCTTTTCATTAGATTCAAGTGCTTTGCTTGCTTCATCTACGCCTGTATTTAAGCCTTCAATCAGCTTAGTCGTTGTTTCAGGATTGAGCTCCGTCAATGCTCCCGCAACACCCATTAAATTGTTAATGATATTGGTTACAGGCTTACGTGTTAATTGTCCAAGTGCAATATGTGCCACTTCCTCTTTGGCTTCAAGTAGCTTCATTGCTGCTTCTAGTGCACCGATATCATTTAATTCAGCCATAATACTAAACACCTGATTGACGGCTTCTTCATTTTCAGAAAGCAGTTCTTTTAGATTATCTAATTTTTGTTCTTTTAGTTGTTCTTCTGTTAATTGTTGTTTTTTAATGCCTGTAATGGGTACAGCCATGCTCTCACTCTCTTTCGTTTATGGTTGTTAAGTGAACGTAGCCAGGACGATTCCATTTTCGTTGTACCTCAACACCATTTTGAGGATGACGCTTTTTATAGCGTGGGTTTGTGCGAGGAAGTGGTGATTTACCTTTTGCTTTTAGCACTTCTACTCGTACTTTTGTTTGTTTATAAGCTGGTGTTGACGTATTCACATCTGCTGCAGGACCAGTTAGGAAGTTGATGGCTGAATCTTTGCTAACAGAGTTCATTGGTAAGAATAATTCGTTTCCTTGTACGCGATCTGTAACAAGAGCATTTAGCTTCAAGGCACCATATGGAGACACTAAACGAAGTAGGGCTCCATCTGCAATGCCTCGTTCTTTCGCCAATTCTGGTGATACTTCAACGAAAATTTCAGGTACTTTCGATTGAATACCTTTCGATTTATTTGTTAGATTTCCTTCATGGAAGTGTTCAAGCATACGGCCATTATTAATATGACAATCGTATTGTGCTTCAAACTCAACAGGCTGCACCCAATCATTTAAAGCAAAACGAGCTTTCTTATCAGGGAAGTTAAAGCCATCTTCATATAATAATGGTGTATCTTTACCATCATGGCTACCCCAACAGAAGCTTCCCCAGCCTTCAAGAACATCATAGTTGGCTTGTGAGAAGAGGGGAGACAGGCTCGCCATTTCATCAAAAATGTCGCTTGGGTGATCATAATGCCAATCTGCCCCTAAACGATGAGCAACAGCTTGCAATATTTCCCAATCTGCTTTCGACTCACCAAGTGTTGGTAATACTTGATACAGGCGTTGAACGCGACGTTCTGTATTCGTAAATGTACCTTCTTTTTCAAGCGAAGGCGCAGCAGGTAAAATCACATCTGCATATTGTGCTGTGCGTGATAGGAAACAATCTTGGACAACGAAAAAGTCAAGCTGTGAAAGCACCTCATCTACATGGTTGGCATTACAGTCAACAAGTGCCATATCTTCGCCCACTAAATACATCGCTTTCATTTTTCCTTCCATGATCGCATCTAACATTTGCATATTATTTCGACCAGGCTGTGGTTGAATAGGGACACCATAGGCTTTTTCGAATTTTGCACGTGCCTCGTCATCTGTGACTCTTTGATAGCCTGGCAATAGATTTGGAAGTGTCCCCATATCGCAGGCACCTTGCACATTGTTATGGCCGCGAAGTGGGTAGGCCCCAGCACCTGGACGACGATAGTTCCCAGTTGCTAAAAGTAAATTTGAAATCGCTGCGGATGTATAGGAGCCACCAGTATTTTGTGTTACACCCATGCCCCAAAGAACACATGTACCATCTGCATCACGAATCATTTCAGCTACTTCGATCAATGTTTCCTTACTAATACCAGTCATTTCTTGTGCATAATCAAGTGTATAGGTTGCAAGTACTTGTTTAAAATCATCATAATGAAGGACGTTTTCTTGAATAAACGCTTCATCATGCCAACCTTGATCAATGATATATTTGGTAACAGCCATTAACCAAACTTGGTCAGTACCTTGCTTTGGACGCATAAAGATGTCGGAACGCTCTGCCATTTCATGCTTACGAATATCAGCAACAATTAATTTCTGACCATGTAATTTATGTGCACGTTTCACACGTGTTGCTAAAACAGGATGGCCCTCAGCTGGATTAGCCCCAACAATAATGACAAGTCCAGCCTTAGCAATATCTTTGATCGTACCAGCATCTCCTCCCATGCCAACTGTACGTAATAAACCATCAGTTGCAGGAGATTGGCAATAACGAGAACAATTATCGACATCGTTTGTGCCAAATAATTGACGGGCCATTTTTTGAATTAAGTAATTCTCTTCATTTGTAATTTTAGAAGAGGAGATAAAGCCAACAGAACCTGGACCATATTGTTGTTGAATGCCACTTAGTTTTGTTGCAATTAAATCAAGTGCTTCATCCCACGATGATTCCACAAACTCATTATTTTTACGAATGAGTGGTTTTGTAATACGTTCCTCAGAATTGATAAAATCCCAGCCGAATTTCCCTTTGACACATGTAGAAATCGCATTTACTGGACCATCGGAAGGCTGTACTTTTAAAATTTTACGACCCTTTGTCCAAACTTCGAACGAGCAGCCTACACCACAGAAAGTACATACTGTTTTTGTTTTTTTGGTGCGCTTACTACGCATGGCTGCTTCCACTTCAGAAACGGCAAAAATACCACTATAGCCTGGTTCAACTTCCTTAATCAAACTGATCATCGGATCTAACATATCCTGTTTGAGGCCAGTCATAAATCCAGCCTCTCCAAGCATGGATTTTTCCATTAAGGCATTACATGGACATACGGTTACGCATTGACCACAACTTACACAGGAAGAATCATTGATAGCAACGCCCGTGTCCCAAATGACACGTGGTCTTTCTGCTTCCCAATCAAGGGATAATGTTTCATTTACCTGTAGATTCTGACAAACCTCTACGCACTGACCACAAGCGATACATTGGTTAGGATCATATCGATAAAACGGATGTGACATGTCTACTTCATGAGGTTCCACTTTTGGCTGGTAGGGATATTTTTGATGCTCGATTTCCATCATTTCGGCAGTGTTGTGTAAAGCACAATTGCCATTGTTGTTATCACAAACTGTACAATACAGTAAATGATTTTCGAGTAGACGGTCCATCGCTTCTGTTTGTGCCGCTTTTGCTTTGTCAGAAGTTAGGAGTACATTCATGCCGTCTACTGCCTTTGTAGAGCAGGAACGAACTAATTGGCCATTCACTTCCACGATACATGTATCACATGTTTCAATGGGGTCAACAGCGGGCACATGACAAATCTGTGGATGCGGAATGTCATGTTGATTAATGGTATCAAGGATTGTAGCTCCTTCTTTTACTTCATACGGTACGCCATTAATATTAATTTGAGTCAAGGTAACTTCCTCCTTTTGCACTTTGAGACGAATCGGATAACATGGTACAGCTTAAGACAAAAGGGAATAACAAATCGAGTTGGTGATTGTTGAAAAGATTGTCTTGTTATCATTGTAATTCCCAATGGTTCTTGAAGCTACCTCAAAATAGGTAAATTGCTAGATCATAACATGTTATCCATGTCTCGGTTTTGAAAAAATAAAAAAATCCACCATGAAATTACATGTCCGAGACATGCTAATAATTCATGGTGGATAAAATTCTTAGCAGGTCTTGCTAAAAACTCAATCTACTTTTATTTTTTAATTACAATAGAATTCAACTATTAAAAACACTATGCAACATCGTAACATAGGGTTCAAAATAAATTAATTCCATTTGTGATATGAATATTATAGCCCTTTCCTTCAAAATGAACAATATTTATCATAAAATTTATTAAATGAGAATTATTATCAAAAAGTATTTTCTCTTTTATTTTTTTAAAAGTTGCTATATCATTAACAAACTGTAAGGGTGGCCTACATAACCATTTGCCTAAAAAAGTTTAATTATGATGGGAGAATCGTTGCTATGTCTAAAAAAATCCACGAATTTAATGACATGATTCGAAAGTTAAGAAAGGAAGTATTTGGTAAAGGTCCTGAACGTATTCATACTGTTTTTGTCGAGAATATGGCTGTATCTACCTTATACGGAAATATCACTCCGACAGAAAAATTTATTGCCAGTACACCAGAAGGGCTGAAAATGGTGCATGCTGCAAGGACGAGTATGATTCAAGATTTATATAGACAATCGCCACCAGAGGGTATGGAAGAATTGATGGGCAGCAAATTACTTCACTTATTTTCAGATATTAAAATTGAAGAGGATTTTGCGATTTCCGTCTTTGTTTTTGAAAAGCATATCAGTGAATAAAGGGGATGCCTTATGGATCGAGCAATGACAAGAAAAATTGTGCGTGTTGAAGGACAACGAGTGACAGAAATGGTTGATTTAATTGTTTCAGAATACGCTGTTACCGTAAAAATTAATCAGCAGGAATTTGTCACGATGGTCTGTACACCCGAGTATGTAGAAGATATGGTTATTGGCTACTTAGCTTCTGAACGAGTGATTCGTAGTTTTGAGGATATTGAGGAAATTTGGCACCAAGAGAAAGAGGGTTTTGTGCATATTAAAACAAAGCATATTAATCCTTATTACCAACAGACGCAAAACAAGCGCTATATTACGTCTTGCTGTGGGATGAGTCGACAAGGCTTTGTGTTTACGAACGATGCATTAGTAGCGAAAAAAATGGATCAAGTCCATGTGCAAATAACGACCGAAGATTGCTTCCGTTTAATGTATGCGATGCAGGATAGTGCAGATATTTTTAAGAAAACGGGTGGGGTGCATAATGCTGCACTATGTGATGTAAATGGCATCGTCCTAAGTCGCATGGATATTGGACGTCATAATGCTTTGGATAAAATTTACGGCTATTGCCTACGCAACAACATCCGTATGGAAGATAAAATTATCGTCTTTAGCGGACGAATATCATCGGAGATTTTACTAAAGGTTTCCAAAATAGGCTGTGCCATCGTGCTATCTAAATCAGCACCCACAGAATTAGCATTGCAATTAGCAGAGCAGCTTGGTATTACGACGGTTGGCTTTATTCGGCAACAGACATTGAATATTTATACACACCCACAACGCATCCTATTACCAGCTAATGAATTGAAAGAAGGAGATTAGATGACGAATCTACAAGACCAATTACACAGACCGTTAAGAGATTTAAGAATATCCGTGACAGATCGTTGTAATTTTCGCTGTCGATATTGTATGCCAGCAGAAGTATTTGGTCCAGATTACGCATTTTTACCGTCTGATAAAATATTAAGTTTTGATGAAATTGAACGATTAGTAAAAATCTTTGTTTCATTGGGCGTGAAAAAAATACGGATTACAGGTGGGGAACCCTTACTACGTCGTGATTTGCCCGAATTAATTGCCCGTATTCACCGCATAAAAGGTGTAGAAGATATTGCTTTAACAACCAATGGTTCGTTATTAAAAAAATACGCACATTCATTGGCACAGGCAGGCTTAGCCCGAGTTTCTGTTAGTTTAGACTCGCTTGATGATGAGCGTTTTTTCGAGATGAATGGTCATAGAGGCAAGGTATTGCCAGTGTTAGAGGGAATTGAAAAGGCTGCAGAAGCGGGCTTACAAGTAAAAATTAATATGGTTGTTCAAAAAGGGAAAAACGAACAAGATATTGTTACCATGGCGCAGTTTTTTAAAGAAAAACAGCATATTCTACGCTTTATTGAATATATGGATGTAGGGAATTCGAACGGCTGGCGTTTGGATGATGTGGTGTCCAAAAAAGAGATTATTGAGCAAATCCATCGGTTTACGCCGTTACAACCAGTAGCGCCCAATTATAAAGGAGAGGTGGCAACGCGTTATCAGTATCAAGATGCTCAAGGTGAGATTGGTATAATTTCATCTGTAACGGATTCATTTTGCTCCAATTGCTCACGTGCTCGTCTCTCTGCAGAAGGTTCATTATACACTTGTTTATTTGCAACAGAAGGCACGGATTTAAGGGAATTGTTACGTTCAGGGCAAGATGATGCTGCCATCATCAAGTGCATAACGAACGTTTGGGAAACAAGAAATGATCGTTATTCAGATGAACGCAATGAACAAACGATGGCAAAAAGGAAAACGTCAAAAATTGAAATGTCTCATATTGGGGGGTAGCGTGTAAAAAACAGAAAAAAATCGGCACAATAATGCCGAATTTTTTCTGTTTATTTATGCACAAAAGTGCCACTTTTCCCACCTGTTTTTTCAACAAGGTAAGTTTCTTTGATGACCATCGTCTTATCAACGGCTTTGCACATATCATAAAAAGTTAGTGCTGCGACAGACACAGCAGTGAGAGCTTCCATTTCAACACCCGTTTTTCCACTGCATTTAACAGTGGCTTGAATATGGAGCTCATAGCCATTCTCTGCTTTTTCATAGTCAAACTGGAAATCCGTACCCTGTAGCATGATGGGATGGCACATGGGAATGATATCAGCTGTTTTTTTAGCGCCCATAATCCCTGCAATTTGCGCAACTTGCGTCGGATCACCTTTTTTAATGCCACCTTGTTGGATGGCTTCATAGACCGCATCGGATAAAAGAATCGTACTGCGCGCAATGGCTGTACGTGTTGTGATTTCTTTTGCGGAGATATCGACCATTTTAGGACGACCTTCTTCGTTCCAGTGTGTAAAATTATTCATTATTAAACTCCTTTTTACTTGTTTGTGACCAGTCTTGTTGTGCGTTGATATTGATAAATGTTGAGCTATTGTCATCAAAAGGGACATAACAAACACGAAGTTGCTCTAAAAGCACTTTCATACTCCGTTTATTTTGTGTCGTTAATTGTGTCGCCTTTGGTAAAGCAGTACGTCGATATAATGCAGCTAATGGCTGATCGCGTAGCGCTTGTGTCGGAACAATAGCATCATACGTGTCATTAATCAAGCCTACCATTTTTTGGATAAATTCTGCATTCATATAAGGCATATCGCTTGCTACGACAAAAAACCATTCCACATCAGGATAGGCTGTCATGATATGATGCAAAGCAAAAAGAGGGCCTTGATGTGGCTGCTTTTCAATAACCCAGTGGACATTTTCCTGTCCAAACTGATGTTGTAAGTGCGCATTTGTAGCGATAATAAGAGGGTTTAGCTGATTTTTTTGCAGGGCTATGAGACTATGTTTATATAATGGCAGTCCAGCAAACTTCTCAAACATTTTTGGCTGTCCATAGCGAGAGGATTGACCGCCAGCTAACACTATACCTGCAATTTTCATAAGCGCTTCAACTCACCAACAAAATGTTGGACTGTAGGTACTATGAGCTTCGTCATAGCTAAAGTCACCGCATTTGTGGAGCCTGGTAAAACATAAATGGCTGTTTGCTGGAGACTTCCTGCCGTGGCACGACTAAACATCGCCTTTGGGCCAATTTCTTCATAGCTGAGCATTCGAAATAATTCACCAAACCCCATCATTTCTTTTTCAAACAGAGGCAGAATGGTGTCATAGGTTTGGTCTCTTGGTGTAAATCCTGTTCCACCAGTAACGATAATGGTATTAATTGTTGGATCGCTGCACCAATTTTTAACATGATGAGCGATATCGAGCGGTTCATCCTTTGTGAGTTGGTAGTCTATAACTTCAAATGCAGCTTTTTGTAGTAAGGACTGAATACGCTGACCAGCATGATCATCTGCCTTTGTGCGTGTATCACTGACCGTTAAAATGGCAACTTGAATTGGTTGCTGCTGATGTGTGGGATGCACAGTAAGACCTCCTTCAAATGCGTTTTTGCTAAAAAACATTGCTTTTATTATAATGCTATAAATGAAAAGGTCAAACGAAAATTCATAGAAAGAAAGGCCACATACGTATGCAAAATAGATATTCTAGACAACAATTATTTCACCCTATCGGACAAACTGGGCAACAATCCCTTCAGCAAAAACACGTCCTTATTATAGGTGCGGGGGCATTGGGGAGTGCTAGTGCAGAAGCGCTTGTGCGAGCAGGTATTGGCAGGCTGACACTCATTGATCGTGATTATGTAGAGTGGAGTAATTTACAAAGACAGCAATTATATACAGAGCTAGATGCACAAGAAAAAATGCCCAAAGTTATCGCAGCTAAAAAGCGTCTCCAACAAATAAACACAGAGGTAGAAATTCATGTCGGCATTATGGATGCTTGTACAGAGACCTTGCTACCATTACTAGAAGATGTTGATGTGATGGTCGATGCGACCGATAATTTTGATGTTCGTTTTGTCATGAATGACCTTGCGCAAAAATATCGTATTCCTTGGGTATATGGCTCTTGTGTTGGTAGTTATGGTGCGACTTACACGGTTGTACCAGGTAAAACGCCTTGTTTGCATTGCTTATTAAAGGTGATGCCCCATACAGGGATGACTTGTGATACCGTTGGCATTATTAGTCCAGCAGTTCAAATTGTTGCTGCTTATCAGGTGGCAGAGGTTTTCAAGCTGCTTGTTGGAGATGACAAAGCCTTACGAAAAAGCTACTTAACGTTTGATGTTTGGCAAAATCAACACTATGAAATCAATGTGGAGAAAATAAGGCAAGGTGATTGTCCATCTTGTGGCGACAAGCCGACCTATCCTTACCTATCCTATGAAAATCAAACGAAATTACAGATCCTTTGTGGCCGAGACGCGGTACAAATTCGACCACCAAAGCCCATTTACTATTCGCTTGATCAGCTGGCAAATCAGCTCTGTTCCCACGGAGAAGTCCAGGTTAATCCTTATTTGCTATCTTGCCAAGCGGACGATTACCGAATCGTTATTTTCCAAGATGGGCGAGTTGTGATACATGGTATACAAGATATACAGAAAGCCAAAAGCATTTATTATCGTTTATTAGGTTAAGGGAGTGTACCAAATGGTAGAAAAAAGAGAACCAATTCCTGTGGCAGAAGCCGTTCATCGTGTAATGGACTATGCCTTTCAAGCAAAAAAGGAGCATGTGTCATTAACGCAAGCACATGGACGCTTTATAGCACAAGCTATTAGAGCCGATCATGATGTACCTGCTTTTGATCGTTCACCGTATGATGGCTATGCCATTCGTTCCGTCGATAGCCAAGAGGCATCTTCACAGCGTCCAGTCCGCTTTCAAGTCGTTGGAGAAATTGGCGCAGGCTATGTCTATGAAGACGTAGTTGGCGATCATCAAGCAGTCCGCATTATGACCGGGGCCCCGATACCGCAAGGATGTGATGCAGTGGTCATGCTAGAATTAACCCAAACATTCGAAGAAAATCACCAAAAGTACATGTCGATTAAACGACCTTTTGAAGCAGGTACTAATATTTCCTATAAAGGGGAAGATGTGCAGCAAGGCGCAGTCCTCATTGAACAAGGCCAATATATTAACCCGGGTGTGATGGCCTTACTTGCTACTTTTGGCTACGAGCAAGTACCTGTTTATCGTAAAACAGTTATTGGTGTGCTTGCCACTGGTAGCGAATTACTAGAGCCAGGTGAAGCTTTACAGCCAGGTAAGATTCGCAATAGTAATGCCTATATGATGATGGCGCAAATTGAGCGTGCTGGGGCAGAAGTGAAATATTTCGGCAAGTTGAGCGATGATCTTACATTATGTATTGAAAACGTAGAAAAAGCCTTACAGGAAGTAGATATTTTAATTACAACGGGTGGCGTTTCCGTAGGTGATTATGATTATTTACCAGCTATTTATGAGGCGATCGATGCAAAGGTATTGTTTAATAAAATAGCGATGCGTCCAGGTAGTGTGACAACGGTTGCTGCTCGCAACGACAAATTATTATTTGGTCTTTCTGGTAATCCTTCAGCCTGCTATGTTGGCTTTGAGCTATTTGTACGTCCGATTATACGTTCTGCATATGGGCATACTCAACCACATTTACGCAGGGAGCAAGCTATTTTAGGGGCTGATTTTACAAAGCCAAATCCCTTTACACGCTTTGTACGAGCTCGTATCGAATATGAAAAAGGGAAGCTCGTAACTGTCCCATCTGGGTTCGATAAATCGAGTGCAGTTTCATCTTTAGCGACAGCCAATGCATTCATTGTTTTACCAGGTGGCTCTAGAGGCTATGAAAAGGGTATGCAAGTGGATGTCCTTTTGCTAGAAGATCTGCAAGGAAGTGAGTGGCCTTGGGACAATATCGAAAAATCTTACAGATAGTTGGCTATCAAAATAGTGGGAAAACAACATTGATGGAGCAATTGATCAAGCAGGCTACAATGGAAGGGCTAAGGGTAGGAACCATTAAGCATCATGGACATGGTGGAGTACCGACGATCGAAACTTCCAAGGATAGTAGTCGGCATGAGCAAGCAGGTGCGGTTGTTACAGCAGTGGAGGGGGCGGGTACTTTACGTATGAGTATCCACCAAAATAGCTGGCAATTGGCTGATATACTAGCGATTTATGAGTCCCTTCCACTGGATATCATGCTAATTGAAGGGTATAAAAATGAACATTATCCGAAGGCTGTGCTGCTGCGCACTGCACAGGATCAAGTACTACTACAGCAAGTAACCAATATCCGCTGTGTGATTTATTGGCCAAGCTGTCCGCTTGATCTATCCCTTGCAATCCCTGCTTTTTCGATTCATGAAGAATCACAATATATGGAATTTTTGTTGACAGAAATGAGGGAAAAACTATGACGACAGCGTTATTTGAAGTTATCGATCAACCAATAGATGTGGAGGAAGTAAGACAAAAAGTCCTTAGTCGAAATGCTGGAGCCATCACATTATTCATCGGTACAGTGCGTGAAATGACAAATGGTAAAAAAACGATGCATTTGGAATATCAAGCCTATCCAGCAATGGCGATTAAAATGTTTGAACAGATTGCAAAGGAAATACAAGAAGAGTGGCCAGAAGCAAAAGTAGCCATCACCCATCGTGTCGGTCATTTAGCTATTTCCGATATTGCCGTAGTGATTGCTGTGTCATCACCGCATCGTAAAATAGCTTACATGGCGAATGAATATGCAATTGATCGCATAAAACAAATCGTGCCCATATGGAAAAAAGAACATTGGGAGGACGGGACAGAGTGGATTGGTGATCAATTAGAAAATGTTCCCTATCCGCAAGGGAAACCAGCCATTCAGGAGGAGGAAAACCTGTGATTAACATTTTATTATTTGCCCACCTACAGGAAGCACTAGGTGAATCAAAGCTATCAGTAGAGCTGTCAGATGTGACAGTTGCGCAGTTAAAAGAGTGGATGGAAATGCGCTACCCTCAGCTATCATTACAACAGATCATGACAGCGGTTAATGAAGAATTTGCAACGGATACGACGATTGTCAAATCTGGCGACACAATCGCCTTTATTCCACCGATCAGTGGGGGATAAGCAAAAAGAGGTAGTTGGCTAGAGCCAACTACCTCTTTTATACTTTCAGGATATGGATACTAAGAAGTAAAAGGAAGGAAATGGCGATCATACACAGAACCCATGTCCAGGCAAGGGTCATGTTTCCAGAATCGATGGCCATATATATTGCTAGCGGTGTTGTTTGTGTTTTCCCTGGAATATTTCCCGCAAACATAAGTGTCGCTCCAAACTCACCCAAAGCTCGTGTGAAGCTTAGAATCCCACCAGAAACAAGTGCCTTTAATGCAAGGGGAATGGACACATAAAGAAAGACCTGCCATTCATTCGCTCCATCCACACGTGCTGCATTTTCAATATCTCGATCGACAGAGGCAAAGCCAGTTTTAGCTGATTGATACATTAATGGAAAGGCAACGATTGTAGAAGCGATGACGGCCGACCACCATGTGAACATGATAGGTTGATCGAATAGCCAGATAATGATATCTCCTAACATACTATTTTTCCCGAAAATGACGATAAGCAGGAAACCGACTACTGTAGGAGGTAATACCAATGGTAACAGCAATACCGTTTCTAGCACTATTTTGCCTTTGAAATCATGGGTTGCCATCCATTTACCCATTAAAATACCTGCTATAATAGCGATGATCCCTGCAACAAAAGCAATTTCGATCGAAAGCCTAAGTGGAGACCAAAAATCGGTACTCATCTTTTATTGAGCCCCTTTAAATCCATACTTTTCAAAGACATCCATAGCTTCATCACTTTGTAAGAAGTGATAAAAATCCTCCGCCTCTTGTGCATGTTTACTAGCTTTTAGAACACCTACAGGATAAATAATCGGTGCGTGCATAGCATCATCGGCAGTTGCCACGACATTGACCTTATCAGAGACAAGGGCATCTGTTTTATAGACCATACCTGCATCCACATTTTCTGTTTCTGTATAAGTAAGTACTTGACGTACATCTTTTGTATACACTACTTTTGATTCGAGTGAATCCCACAGTTGCATATTTTTTAATGTGTCCACACCATACTGTCCGGCAGGAACCGTTTCGGGCGTACCGAGTGCAATTTTTCCTGCTTGTTGTAAATCTTCAAAGGATTGAATTTGCTTTTCATTGCTTTTAGGCACGATTAATACTAAATCATTGGCTAAAAGATCCGTTCCTAGCTTTTGATCGATCATTTCTTTCTCTACAAGCGCATCAAATTTATCCTTTGCTGCTGAAAAGAAAAGGTCTGCAGGAGCCCCTTGTAAAATTTGTTGCTGTAAAGCACCTGAACCTCCAAAGTTATAGAGGATTTTGATTGTATCGTGTTGTTGTTCATAAGTTGTTTTCAGTTCTTCTAAGGCATCCTGTAGACTAGCTGCCGCAGAAATTGTTAGTTCAACTGGTTCGTTTGTTGCCGCCTCTTGGTTACCACAGGCTACTAATAGTCCAACTAGTACTAACAGTGTCGCAAATAAACGATAATATTTTTTCACGATGAGTATACTCCTTTTATTACTCGTTATAACAAGACATAACTAATTATAATCAGATATAAATAAAAAAGAAAGTTAGTAAGGGTAGAAAATGTCAAGATGTTCATAAGGCTATAAATACGTTACCATGTAAAATAGAGGCTTATAGGAGGAGAACTTTTACATGTCACAAGAACAATCCTATACGATTGAAGAGGTTGCACAATTATTAAAGGTTTCAAAATTAACAATTTATGATTTAGTGAAAAAGGGTGATTTGCCAGTTTTCCGCGTAGGGCGACAAATGCGGGTAGATCGTGCTGACTTGCAAACCTATATACAAAATCGAAAAACAGGTAGTATGCCAGCTTTGGCACAGGCTTCCATAGCCACTCCGACTAAAAATCACGCGAAAATTATAGTGAGTGGGCAAGATTTAGTATTAGATATTTTAGCAAAATATATCGAGAAACGACGATCTACGAAAGTATTACGCTCACATGAAGGTAGTTTTAATGGTGTAATGGCGTTGTATCACGGAGACTGTGATATTGCGAGTTTACATATGTTTGATGGGGATACAGGAGATTATAATACTCCTTATGTAAAAAAAATCTTTGTCAGCCATGCCTTTGTTCTCATCAATGTTGTATCACGTAAAGCAGGTTTCTATGTTCAAAAGGGGAATCCGCTGGAGATACGCACATTTGAAGATTTCCAAACAAAGACATTCACATTCATCAACCGTGAGAAAGGCTCAGGTGCTCGTACTCTGTTAGATGAGCAATTGCGCATTCACGGTATCGCTCCATCCACGATTGCAGGCTATACCCATGAAGAAATGAGCCACCTCGATGTCGCCTCTGCAGTTGCCAATGGACGTGCAGATGTTGGGATTGGCATTGAAAAAATCGCCAAGCTTATTCAGGTCGATTTTATACCGATGGTCACTGAACGTTACGATATTGTGTTATTAAAAACACCAGAAAATCAACCGCTCATCGATATGGTGAAGGAGATTTTAAATACACCTGATTTCCAATCTGAAGTAGCTGCATTAGGAGATTATGACATCTCTTTAATGGGCCAAGTCATGTATGAAACGCTATAATCAAAAATTCATATTGAGTTTAATAAAAAAATCAATTACAATTCTAACTAGGAAATTTTATGGTCGTTGTGTCAATTAGTATGGCACAGCAGCTATATTTTTTATGATACATGGTGAGATGGATAAATTAGTAGGTACTACTGCTAGGATATTAGCCCACCATAAAATAGCTTGCGTACTCAATGCGCAACTATTTTATGGTGGGCTTTTTTGTATAGTAAAAAGGAGATGGATGATGTGACATGGTCAGTATTACATATCATTGGCATTATTGCCTACGCCATTAGTGGAGCATTTGTTGCGTTACAGGCCAACTATTCTTTTATTGGCATATTTGTGCTTGGTCTGACAACGTCTTATGGTGGTTCCATTATCCGCAATGTTGTACTGGATATCCCTGTGTCAGATATATGGGAACGGCAATCCTTATTAGTCGTTTTAGTCACGCTGACGACCATTTTATTTGTCAAAAGGAACTGGATTCATCATTGGAACCGCTGGGGCTATTTCTTTGATTCAATTGGCCTAGCTTCTTTCGCAATACAAGGCGGATTGTTAGCAAAAAGCTTACATCACGACCTAGGTATCATTATTATAGCGTCGATGTTTACTGGTGTTGGTGGAGGGATGATTCGAGATTTGTTAGCTGGTAGAACACCGCTTGCATTAAGAGAAGAAATCCATGCTGTCCTAACATTTGTATGTGCCCTTTGTATATGGTTAGGGTGGGACAGCCCGCTTGAATTGTCAGTCATTGTTATTTTTATAGTAGTGATTCGCATGTTATCGGTGAATAATAAATTAAAATGGAAGCTTCCTTTTAAACATTCCTATAAGAATGCAGAGGAAAAATAGGTTGATTGTCGAAATAGGTGAAGGTAGTTTTAATTCGAAAAAAGGAGGGGGAAAATGGCAATAGAACGTTTACGTGAGTGGTTACTATCCTCAAATAATACAGTGATTCTAACAGGAGCGGGCATGTCAACGGAAAGTGGAGTTCCTGATTTCCGTTCAGCATCTGGTTGGTGGAAACAAATGGATCCAAGAATTGTCGCGACAACGGAAGCATTAACAGATCATTACTCATTATTTCATGAATTTTATAAAACACGTATCGAAAACCTAGAAAAGGTGGCTCCCCATGAGGGACATCATATATTAGCTGATTGGGAACGAAGAGGTTTAGTGTCACTAATCGCTACTCAAAATGTGGATGGTTTTCACCAATTGGCAGGAAGTCAATCCATCGAGGAGTTACATGGTTCGATCCGGTCTATTCGTTGTCATCGTTGCCAGCAGGCGGCTGTCATGGCAAGCTTCTTGAATAAGGTTAGTTGCGCCCATTGTGGTGGGAAACTTCGTCCAAATGTTGTGCTCTTCGGAGAAAGCCTGCCACAAGCAAGCTGGCACCGTTCTATGGCGGCAATTAAAACAGCTGAACTTGTCCTTGTCATTGGAACGAGTCTTGAGGTGTATCCCGTCAACCAACTACCTATGATGACAACAGGAAAAACCGTGTATATTAATATGGATATTTCACAGCAGACAACCCCATTTGATCTGACAGTGAGGGGGAAAATAAAAGAAGTGTTGCAAAAACTTCAAATTTAAAAAAGGCGCCCTGGCAATTTCAAGTGGCGCCTAAAACATTTGAGGTAGAAATTCCCTCATGAATCGTTGATTTTTTCGTAACCATATCTTCAAAATCATGCGATGTGTTAACAGTTTATGCCTTTTATTTGGTCTCGCCTTTGCTTCTATGAGGCTCTGTAAAAGAATACAAGTTTCAGTTGCAAAAGCTTGAGGTTCAACGAGAACATCCAGCTTGTAATTAATTAACTGGGCTGTCTGAACCTTGGCAAGTAATTGCGCAAATTGTGTATTCATGGTAGCGTAATTTTCCTCTAATTCTAGGTCAATCAATGCATAGAGCGTTTGCTCTATTTCAACTTCTAATTCCTCCAATAACTCTTTTGACGGCTGTGTCACTAGTTCACCCTCTTTTATACGACTAGATAACCAATAGCTGCACAAAGTACGCCAATTAGCAAGGTACTGGCAATATAGCTAATGGCTTGTCTCCATTTTTGTTGTTCTATAAGCTGTAGACATTCAAATCCAAAAGTAGAAAAAGTTGTGTAGGCTCCTAAAAAACCTATGCCCATTAATTGCCATAACCAATCACTAAGATGTAGGGCAAATAAGAAACCAAGCGCAAAGGAGCCTGTACAATTAATCATAAAAGTCGCCCATGGATAGGGATGTACAAGTAATTTTCCTAAATAAAATCTAGAAAGAGCGCCAAAAAATCCACCAATTCCAACTAAAATCATGCAATACGCCCCCTAGCAAGTCGTATTCCCAGCCATGTGCAAACTAATCCACCTAAAACACTCACTGTAACATAGAGTACAGCCTGTAGCCACTCGCTATTTTCTAGGAGTAATAGTGTCTCTAAGGAAAATGTCGAAAAGGTAGTAAAAGCTCCACAAAACCCTGTACCTACTCCTAGTACAATAGGTGTGCGTTTTATAAATGAAGTAAAAAGCCATGCTAAGCAAAAGCAGCCCAGTAAATTAATAAACAGTGTTGTGAATGGAAATATTTCTGTATTGGGAACGGCGAGACTCAGACTATATCGACAGATGGCACCAAGAATTCCACCAATTCCCACGGCTAGAAATGACCTCAACATAAAAACCCCTTACTGAAAATGACTATAATGAAAGTGTATCATGAGACAAAAATTTTAGAAATATTTCAATTCAAGTTATGTCCCAAAATCGATTGTTAAAATGTATATAGTGTATAGAAAGTTATAGATGCGCATGAAATAATATTTCGAAATATTATATGTGGAAAATGAAATATCTTTTATTATAAGGACAATTCTTTGTTCCTCTTATGTGAAGCCGTTGACGGAAAACCCGACACTACTAAATAATAAATAACTAAATAATAATTAACTAAATAAAGATGATGAGATAAGCATATGGAAGGAGTGCAACAGACGCAAAAAGAATATTCTCTTGTCTACTACTGGGTATCAAAATCTCTAGCCTTGGATTTCAGTCTTTAGGTTAATGTTTGTGCCGTAGAATTATTGTAAGGTTATAGACAACTCTGTAATTTTAAGCATGTTCTCCCCTTGATTCCTTAGAGCATTTCAATGCTTTAAAGCGCTAACTATTTCCTGAAAATGATAAAAAATAACAGGGTGATAGTTGACAAATATTTCTATAGTGTGATAATCTTCAAGAACACTATAACAAATAAACTAAAGGAGGGCATGACAATGTTAATTTTATCAGTATCAAATTCAATCACAGTTACATACATTGTCCGTGCCTAACGCTTTATTTACTATTGCAGAACTAGGTATGGAATTATCCTGCCTTTTATAAGAGACACTTACTCTTTTAGGGTATGTGTCTTTTTTTGTGCAAAAAAGGTTGTAGTGCAAACAAAAAAGGAGTGTATGTATATGACAAAAACAGTTAGAAGAATGATTTTCAAAAAGGAATTTCTAGAAAGTGGGTAGTCATCCACAACAGCACGGAGGAAAGAAGGTTATGATGTATGTTTGATGTGTTAAGTAAATTAGGCTGGTTCTTTAAAAAATACTGGAAGCAATATACGGTGGCCATTGTTCTACTAATGGTTGCCAGTGGATTAGAGGTTGTCCCTCCCTATTTACTCGGTTCTATTATAGATCTATTGACTGCAGGAGAAATGACACCAGCTATTTTAACAAAATATGTCTTGATTTTTATTGGGATTATTATTGGGGGCTATTTATTAAATTTTGTGTGGCAATTCCGACTATTTGAAGGAGCTATCAACCTTGAGAAAATTTTACGTCGTAATTTAATGCAGCATTTTTTACGTATGACCCCAACATTTTATGAAAAAAACCGTACCGGTGACCTGATGGCGCGTGCAACAAATGACTTGAATGCCGTATCCACGACAGCAGGTTTTGGCATTATGACGTTGATTGATTCAACGATTTATATGGGCTTTATCATTTTTGCGATGGGCTATATGATTTCGTGGAAGCTTACATTTTTTGCTATGTTACCAGTTCCTATTATGGCGATCCTCATTCAATATTTAGGGAAAATTGTTCATGAGCGATATATGAAGGCACAAGATGCTTTTGGGGAACTAAATGATAGTGTGCTAGAATCTGTAGCAGGAGTGCGAGTGGTGCGTGCCTATGTGCAGGAAAAAAAGGATGAGGCTAATTTTGCAGATATGAGTGAAGTTGTGTATGCGAAAAATATTCATACAGCGAAAATCAATGCTTTATTTGGCCCGATTACAAAAGTCGGAACAGGCATTAGCTATGTTGTAGCACTTGGTTACGGGGCTCATTTAGTGGCAACTGAGGCGATGACGGTTGGGCAACTGGTCACGTTTAATGTTTATTTAGGATTGGCTGTTTGGCCAATATTTGCAATTGGTGAGCTCATCAATGTTATGCAGCAGGGGAATGCCTCACTAGATCGCGTGCAGGAAACATTGAACTACGAGGCGGATGTTCAAAATATTCCGAATCCACAAATGATTGCGACACCAAATGCGATTGGCTTTGATGCCTTAACATTCCAATATCCGATGAGTCAGGTGAAAAACCTACAGCAGATTTCACTTTCCTTGAAAAAAGGCCAAACGCTTGGCATTGTTGGTAAAACGGGAGCAGGTAAAACAACCTTCCTACGCCAATTATTGCGAGAATACCCAATCGGTCAGGGACAGCTTTCCATTGACGGTATCGATATTACCGCTCAAACGAAGGAGCAGATCCTTGATTGGATTGGTTATGTGCCACAAGATCATGTGTTATTCTCACGAACTATTCGTGAAAATATATTATTTGGGAAAGAAGATGCAACACAAGCAGAGTTGCAGCAGGCGATACGTGCCGCGTATTTTGAAAAGGATTTAGACAATCTACCAATGGGCCTTGAAACACTTGTTGGAGAAAAGGGCGTCTCTCTTTCAGGTGGTCAAAAACAACGTGTATCTATTGCTCGTGCTTTAATTAAAGATCCTGAAATTTTAATGCTGGATGATTCACTCTCCGCTGTCGACGCGAAGACAGAGGCAAGAATTATTGAAAATATTCAGCGTGAACGTCAAGGTAAAACGACGATTATTACGACACATCGCTTGTCTGGTATTCAGCATGCCGATGTCATCATCGTACTGGATGATGGACAAATTGTAGAGCAGGGAACACATGAGGAACTTCTTGCGCAACAAGGATGGTATAAAGAGCAATTTGACCGTCAGCAGCTAGAAGGAGGTGCCTCATGAGTACGAGTCAACGTTTAATGCGCTATGCGAGTTATTTTAAAAAGCCGATATTATTAGGCTTATTCTTCCTAACAATTGCCGTATTCACGGAGCTTGTTGGACCGTTTATTGCGAAACATATTATTGATAATTACATGACAATCGGTCATATAGAAATCAAACCGATTACATGGTTGCTCATTGTTTATTTACTATTAGCCATTGCAACAGCCATATTACGTTATTTTATGTATATTTATTTACAAATTGGCGCGAACCGCGTCATCCAAAAATTACGTAAAGATGTCTTTGAACATATTCAAACTTTACCAATCCAATACTTTGACAATTTACCAGCAGGTAAAATTGTTGCGCGTGTAACAAATGATACAGAGGCAGTTCGGAATTTATATGTACAGGTACTATCCAATTTTGTGACGAGCTTCATTTCTATTTTTGGGGTGTATATAGCGCTCTTTATTTTAAATTGGAAAATGGCAATGCTTGCTTTAACCATGATTCCAATTGTTTATGTGTGGATGATTTTATATCGAAAATTTGCCTCTAAATATAACGATGTCATTCGTACAAAAATTGCAGATATTAATGCCATGATTAACGAATCTATTCAGGGCATGACAATTATTCAGGCGTTCCGTCGTGAGCAGCAAATGACGAAGGAATTTGATGACATGAATAATGAGCATTATGCGTATGAACGTAAGCTGCTGGTGCTAGATTCAGCTACATCCTTTAACCTTGTGAATACGCTAAGACTTATCATGTTTACGGTCTTTATTTTCTACTTTGGTACACGCTCATTCACAGCAACTGAAGTGATTACAGCAGGGACATTGTATGCATTTGTTGATTACTTAACAAAGCTATTTAATCCGATCACGAATATTGTGAACCAGTTTTCACAGCTTGAGCGTTCACTCATTGCAGGTAAACGTGTCTTTGAGGTGCTAGATACGAATGGTGAGCCTGTTTCTGAAAAGAGCATCCCACGATATAAAGGAAATGTGGTTTTCGAAGATGTTTCCTTTGCCTATAAAGATAATGACTATGTGCTGAAAAACCTGTCATTTGAAGCACATCAAGGTGAAACAATTGCCTTAGTTGGTCATACAGGTTCAGGGAAAAGTTCCATTATGAACTTGTTATTCCGCTTCTACGACCCATCAAAAGGCAAGATAACTATTGATGGCATTGATATTACTTCTGTTCCACGTCAAACGATGCGTGAACATATGGGTATTGTGCTACAGGACCCTTACTTATTTACGGGTACGATTGCATCCAATGTTAGCTTAAACAATCCGCGCATCTCTCACGAGAAAATAGAAGCTTCCTTAAATGCTGTCGGGGGGGAACGTGTTTTAGCTAATTTACCAAATGGCTATGAGGAGCCAGTTATTGAGAAGGGCAGCACATTATCTTCAGGACAACGTCAGTTGATTTCATTTGCACGCGCCCTGGCGTTTGATCCAGCCATTTTAATATTGGATGAAGCGACATCGAATATTGATACGGAAACGGAAGAAATTATTCAGCATGCGATGGATGTCCTGAAAAAAGGACGAACAACGTTTATTATTGCCCATCGACTTTCTACGATTAAAAATGCAGATCGTATTCTTGTCCTTGATCGAGGAAAAATTGTAGAAAACGGCACGCATGATGAACTGCTAGCGCTTGGCGGAATTTATGACAAGATGTATCAAATGCAGGCGAACTCCTTACAATAATAGCTTAAAAGCCCCACTTCAACTGAAGCGGGGCTTTTCTATTTATCTTACATATTTGAAGACATTGACAAAGAATAACAGGGCAGACAGCGCTACAGCAATACCACCACCAGACACGAAAAGCTCAAATAACCAGCGTGGTACATCCCAATACACCATCATCATGCCAACAAAAAGGAAGGGTAAACCGAGATTGTAAAGCCAGAACTGTGCTTTGGCGAGACCTGTCTCCGCAGCATTTTTATAAATCGAATAAATTAAACCAATGAATCCAGTAGTCAGCCAACCTACCACACCAATATGAGCATGTGTCGCTTTCCATTGAAGTTGAACCGTATAATGCATAAACAGGCCAAAAGCAAAAACAATCAATAAATAAAAGACTGAAACCTT
Source organism: Lysinibacillus sp. A4 (assembly GCF_024919535.1). Classification (NCBI taxonomy): domain Bacteria; kingdom Bacillati; phylum Bacillota; class Bacilli; order Caryophanales; family Bacillaceae; genus Lysinibacillus; species Lysinibacillus sp. A4. Next base: position 283,360 of record NZ_JANWTB010000004.1, on the reverse strand, counting down.
TATCCATTTAGCACCCATTATCCACAACTCCTTTCTTGAAAGTGATTTTAGCTAGCTGCTACAGTATATTCTTGTCAAATTAAAAAGATGCTTGTATGTATTTGAAAATAAATGTAGTTGGTTTTCATTAAACTAAAATATTTAATGGGAACTTTTTGTAATATGTAAACTTTTCATGGAGTTCTGCGTTGTATAGGCAGAAGGGAGGTGGACATGTTAAAGCAATCAATGAATGCATTTCTACAGCAGGCGGGAACGCTGCTATATCGTTATTTGAGAAAACGGGGATTAGCCCATGAGGATGCAGAAGATATCGTCCAAGATACATGTTATAAATTTTTATTACATAAAAATGGAATTCAGTCAGACAAAGTAATGAGCTGGTTATATCGTGTAGCAACCAATCAATTTTATGATCTCAAGAGAAAAGAAACACGTCATCCCACAATAGAATTAGAGGAAGTTCAATTGACTTCATTCATTCATATTCCTGAGATCCAGATGCTAAAGAAAGAAAAATTAAAGGATATCCACAATACACTCGAAACACTATCCATTTTACATCAGGAATTATTAATCCTGAAATATGAGCTGGGATTATCGTATAAGGAAATTTCAGCCCTGATGAATAAGAATGAAAACACACTAAAAACACATGTCAGACGTGCTAGGGAAGAATTTACTGAACGATTTAAGGAGGATGTTCATGATGAATAAGGAAGAAAATGAATTTTTGTTTGATGATAAACAAACGAAAAAAATAATGAGAAAGGCAAGGTTTTGGTCAACAGTCAAAATGATTGGGATTACATTGGTCGTTATACCAATTGTGCTAATAGCATTATGGTATGGGCTGAGGGCTTTATCGTTAAATAGTGCGCAAAAAGTAATGGATGATATTCATTTATTTAACGAAATAAGTGCGCCCAATGTCCAAATTAGTAATCAGGTTTATGACGATTATTTGCTGGGAGGGAAAATAACAACAACAACCTATAAGGTGCTTGGAGAGCAGCATCGGCCATATATTTGGAAGCCTATCAAAAGCGATTATAATTTATTTGGAACGCTTACACGAACGGCCATTTCTAGCCCCATCCAAATAGAAGGTTCAGAATCACTGGCTGAAACATATCAATTCGAACGGTTTAATGACTACACAGGTGACCGAGAAATGTTTTTTTATCATCCAAGGATTTCCTACGACCATTATCAAGATAATATTAGTGAACTGCATCAATTGGAGAAAAATACTTTAGTAGAATTAGCTATTTCCTTTAATGATGCCTATAGTTTTAGGGAAATTAAAAGCAAGCTACCTTCTGAAGTACAAGTAGATTGGTGGTGGGTGGATGCCTATACAGATGATACACTAGATTTTTTTAAACAAGGACAGAATACGATTTCAGCCAATGATCCATACATTTATGGCTTCCAATCAGAGCAATCCAAACCAAAACCCCGACGCACTTCAAATGATGAGGTTGAGACCTTTATTCGAAACATTGAGCTTCTGCGTAAAAGCAAGAACTTTGATTGGAAAACAAACCAGGTTTATCAAGCTTTAGTAGGGGAAAATGGAACCCTGGAGAAAAGTGATGTGAAAATAACTGGGGCTGTCGTAACTGGTACTCCAGAGCAATTGCAGTCTTTACAAGGACAAACCTACATTAAAGGGTCTATATTTGGTGTAATATCAAATCAGAAATAGAGCGAAGGAAAAGAGTAATCGGCACAAACATGTAGAAAGATCAATTTTAGAAAAGCTTATTTTGGATGAACCCTTCTCCAGAATAGGCTCTTTTATCGGAAACAATTTAGTTTAAAATTAAATAGTTTAATGTTAAACTATTAACAGATAAACAAGAAGGAGATGTTGTTGCAATGGGTAAACTACAAAACAAAGTGGTCATCATTACTGGTGGTGCAGGTGGTATTGGTAGTGGAATGGCAAAAGCTATGGTAAAGGAAGGAGCGATTGTTACAATTGTTGACTTAAATGCAGAAGCAGGCGAGGCAATGGCAAAAGAATTACAAGAAATGTCTCCGAAGTCTATGTTTTTACAGGCTAATCTAATGGAACGCGACCAATTACCAAAAATTATTGATACAGTCGTAGAAAAATACGGTAAACTAGATGTGCTAGTTAATAACGCTCATGCTGCTAAACAAGTTACAATAGAAGAAACTACACAAGCAGATCTTGATTTGTCATTTGGAACAGGTTTTTATCCAACCTTCTATTTAATGCAAGCAGCCCTACCGCATTTAAAAGAAACTAAGGGTAATATTATTAACTTTGCATCTGGAGCAGGCATTCAAGGTCATGAAACACAGGCTGCTTATGCCGCTGCCAAGGAAGCCATTCGTGGTATTTCCCGTGTTGCCGCAAATGAATGGGGACGTTTTGGTATTAATGTCAATATCATTAGTCCGCTTGCTGATTCACCAGGTGTACAAGCATGGGCAAAAGCACAGCCAGAGTATTATGAAGCGGTGAGAAGTAAAATCCCGTTAGGCCGTTTTGGTGATATTGAGCAAGATATTGGTCGAGTAGCTGTTTTCTTAGCTTCTGACGATTCTCAATACATTACAGGTCAAACGATTATGGTGGATGGAGGCTCACTAATGCTTCATTAATTCTCAGCGTTTGAGGAGGATTTTTTTGAAACAGACAAATATTTTTAAACTGATTCATATGATTGAACAGGTGAACAATGCGAATATTATACGTTTTACAAAAGCGTTCCCATATCCTTTAGGAATTTCACCAATTTTAGTTTTAAATGAGCTACATGTCAAAGGCCCTCAAAAACAAGCCGAATTAGCTGAGACAATCGGCTATACAAAAGGTGCTATGACGAGCATTGCCGAAAAGCTGGTCAAGCTTGGATTAGCAGAAAGACTATATGATCCATCCGACCGTCGCACCATTCGCTTACAAATTACAAACGAGGGTCAAAGCGCTTTAGCAAAGGCTCAATCTATCGGAAAAGAGGTCTTTGTACAGCTTTTTGAAGTATTAGATGATGAGGAAATTGCCCAATACTTGCGGATTCAAGAAAAATTAGTACAGGGTATCCAGCAGAAATAACCATGTAAAAAAATCAACCTACCTTTTAAGAGGTGGGTTGATTTTTCATTGTTGAGGCGGATTGGGTACGTTAACTGGCGGATAAAACTCAAAATGTGACGGATAAAAAGAGGAATCTGGCGGATAGCCTTCCTTTTTTTGCGTGATAGAATGTCTCTAAGTGGATAGAATACCCAAACTGGCGGATAAAACTCAAAATGTGACGGATAAAAAGAGGAATCTAGCGGATAGCCTTCCTTTTTTTGCGTGATAGAATGTCTCTAAGTGGATAGAATGCCCAAACTGGTGGATAAAACTCAAAATGTGACGGATAAAAAGAGGATTCTGGCGGATAGCCTTCCTTTTTTGCGTGATAGAATGGCTCTAAGTGGATAGAGTGTCCAAACTGGCGGATAAAACTCAAAATGTGACGGATAAAAAGAGGATTCCAGCGGATAGCTTTCCTTTTTTAGGTGATAGCCATGCTCAGCACAATACGAATGTCCATAGGAACTGCTTGAAATGAAATAGTTCATTTAAAATCTAATTGTAAAATAGTTGAATTTATTGAAAATTGTCCGTCTTCATTCTATAATCAAAATACGGTTCTATTATAGAGACATTTGAGGTGTGAAATGACATTAAAAACATTAGATAACTCATTGGAGGTACTGAAATATTTTAATAAGGAAAATCCTACATGGGGTGTTCGTGAGCTAGCAAAAGAGATGGATATTAGTCACTCCATTATTTATCGGATTTTAGCAACCTTCGAAAAACAAGGCTTTCTTATTCAAAATCCTGAGACAAAAAAATATGAATTAGGGCTTCGCTTTCTAGAATATGGCCAGATGGTTAAAGATAAATTAAATCTTTCTGACTTTGTTTTACCAATTATGATCAACCTTGCAGATACCATCAAAGAATCCGTATTTTTAACATGGCTGGATGGAACAGATGGTGTCACAGTAGAAATAGCTGAGAGCTCTCAAACCATTAAGTTTTCAGTGTCGATTGGCACGCGGACACCACTACATATCGGGGCATCTTGTAAAGTCATCATGGCTTATCTACCTGAAGAGAGAAAAAAGGAGATTATGGAGCATGGGATGAAAAGATTAACTCCTGAAACCATTACTGACCCTGCTGAAATGTTAGCCGATTTAGAAAAAATACAACAACAAGGCTGGTGCTTTTCAACAGGAGAGTACTCTCATTCAGTATTTGGGCTAGGTGTACCTCTTTTTAATAGTAAAAAAGAAGTCATTGCCTCTTTAACAATTGCTGGCCCTATTTATCGTAAGCCAACAGAGGAGAAGTTACCTGATATGGTGAATGTTCTTCAATATGGAGCGATGAATATTCAACGGTATTTCGATCAATACAGCTTTAAATTATATCATGAATAAGCATGAAAAAGAGGCTCAAGATAGACATTAACTATCTTGAGCCTTTGCTTGGATTTCTCTCATGATGGATACAGCTGTGTCGATTTCTTCAAACGTATTAAAATAGTGTGGTGAAAAACGTGCCATTTTAGTAATCTGATTGCGTTCCATAATGGTATTCGCCATAAATGTGCCAGCTTCAATGATGACCCCTTGGTCTGCTAAAGCATTGGTTAGCTCATCTGGTGACAGCCCTTCAATGTTAAACGGCGTAATCGATAATCGATGAGCACTATTTTGAGGACCATATAAGACAATGCCTGGAATGGTGGCAAGCTGTTCAATTAAATAGTTTGTTAGCTGCTTTACACGATCATATATGTGGTGGATACCAATATTGTTCGCATAATCAATAGCTGCCCCTAATCCGAAAATACTTGGAATGATCGGACAACCTGGCTCAAAACGTTTAGCTGTTTCTAAAAATGAATAGGCATTGTTCTGATAATCCCACTGGGTGCTGCCCCAGCCAATCATAATAGGCGTCAATGTTGGAATGAGTGCTTCTCGTACATATAAAATACCTGATCCTTCAGGGCCGCGTAGCCATTTTCGTCCACATGCAACTAGAAAGTCACAGCCAAGCTCGGCAACATTCATTGGTGTTAAACCAAGTGTTTGATTGGCATTCATCAATGTTAGTACATTGTGTTGCTGGGCTAGCTGACATATTTCTTTGGCAGGCTGGAGTGCCCCAGCAGCATTGGACATATGGGCAAAGGCAATCAATTTTGTTTGTGGTGTGATGAGTTGCTCAAGTGCATATAAATCTACCATATATTCATCATTGGTTTTTAACACTTTCAGCTGAACCCCTTGCTGCTGAAGGGCAAGCCAAGGCACATAGTTACTCAACATTTCTGTGTCGAGCACTATAACCTCATCCCCCTGTTTCCATTGCAAGCCTCCAGCGACATAATTAATCGCCACTGAACCGTTTGGCATAAAGGCAATTTCCTCTTTTATTGCGCCGATGAACAATGCGGCTTTTTCTCGAATACGCTCTACTTGCGCATACGTTTCTTGACGAAAAGAGGGCAGGTAGGGACCAATACTTGCTTGTTTTTGGAGATAGCTAGTCATTGCATCCACGACTGGCTGTGGCATGGCAGATGCAGCAGCTGTGTTTAGATATATATAGTGTTCAAGTAGCGGCATATCCTGTTGTATTTTCCTCATATCGATCATTGTACACACCAACCTTATAAAATGATTAATTCTTTCGAATAGGTCATTAAATTTTCGTAACCATCTTCTGTAACAATTAAATTATCCTCAATACGAACACCACCAACATCCTGCACATAGATACCTGGCTCCACGGTAAAGGCCATGCCTGGCTTTAACACCAGTTGATTCCGCTGCATCATATAAGGCTCTTCATGTGCGCTTAAACCAATGCCGTGGCCAAGTCGGTGTGTGAAATAATCGCCATAGCCAGCATCGCGAATAATGCCTCTTGCCAGATCATCAATGGCATGAGCTGTCATGCCCGGTTTTATGGCTGCTATGGCTGTTTCATTTGCTTGCTTCACAACGCTATAAATTGTTTTGAGCGTTGGAGAAACTTCTCCTAAAGCAACCGTTCTAGTCATATCCGCCACATACCCCTTATAAATCGCGCCAAAATCTATGACGATTAATTCACCTGTCTCTATTTTCTTCGTGCTCGCTCTACCATGAGGAAGCGCACCTCGATAACCAGAAGCAACAATGGTTCCAAAAGGTGTTCCCTCTGATCCACGTCGTCTCATTTCATATTCTAATTGGGCTGCGACTTCCATTTCTGAAATACCCGCTTGAATAATCGGTAATGTGGCTGCAAGACTTTCTTCGACAATCTGTACAGCCTGACGCATGAGGGCTATTTCGTGTTCATCTTTTTCCATACGTATATCACGAATGGTTTCACCGATATCACATAAATTGTCATATGTAAGGCTTTCGATAGCTTTCTGCTCCTTCACGCGCATGGTGTCAAACTCAACGCCAAGTGTCTGCGCTGTTGCTAGTTCTTTTTTTAGTTGCTGGATGGCCTGTGTAGGTCCTTCCTCATCCGAATAGGATAAGATTGTCCCACCATAACTTACGTCTATTTTTGTTAATTCTACTTGTGGAACGAGAAAGTATAATTGATGATGAGCAGTAATAGCGGCTACTGTTAGGCGTTCACTTTGCTTTAACTGGAGACCTGTAAAATAATACATGTTTGACCCTGGCACTAGTACTGCTACATCAATTGACTGTTGTTGCATACGGGAAACAAGCTGCTCTCTTCTTTTTTGAAACATTGAGTGATTCCTCCTAAAAACGTTTCTATTATAGAGACGTTGTATCTAAAAAAATAGTATATATCAACAATAATGAATTTTCAATAAATTAGGATAGCATCATTTTGATAGAGGGAAATGAATGTAAAAGGTAGATAATTGACAAATGAGGGAATAGTATGCTGTAAATTTAGTAAATACTAGTGTACGTCTTTTTTTCGTTCATTATGCATATAAGTAGACTAGATAAACTTTTTTCCAACTTAATACGTCAAAAAGAGGGGCAAAATTGTTAAGCAAGAAAGGACTTATGTATGGAAAAAAACATGAAACGCTCAAAAGAGAAAAAGAGCAAGAAAAAATTATGGCTGTGGATTGTTGGTAGCCTATTAGCAATTTTTTTGATTTTTTTAGGTACTGCCTACTTTACCATCCAAAAAACTATGAATAAAATAAATACACCACTTATTCAAACAACAGATGCAGCACAACCAGAAGAAAAAACAGTGATTAAAAAAGATCCTTTTTCAGTTCTAATGCTTGGGGTCGATGAACGAAAAGATGATAGTGGTCGTTCCGATACCATGATTGTAATCACTGTAAATCCTGAAAAGCAGACGATGAAAATGCTTAGTATACCCCGTGATACTCGAACAGAAATCGTTGGTCATGATACGGTAGATAAGATTAATCATGCCTATGCCTTTGGAGGCGTCCCGATGGCTGTGGATACGGTCGAAAATTTTTTAAATATACCCATTGATTATTATGTGTTTATTAATATGGAGGGTTTTTTACAAATTATTGATACGCTGGGTGGCGTAACAATCGATAATGATATGGATTTAACCTTTGACGACTATCATTATCCAAAGGGAGAAATCACATTAGATGGTAATGAGGCCCTTATTTTTTCTCGTATTCGTTATGAAGATCCTCGCGGTGATTTTGGACGCCAAATTCGACAACGTCAAATCATTGAAGCGGTGATGAAAAAAGCCTCCACACCATCAACATTATTAAAAGCAACCGATATGTTGAATGTACTAGGCGACAATGTTCGCATGAATTTTTCAGTGAAGGACCTTATTCAGCTACAAGGTATTTATAAAAAAATGGATAAGGATATTGAGCAGTTATCGTTTGAAGAGGGCGAAGGTGAAAGGATTAACCGCATTTGGTACTATATTCCGAATGAGGCAGAGCTTCAAAAAATACAAACAGATTTACAAAACCATTTAAAAAAGTAAGTAAGCAAGTTGCTTACAAATGTCGCATATTAGTTGTTAACTTTTTGGCCACGAGGGGAGGGAGATGAATGAATGGGAGGACCCAGGTGCTGAGGTATACAGCGCTGAATCATTGCATGCAAAGCTATGTACCTAAACGTAAAGTGCGAAAAAATCCAGTCCAATCAGCAATTAGAGGCCTACAAGTATTATGTTTAAAATTATTTATATAAGGGATAAAAAATCATTCAGGTAGGGTGCATGCCTAGTTGAATGATTTTTTTGCTGTTATTCATCTTTTTTCGATATTTCTTGAAATATCAGAAAATTAAGTGTATACTGACATTAGAAATGGTTAAAGGAGTGATTGTGATGATTATAGGCACAATTTTATTAGCATTTGCATTACCAGTGGGTATCGTATTAGCAGTAAATTTATTAAACGAGCAGCATCACTCTGCTACACAAACTAACCATTCATAACGATGAAACAGCAAAATATCAATTTCTAGACAATGTTACTTTGTAGCCTTGTCTATTTTTCTATGAATAGGAAACAATTTGTGTGATTCATTCGTCAATAATAGTGAGAAAATGTTATACTATTAAAAAAAACAGTATCGGGGAATGAGCATGCAAGCGGAAAAAACATCCAATCTAAAAAAAGAAATATTATCCTACATCAAAATTATTGTCATTACAGCTGTTGTTGTTTTTGGCTGTAAGCAATTTTTATTTGCGCCGATTAAAGTGCAGGGAGCATCCATGTATCCGACTTATCACGATAAGGATATTATTATTGTAAGCAAAACAAGTAAAATCGAGCGTTTCGATCAAATTGTTTTCCAATCTCCTGTCGAAGATGAGTTATATATTAAACGTGTCATTGGTCTTCCAGGGGATAAAGTGGAAATGAAAGACGATGTATTGTACGTCAATGGCAAAGCATACAAAGAAGATTATGTGAACCGTCAAACGGATGATCCTAATCAATTGCGCATTACGGAAAACTTTACATTGGAGCAATTAGTGAATGAAAAAGAAGTGCCAGAGGGCATGTATTTTGTGCTTGGTGACAATCGCCTAAAAAGTAGTGACAGTCGCCATTATGGTTTAATTTCAGAGGATGCAGTGTTTGGTGAATCAAAATTAATCCTATATCCATTTAGTCATTTTCATATTGGCTCAAAATGATGAAAAAAGAGGTCACTCCATTGAGTAGCCTCTTTTTTATTGTTGGGGTAAATCGGTACAGCTTTTATAAGTGGGATAATAGACACAAATCCTTGGATTTTCAACGGTTTCCTTGATGGGCGATGACTTACTTTTCATGGGAGATTGCATTGCTGGTTCTTCATTTGTGAACGCTTCTTCTACTAATTCTACGCCATAAAATAGTATTAAAAAATAGCAGACAAATCCTACTATACGCAAACAATCACCTCGTAAAATAGTTATTGTATGTTTATATATATGGTCAAATTCGTCGAAATATAAGCAGAAAATCGAAATTTTCTCTTACCAAAAAGATTTTTAGATGCAATGAATTCTATGAAAAAAAGCTATTGTCAATGAAATTTTGATGTGCTACTATAGCTAGAGTAAATATTTGATCTGTATAACCTCAATAATATGGATTGAGGGTCTCTACCAGGAACCATAAAATCCTGACTACAAAACTTTGCTTCATTTTTGTAGTTAGGATTTTTTATTTTGTTTTAAAACAATCTCCTACAAAAATGAGCGTGTAACGAAGGGGAGATTACGATGAATTGGAGAGTTTATATTCTTGCTGTGACTACCTTTGCAGTAGGGTTAGTTGAATTAATTGTTGGCGGAATACTGCCTAATATTGCAGAGGATTTAAATGTATCTTTAGCGACAGCGGGACAATTAATTACTATTTTTGCACTTGTTTATGCGATTTCTGCGCCTGTTCTACTTTCCTTGACAGCCAAGGTGGAGCGGAAGCGCTTATTCCTTATTTCTTTATTTATTTTTACGTTAGGGAATCTAATGACCTTCTTTAGTACAACGTTCATCATTGTACTAATTGCGCGTATTTTCACAGCTATGAGTACAGCGTTAGTAATTGTTTTATCATTAACGATTACAACTAAAATTGTAGAGCCTCGCCATCGTGCTAAAGCATTAGGGCTTGTTTTTATGGGCGTAAGTTCTGCACTTGTGATCGGTGTGCCAATGGGTATTTTTATTACAGAAGCGTTTGGTTGGCGGGCTGTATTTTTAGGTATTAGTGTACTGTCAACGATTTCCATGATATTAATTGCCCTATTACTTGAAAAAATGCCAATTGGAGAAGTAGTGCCACTCAAGGCGCAAATCAAATCCCTGGCGAATTTGAAAATCCTGACAGCACAGTTAACTACCCTGTTTATGCTAGCTGGTCATTACATGCTGTACGCCTATTTAACACCATTTTTAGTAGAGGCATTTGATATGAGTGCTTCATGGGTTAGTATTTGTTACTTAATCTTTGGTATTGCCTCTGTTAGTGGGAATGCTGTAGGTGGCTGGGTGAGTGATAAAATTGGTACAAGTAAAGCCATTATTTTAATTGTCTCAGCCTTTGCCATTGTCTTATTCAGTATTCCTTATACAATTATTGCCCTTCCACTGTTTTTAGTGTTTACGGTTTTATGGGGTGCATTGAGCTGGGCACTGACACCGCCATTACAAAATTACTTAATTCAGGCGGATCCTCAATCATCGGATATTCAGCAAAGCCTAAATACAGCTGCTCTACAAATTGGTATTTCTATCGGATCAGCAGTTGGTGGCGCAATGTTTGCATGGACAGGGTCTGTAATGCACCTCGCTAGCTTCGGTACGATTCTAGTTCTGTGTGCCTTAGGCTGCGCGATCTTTTCTATTAAAAGAGCACCTCTTAGACAGGAGCAGCACGTAGATTATCAATCAGCACACCATCATTCATAATCGAACAATCGCCATGAAAGGTATTGGGAAAGCCGTCCCAATACCTTTTTAAATTGGTTTGCATGAATCTATTTTCGTACACTTTCCAAAATTAATTTCTCTATGGTTTCTTAGCATACTCTAATTATCTATGGAATAGATTGTTGTAGTTAATGAATTTACAGATTTGAGTAGTTTGAGATTTTAAGAGCGAATATTATTTTTTAAGAATAGTAGGAGACTTTCAAATCTTGTAAATGGAAGGAGAATCCAATGACTGAATATCATCAACAATCATCTGCTGAAGTCATGAAGATATTGAACGTCACCACGCAAGGTTTGACTGATGATGACGTCCAAAAGAGGCAACAGGTCTATGGCTATAATGTATTAGAGGAAGGGAAAAAAACAAGTACGTTGGCTGTTTTTATGGGCCAATTCAAAGATTTATTGGTCATCATTTTACTTGTTGCTGCCTTCGTTTCCTTTCTACTAGGAGAAGTAGAAAGCACCATTGTAATCATGATTGTGGTTATTTTAAATGCCATTTTAGGTACAGTGCAGCATGTCAAGGCAGAGCAATCATTAGATAATCTGAAAGCATTGACCTCTCCCATTGCCAAGGTCATGCGCAATAATCGACTAGTAGAAATTCCTTCTGAAGAAATTGTGGTAGGGGATCTTCTGATGTTGGAGGCGGGAGATTATATTAATGCGGATGGAAGACTACTAGAAAGCCATAATTTACACATCAACGAAAGCTCTCTTACAGGTGAATCGATAGCTGTGGCAAAAAGCACAGACCCTATTCGAAAAAACAATATCACCATTGCGGATAAAAAAAATATGGTGTACTCAGGAAGCTTTGTGACCAATGGACGTGGCATCGTGATGGTTACGGCAATTGGGATGCAGACGGAAATCGGAAAAATTGCGAATTTACTCGATACAGCCAAGGAAAAGAAAACACCATTACAAATTAGTCTCGATCAATTCGGTGAAAAGTTAGCCTTAGGGATTACGCTGATTTGTTTAGCAATCTTTACGATTGACCTTATCCGAGGACGAGCCTTAGTAGAGTCCTTTATGTTTGCCGTATCTCTTGCCGTTGCGGCTATCCCCGAGGCTTTGAGTTCCATCGTGACGATCGTATTAGCTTTTGGCACCCAAAAGATGGCGAAGGAAAATGCGATTATTCGCAAGCTTTATGCTGTGGAAAGCTTGGGGAGTGTATCGGTCATTTGCTCTGATAAAACAGGTACTTTAACAGAAAATAAAATGGTGGTACAGGAAGTTTTTGTAGATCAGAAGAAGATTCCCCATGATTGGCTTAATCCAACGAACCCAGTGGAAAAAGAGCTAATGGTAAAAGCGCTTTTATGTAGTGACGCTGTCGAGCGCGAGCAGAAAGAAATTGGTGATCCTACAGAAATTGCGCTTGTGAAATTGGGGAAACAATATGGTTTAGATGAATTGAATATACGTGAGCAATATCCAAGACTGGCTGAAATTCCATTTGATTCGGCGAGGAAGCTCATGAGCACTGTCAATCAGATGGACAAGCAATCCATCATGATTACCAAAGGGGCTCTGGATGTACTCTTGCCAAAAGTAACGCGAATCAAAACATCAACAGGTATTTTTGAGATAACCCCGCAGCATCGCCAGAAAATCGAGGCGGTGAACCGTGATTTTTCTATGAATGGCTTAAGGGTGTTAGCCATTGCTTATAAGGAGGTATTGCCTCTACAAAAAGTCGATCCACGAGCGGAACGAGATTTAATCTTCGTCGGCTTAGTAGCGATGATGGACCCGCCAAGAAAAGAGTCGAAAGAGGCTGTGGAAAGCTGCATAAAGGCAGGCATTAAGCCCGTCATGATTACAGGTGACCATAAAATTACAGCAACCGCGATCGCCGAACAAATTGGTATTTTGAAAAATCCAGCTGAAGCTATAGAGGGACATGCGCTCGAAGGCTTAACTGATCAAGAGCTGCAAGAGAAAGTACAGGATTATTCTGTGTATGCCCGTGTTACACCAGCCCAAAAAATTCGAATTGTTAAAGCATGGCAGGATAAAGGACATGTTGTGGCCATGACAGGAGATGGTGTCAATGATGGACCTGCTCTGAAGCAAGCAGATATTGGGGTGGCTATGGGCGTGACAGGCACAGAGGTTGCAAAAGATGCCTCATCCATGATTTTAACGGATGATAATTTTTCAACGATTGTCAAGGCAATTGCCAATGGTCGTAGCATCTATACAAATATTAAAAATGCTATTCTGTTCTTATTATCTGGAAATGCAGGCGCTATTTTTGTCGTGTTATATGCAACGGTTCTGGGCTTACCTGTTCCTTTCGCACCTGTCCATCTACTATTCATCAACTTATTAACAGATAGTCTGCCTGCTATTGCCATCGGTTTAGAGCCAAATAATAAGAAAACAATGAAGGACAAGCCTAGAAACATTCATACCCCTTTATTAAATAAAGCCTTTACCACACAAGTTGTGCTTGAAGGGATATTAATTGCCATCTCCACCATTATTGCGTTTCAAATCGGTTTATCGACAGGCGATACGTTAACAGCAAGCACGATGGCCTTTACAACACTATGCTTGTCAAGGTTAGTGCATGGCTTTAATTCTCGATCCAAACAATCCATCTTTGCGATTGGTGTATTTTCGAATAAATATACGTGGTTCGCCTTTATCATTGGTGTGCTAAGTTTACACATGGTCTTATTTATGCCGATGCTTACAACGGTCTTTGAGGTAGCTCCATTAACACCAGCACAGCTAGGCTTTATTTATAGCCTATCGGTGTTACCATTCCTAGTCAATCAATGGTATAAGCTACTGTTCGTGAGAAATCGATAAAGATTAAAAAAAGGAGCTTCCGTTAGTTATTAAAACGGAGGCTTCTTTTTAGTGTGTAGAGGCTAATAACCAGCCTTTACTCTTACTTAGGTCAATCAATCTCGCTCCAAGTAGCGCATAACGCATATGGAGTTCACTATATTTGGTTAGATGTGTTTTCTTTACTGCCAGCTCTAAAGCTTGGCTTACGGCAATCAAAGAAGAGGCAATATTCATCGATAAAATAGCACTTACTTCGCCATCATTAATGAAAGATTTCCCACGAATATCCGTTATTTTCATTTTACTGTATTCTATTGATGCTGTTGGTGCCAGCACACCGTTTTCCTTTAATAGCAGTGTTAGCTGTTTATTTTCCTCTTTTAAACATTGAATAAATTCCAATGTAAGGATTTTTAAGTTTTTATCACGCGTATGCTTAAAAAAAGCATGACTGGAAGCAATATAGCCTTGATTGATCCCAAGCTGTGACCAAAGCTTGAAAACCTCCTTAAATCGTAGCGATGCTAGATTTTCATTTATCATTGTCATCCTGACACTTCCTAACTCTTAGGTTGATTTAAGATTAGGATGTAGCAGTAAATGACATTCTATTCATCTTTTACAATAAAAAATGTATAAGAGGTCGCTAATAGTAGGTGCCATAAGGGTACATAGGAGGGTAACGATAGGGATAAGGGTATGGACATGGTTTCATATATTGCTGTGGCATGGTTGGTTTATAAGGGGCTTGATCGGTTGCTGATTGGACACGATTGCAGCCTTTTGCTGGTCCGATATAAGTCGTAGGAACAATCGGTGCAATCGTTTTCTTCCATTGTTCTTCATCTAAACAATACGTATGGGCCATAATATTGGCTGGTGTGAATTTTAAGATATCAGAGCCTAAAATGACCTCTGGCGTTGGCGCATCAAAAATAGCAAGTAGATGCGTGTCATCTTCTGTGGCTACTTCATAATGCCACCAGCCCTGTGGTACATTCGCAACCTGCCCAGGCTTGATAGGATAGTTTTGAATTTTCTTGGTAAAGGGATTCAATAGAGAAACCGTTGCTGCTCCTGCAATACAATAGACAAGCTCTGCAGCATTTTGATGGTAATGTGGCTCGATGACATTGTCTTTACTTAAAAAAATATCAAGCAAAGATGTATTTTCTAATGTATTTAATTGTTCCACACCGAGAATATTAATGTAATTTCGGGAGTCTTTTTTAAAAAGCGTACTTTTATTGACATCAAAAGTGAACGCTGCAGAAGGGGAGCTATAATCGATATTTGAGCTGATACTTACATCCTTTCTCATATAAATTGAGCTATTCATCATCATAGATTATGTTTTAGGTACTTCTAGACTTACACAAATGCCTAGCTACAGTCAGCCTCTGTCTGGATAAAAAATTAGCTAAAATTACCACTTCTATTTCAGAACATACGTGCGTATAATAAAAACACAAACGTTTGTTCTTAGTTATCAAAAACGCTGTTCAACATGAACGCAAACAGGGTCAGTAAAGGAGCATTCAACATGAAAGAACAGTTGATAAAAGCCATGCATCGTCACCAAATCGTTCACATGATGTATATAGCGAAATCAGGTGCCATTACGAAAAGGCGCGTGAAAATCATCCATATTAAAGGTGATTCCTTTACCGCCTTTTGTTTTACAAGGCTAGCGAAGCGTACGTTTCATATTAACAATGTTCTAGCACTTCTGCCCATTCTCCAACGGGAGTCTGAGGTGATATGAATTACAACGACTTCCCACAGAAAGATATTTTTTGTATTGATATGAAGTGCTTTTATGCAAGCTGTATTGCCATGCTAGAAGGGCTAGATGTGCTGACAGATCCAATTGCTATCATCGGTAATTTTGAACAACCTGGCAGTATTGTGCTGGCTGCATCACCAGTGATGAAAGAAAAATTTAACATTAAAACAGGGAATCGGCGTTATGAAATTCCCAAACATCCAGATATTAAGTTGTTTGAACCAAAAATGTCCTTTTTTCTAGAGATGTCCATGGCCATTACGCGTCTGATTGCACAATATGTCCCTCCAGAGGCGATCCATGTTTATAGTGTGGATGAAAGCTTTATAGATCTAACAGGCACAGAGCAACTTTGGGGTTCGCCTGAGCAGGTAGCCAAATTGATTCAGGAAGACATTTATGAAAAGTTTCGCATTCCGTCCGCCATTGGTATGGGACCAAACATGTTGATGGCTAAATTAGCATTAGATTTAGAGGCAAAAAAAACAGGCTTTGCCAAATGGACCTATGCCGATGTCCCAACAAAGCTTTGGCCAGTGCGTCCTTTATCTGATATGTGGGGGATTGGGAAACAGATGGCAGCCAATTTAAATGCGATGGGTATTCAAACGGTCGGTGGATTAGCCCATGCCGATTTAGCCGAATTAGAAAAGCGCTTTGGTATTATGGGTAATCAATACTATTACCATGCATGGGGCATTGATCTCTCCACATTAGGTGAGCCATTGGTGAACAATGCGGCATTAAGCTTTGGGAAGGGCCAAATGCTCATGAAGGATTATCACACACGAAAGGATATTGCAGTTGTACTCCTAGAAATGTGTGAGGATGTGATGCGACGTACACGGGAAGCAGGCTATGTCGGGCGGACTGTTAGCTTGGGGCTCTCTTACAGTCGCAATGCGATGACGAAGGGGTTCCATCGCTCAAGAACCATCGAAATTCCAACCAATGAGACCCTTGTTATGTATCAGACTTGTCTGGACTTACTAGATGAGCATTTTGCGGGTGAGCCAGCGCGTCAATTATCTGTTAGACTGACAAATTTAGAGGCAGAGCGTAGTATTCAGCTTGATTTATTTGATGAGCGTAAGGACCAGCGACAGGTCATTGGTCATGTCATGGATGCGATTCGTAGAAAATATGGAGTGGTGGCCTTATTACGCGCAGCCTCCTATACCAGCGCTGGTACAGCTATTTCACGGAATCGCTTAGTGGGCGGGCATTTAGCATAAGGAGTGGAAAAAATGATAAGAGATAGAGGAACGATGAAATGGACAGCGATGATGCTACCAGAGCATTTAATGCTTTTGAAGGCATGGAAACAAGAGGTGTTGACAGAGTTGCCTCGGGAACATGCTGAATGGGAGCTTGAAGAATTACAGCAAATAATCACACAAGCATTCACACAGCATAACTATATTATGTTAACTATATGGGAACATGGTAACTATGTGCAATGGGGAGGTACCATTCAAGCGATGAACGAGGACCAGCTGCTACTAGAAACCATTACCACAACGAAGCACATCCCGTTAAGATACATTTATGCTGCTCGTATAGAAGATGATGGATGTGATTAATGGAGAGCAACGACGATTATTACATCAATATTTGCTGCTTGATTTAGCTGTGAAATCCTTACAGCACGATCTAACAGTGGCGGAGCATTTTAAGATGAAGCGTGTATTTTTACCTGCTATGGATGCTTTATTAAAGCAGCTACACAAAGATTATTTTCAATTAAAACGTCAGCTCGCCCAACAAAAAATACGATTAGTTGGCTGGCATCGAATTGATGATTATTTTAGTGATGTGCAGGTGGCTACCGCAGGCAATGATGAGGTACTACGCTATGCCAATCAAGCGTTAAAAACACAAGTCGAAGAGCTAATGAATAAACATTTACACAATGCCTAGGCTTACGTCTACGACGAAAAAGCCAAAAGCTGATGACAGGAGTGGTCAGCTTTTGGCGGCTTTATTTCTCGATAGGTTTCACATCAATTTGCTCAACAAGAAACTCATTGTTAGTACGATTAAATTGATAGGTAATACGAACATCGGCTACATAAATAGGTGAGATGCCAATCGATCCAGGGATGTTTAACATTATTTTTTGATTTTCTACTGTATAAATAACCACACCACCGAAAGCAAGTTGCGCTTGCTTGATATCTGGTGCTGGATCAAAGTCATAATCAAATGTAGATTCTTTTCCCTGTGCTTTCATCGTAATCGCTAATGTGCCATCATCTTTTTTCGTAATCGTTGATTCAATAGTATGTGCAACGATGTCTTCATAATGTTGGACATTCATCTCCGATAAATCCTCTCCATTTACCACATGAATCTCATAGTGATTGAGGCCTGTCCCTCGTCCAGTTTGGATAATAATAGCAGCCTCTTCCTTATGATCATTTGTCAGATCTGTATAGAATAACTGAGGTTTAGTTCCTGTATCAGGGATTGTCCAGTCAAAATTTTTCCGCTTACCATCAATATCTAAAGTTACCTCTGTAATTTCATTTTGTGCTTCATTTCGTGCAAATAATCTCACCTTCTCATCATCGGAAACGGCGATCAATGGAGCCTCATGCTGTATCTCCAACTGTGATGAGACCTGTTCAGCAGGGGTGTTTACTGTCTCGTTTGGAACAGTAACACTACATCCAGCTAGTAGAGAAATTCCTAATAACCATAGCCACATCTCTTTTTTCAATGTCTAGTTCCACCTTTTCTATAGCTAATTGACTTTATTATACTGTACAAACATGCCCCATAGCAGTTGAATTCGTGAAGGAAAAGCTTATATGCCAGGGAGTGGAGGTGTAACAATGAAATTCTTAGAGATGGTAGGGGAAAATAGAATTCCATTGTTTGTAAGGTACGTCTCTCATTTTGAAAAGCAAATGAGTGACGATCTCTTTACAATGGCAAATTCATAACGATTTGTTCACCAATAGGTCCCATTCTTCTTTCTCCATGATCCATAAAGCCTACTTTGACATATAAATTCTGTGCAGCTATATTTTTATGATTGACGACTAATACTACTTCATTACATTCTTTAAACTCCTGCTTCACAAAATCAGCAAGTGCAGACATAGCCTTTTTAGCATAGCCCCTACCTTGCTGCTGATGGTCGATGGACAGGGCAGTTAGTAACATCGCCTGAGGATTACTAGAATATTGTTGGACTCTGTCCGTTGCATGAAGCACAAAAAAGCCGACAGGTACGCCACCACTTAAAATCACAATTGGATACTGTCCGACCTTCTCGATTGAAATCTCTTGAGGAAGTGCCGTAAATTGGTGTTGTTCTTCAGGTAATTCAAAACGATTTAACTGCTCTACATAGCTTTCAGAGAAATGTACTAACTCAATATTCGTTGTTTCTTGCATAAAAAAGCCTCCTTTTCTAATAGTTTAACCATAGAACAAATGTTCGTCAAGGAGGCTTGTATTAAAATAATGTGGGGGTAGGTCATTTTAACTTAAAAGGGTACCAAAAAGTAAAATAAAAGAAATACTAATCATCACAATAAGTGTAATGACCATTGTTAAAATTCCTCGAAGCAAGGTCGTTAAATTTTTAACATTTTTCATACCGACCAGGCTTAGGTAGAAACAGGCAACTGACAAGAGTAGTGTCAACAGTAATGGATGGAAATGAAGATATGTGTAAAAGAAGTCTCTCATTGAACCTGATAGAAAAAATAATAGAATACAGCCCAAAGATAAGATAAATGACCAGAGATTTAAATTAATTCCCATTGTTTTCCTCCTTCCTATAAAAACGAATTTGTTGTAGGAATGTTCCGATGATTCCGCTTGATAGGGAAAAGGAGAATAAATGTGTGTTGCTAGAACAGGGTCACTCGGACGAAAGTGACCCCAAGCACCAAAAGGAGTGTAAAGTAAAGTTACAAGAACTTTACACTACTATTATTATGTGAAGCTAGCGGTTTAAGATAGTTATCTATCTAAATTACTAACTTTTAATTGTGAGTAAAAATAAATGAGCTAGAAAAAAACGAAAAGGGAGGAGATTTGAATAGCTGTGGTAGCGATTCATGGTAAAAAGGCTTTAGCTTCTGTAATGGAACAGAGGCTAAAGCCTGAGACGATCAATTAACACATGAAGCTAGCACCAACGATAATAAGAAGGATGAATAGTACAACAATAAGCACGAATGTAGAGCTATTGCCGCTTCCATTGTCCCCGCCACAGTAACTATTGAAATTACAGTAACTCATGAAACACACCTCCTTTCTTTCTTTTAAAGTATGTATTGGACAAAAGGGGGGGTTAGCGAGTAGAGAAAAAATGAGTTGTCCCTTCATTCGGGAATAAAGAGGTGAAAGCTTTACTTTATTATTATGATGGAATAGTAGCTTGAGTTAGTTGTTAGCCTGTATAGCATCAAGAATAATGAAACAAATTCTACTAATTGTATTGGTATTCAACACGATGTAAAAAAACATCCGTTCTAGGATGTTTTTTTAGTATAACGGCTGCTGCGTATGACAAGGGGGGAAGCCGTTCACATCATGAATCATATGAAGGTCGTACTGCTTTAAGGCAAATTGACTTTGATACAAATATTCAAGAACAAGCAGTTTTCCTCCTGATACGCCACAGAGGACACCAGAAGTTCCTTGACCATTTGTAAAAGAAACACCAACAGGCTGACCGATTAAATACGGAATTTTATGTTGCCAAGGCACAATAGCCACTCCTTTCACTATAATATATGAAAGGCGTGGCTAGAGGTTCTTACCTTCACAAAATAGCATTCTCTGTTATTGGAAAAAACTAACTGGACACTAACAATTAAAAAGGGCTGGATTATTCGTTTTGCCATTGCTGACAAGTTGACAGTTGAAGTAATAGGAACGATTTTTTTAGTGAATTTGTAGGCAAATGAGATGAAATAGGCTACGAATTATCAGAGGATTACTGGCATCTAGATAGTATGTCAGAGACAATGAAGGAAGTATTATCAATTGGCTTTAATCAATTAGGTCTAGTCAGGATACAGGCAATTGTTGCTGTAGAAAACATTGCCTCCAAGAAGTTACTAACAAAATTCACATTTAAAGAAGAAGGCTATTTAAGACAATATGAATATCATAGTGTTACAGGACAAAGTAGCGTAGCGATATGTTGATCTACTCATTGTTACAGACAGAGTTTGAGAAAAAGGGGTAGGAAAAGGCACAGTCCTATTAGGATGATTGGAATGAGGAGAACCTTCCCAAGAACAATGCAACGGCTTTTAATGAATTAAAACTTGGGGAAATCTCCAACTAAACAGAGTATGTAAAAAGGGATAGCATTGTACAAAAACATCTTGGGGGCGATGTTAAAGGTGCTATCCCGACATTAATGTATGTGAAAGAACTTATAAACATTACCACTGTAAGTAAATTGAAAAGTAATTGAAATAAGGGTGTAAAGCTTTTATTATAGGTATAATCCTAGGCATCATGGATAAAAAAGGTGGTTTTTCCTTGTCTGCTATGGATGAATTTATATTTTCATTTAATAGAAAATTTTTAGTACATATTTTAAATATAATGTCGATTATGAATTGGTTGATTCGCCACCATCTACATGCAAGACTTGCCCTGTAACATGCCTAGAATCATCTGATGCTAAATAGACAAAAGTAGGGGCGACTTCAAAGGGCTGAGCCATTCGGTTAAATAAATTAGTTCCATGTAAGGCGTTTTCATCAGAGGAAAAGCTAGAAGGAATAAGTGGTGTCCAAATACGGCCAGGGGCTATCGCGTTGACACGAATCTGTTTTTTGGCAACGCTTTTAGCTAGGGAACGAGTCCAGCCTACGATAGCCGCCTTTGTAGCAGAATAATCGATGAGTAAAGGTTCTCCAGCATAAGCCACAACGGAGGCAGTGCCAATAATGGAGCTTCCTGCTCGTAAATAAGGGAGAGCGGCTTTTGTCGTATAGAAGTGAGCATATACATTTAATTTAAAGGTTTCATCAAACTGTTCATCCGTGATGTCTGTCAGCTCATTTTGCTGAAATTGAATCCCAACATGGTTACATAAAATATCCAATTGACCAAAAGTGTTCATCGTTTCGGAAACAATGTCTACACATTGTTTTTTAAAGCGAAGATCTCCAGGAAGCAGCAGACATTTTTGTCCTAATTCTTCAACTCTTTTTTTCGTTCTTAGCGCATCTTCATGCTCATCTAGATAAGCAATGGCCACATCGGCCTCTTCTTTCGCAAAGGCAATGGCAGCAGCTGCACCCATCCCGCTATCACCCCCAGTAATAAGCGCAACTTTTCCCTTTAATTTACCACTCCCTTTATAATGAGGATTTTCTATGATGGGTTTAGGAACCATTAAGCTTTCCAATCCCGGTTGGCGTAATTGTCTTTGTTCAGGTTGAGTAAGTGGCACTTCTTTATATTGCGTAATCTTCCCATAGACAGGATATTGCGGGTATGGATCTTCCTTTTTATTGTCCTCAAACCACTTTTGATAAAAGTGGATTTGTGCTAATAATTCACGATAGTCCTTGTCATTCGGATTAGTAATAACCAATCCCTCCTTTTCCACATATACTATGAAAGCTTAGCTTTTTGTGTTAAACATCCAAACAAGCCGTGAAGGAAACAGGAGGACTGAAAATGGAGGTTGAATTTTTCCCAGAAGTTACGCGATTATTAGAAAATGAAGCGTCTACACTTGAGATCCATTATTTGAATGACACCTGGTTAACACCAACCATTGGCGTAAGACCACCTTATTATAGCTACCCAATCTACGAGTCATATTATCCGATTTGGGACAATGAATAAACTGTAAACGAAGAAGCCATCTGATGCTGAAAAAACAACACCAGATGGCTTCTTTATTTATAAGAATATTAATAATTTTTAATCTCTTCGAAAGTCCCGAACGTTGCATCCCGTAGATTAATTGTACCATATATATTTTTCTTCCCATCAATCACTAGCACCTTTGGATGCATGTATTGTCTGGGAATACTTGATTTTTGTCCGTCCGTTTTGTGGAATGCTAAAATTTGTTGCAATGTCACATCATCGGTATACGTAAATCCACCGAAATCATCATTATAGGTATGGAAAGGTACCGGCCGAATGATAGGTAAATAATAAAATGTGCGATCTTTTAGTACTTTTCCTTCCAATAGAACATCTCCATTATTTGTTACTGTGTAACGCTTATCACCGATATGATTCATGGCATCTGTATCAGATACCATCACACCTTGATAGT
The DNA here is from genome assembly GCF_024919535.1 of Lysinibacillus sp. A4. Lineage (NCBI taxonomy): Bacteria > Bacillati > Bacillota > Bacilli > Caryophanales > Bacillaceae > Lysinibacillus > Lysinibacillus sp. A4. Next base: position 260,473 of record NZ_JANWTB010000004.1, on the reverse strand, counting down.
CGAAATAATATCGGTAATGCACCGTCTTGGGTGTTCTTATCATTTCTTCATTTTTCATAGATAATACATTTCCATTGATTGTATGCTCTATTATGCCAGAATCACTGTTTATGAAATACATAGATATACCTTGTTTATCTAAATATCCTGCTTGTGAACCATATTCTTTTCCTGTATCTAATAATTTGTAATGCGCATCTGTAAAACTATGCATTAAGAAAAGGTTCATATTGATATATCCATGTTGACCTGGAATGTATTTTTTTACAATGGAGAAAGCATTTGATTGCATAAATTGATTTCTTAACTGTAATCGTGATTCGTGAGGGCGACCAAAAAGGCTAGTCCCTTCAATTACCACTTCTTCGTCGATGGCAAAGTTACCATCATAGCGTGCATAAATATGAAGAAGAGAATTAGAAAAGGACACTTGTAAATGGGATTTATTGATCGTTGTTACATTTGAAATTTTTTGAAATCCTAGCTCTTCAGCTGTTTTTTCAAAATGAATAACATGGTGATTGCGCTCAATTAATTTGATTGTTCTTGATAAAAAAGAAGCAAAATGCACACGTGTCACACTGTTTTTGGGATAGAAAGTATCTACATTGGAAATGCCTAAAGCATTAAGTGCCTCTATATAGGGTCTAGCTTCTTTATTTGCTTTCTGTATATCCACTACATCACTTTGCAAATCATAGGCATAGTCAATCAATGAATAGTTTCGGGCTAATACCATAAGTCGGTTTAACGTTAGTGCCATTTGTTCTCGTGTCATGTGATTATATGGATTTAGGCGTCCATTTTCTCCTTTAAAGATGCCATTATCGTAAAGTAAAGTTGAATACTTTAGCAATTCACGATCCTTCACACGAAGGGGCATATCCATAAAACGATCCATTTCCTCCCAATTTTTATCAACCTTCGCTATGCCGTTCTGTTCGATATATCGTCCCATCATTACGACAACTTGACCACGAGTAATCGTCGTGTTTGGGGAAAAAGTTGTCGGTGTTGTCCCCTTAATAATATTTCTTTTTGTTAGATCCTGTACTTCTTGTTGCATTTGATTCGGCAGTTTTTTTATATCATCAAAGCCACTTGCAGAGACAGAAATGTGATTCATTAAAAAAACGAAACAGAATAAAACGAACATTATTGTATAAATAAGCTTTCTTTTCATCTTTCACCTGCTTTAACCAATATCCACAAAATGATAGCATGTTTAAACAGATAAATTCTATTGGTAATGAATAACAAATATAAAGTAACCCAGAGCTAACTAGATTTATTTTGCAGAAGGCTGTGTAATTGCAACTACTTTAGGTTCTCTTCACAATAATTTGCAGTGGCAAGTTCAAGTGATAAAAAGAGATTAATAGCATTAAATACGTTAAGATCAAATAAGGTGAAAGTTATTCATTCTTTTCAGTTAGTAGCGATAATGTTGAAAGGCAGAAATTCCTTTCACTTAAGAATATATTAATCGGCAACAAGCTACAGGTTTTCATTACATTTTGTCATGAGAAAGGATGGTAATATGAGTAGGAATTTTATTATCTTTGGAGCTAGCCAAGGATTGGGAGATGCATTTGTTAAGGGGTTACCTGTCAAAGGAGATACAGTATGGATGGTAGCACGAACGAGACCCAATAGTTTAGAGCTAAATGATGGAGTAAATCGTCACTGGTTATCCATTGATCTGTCTAGTCAACAACAAATTTCCACTTTAAAAGAAGTGTTACAAGGCATTCCGCTCGATGTATTAATTTATAATGTGGGTGTATGGGAAAAGCGTGGTTTTGAAGATGATTATACATTTGATAAGGATGAAGTAGAGGATATTTCGAAATTAATCAATATCAATCTAACTTCTACTATTACATATATTCAGGCACTTTTACCCAACTTAAGACAAGCGGAGCAGGGAAAGGTTATTTTAATTGGATCTACAGCAGGCTTAGATCACACAAACAATGCGCAAGTTTCATTTGTCACATCTAAATTCGGCGTAAGGGGCATTACAAATGCACTGCGTGAACATTTAAGGAAAGATAAAATTTCTGTCACATGCATTAATCCTGGTGAACTGGCAGCAGAAGTACCCTATGAAGAAGGAGCGGAAAAAGCCATTCATTTATATGAAGGTACACGAATCCCCGTACAAGATATTGTCTCTCTTGTGCAATGTGTAATTAATCTATCAGCAGTCTCCTGTGTAAAAGAAATTAATGTCCCAGCCATAACGGATTTAAATGCATGATTACTCAGTGAACGCTACTCAATATTGAGTAGCGTCTTTTAATAAAAAGGACAAATAGATTCCGTGCCTTAGAAAAAATTTTCACGACCCCTTCACACATAACACTACAATTAAGCTCATATAAATAAAGGTAGTAAAAAAATCAACATCCTTTCATCGTCATAACCAATTCTAAAAATACTTCCAGCCTATTAAATCTTAAGAAAATCTTCAGGTTCTACTAGGAAATATTTAAGATTCGCTGTGTATAATTATAAAAAAAGGAAATTCACGAAACCATTTGAAGATTTAAAACGTATTGGTAGTAGGAGAGAGAATATTAAGTAGGTGAAGATATGGCACATACGATTTACATAGTATTAACCAAAACAGGGACGTTATTATCAAAAGCGATCGGCATGTATACGGGCAAGGAGATGAATCATGCATCCATAGCCTTTGATGAGGGGCTATTTGAAATGTATAGCTTTGGTCGAAGGCAATTGAACAATCCGTTAAGTGGGGGCTTTTTACGAGAGGATGCAGAAAGAGGGCTATTTGAGTGTGCGGATTGTGTTATTTATCGCTGTCGTATATCACATTATCAATATTTAGACATGATGAAAATTGTCCGTTATATGTACTGGAATCGAGATCGCTATAAATATAATTTTATCGGACTTTTTGGTGTGGTGATGCAAAAGGAAGTGAGACGTGAGCGTGCTTATTTTTGTTCCCAGTTTGTAGCGACGCTACTAAAGGTGGGAGGGCTAAAAATATATCAAAACCCAGCATTAATGACGCCTCATTGCCTAGCGCAATTACCGTATTTAGAGAAAGTATTTGCAGGGAAATTGGCAGATTATTTACAAACGGTTCGTGAGCCAGCTATGCTATATGGTTAAGATGCACTACCTGACGTTTAAATAGTAAAATAGACACTCATGCGACAATCTTCTATTTTGTAAGAGGATTGTCTTTTTATCTTTCAGCGAAAAACACCCTTCTTTATCGGTGGTGCGATAAATGTACAAATTGTACTTTTTGCTTCAATGGTGTCCCGATACTTTTCGAGCAAGCTCGAAAAAAATGAACGCAATTTCGCTAAGGCGTCATCAATATTAGTCATATTTACCCCATATAGAATGTCAATAAACCTAGTTGCTGGAAACTGGAAAATGAGTCCTATTCCTGTTAAAAGAGTCACCATAAAATTGCTATCATAAATAATAGATACGTACGTTCTACGAGTGATATCAGCAAGGAGGATATGGAAATGAGTGATGAAATAGCAGCAGTTGGCTGGGATGCGATTGATCAGGCATTAGCACAGGTATATGGTGAGCAGGAGCCAAAGCATTATGGAACTTTGATTCCCTATTCACTGGGAGGACAAGATCCTTTAGATGGAATTAGTGTTTATAAAAGCGAAACATCCATTCCGCATTGGCATTTTGTTACATATGGCTTCTCGGAACTATATGAAAAGGAATTTGAAAACAAGGACTATAGTGGATATGGATTTGAATTAACATTTCGACTAGTACGTCAACATGATGAGGACGAGCCACCTGCTTGGGCATTGAATTTACTACAGAATATGGGCAGATATGTGTTTAATAGTGGTAATGTTTTTAGAGCGGGAGATTATTTGGATGCAAATGGTCCGATTTGCCTCGATGCCGACACACAATTAACGGCACTAGCCTTTACACATGATCCAGAGCTTGCTGAAATCGATACACCAAATGGCAAGATGGAGTTTATCCAAATGGTCGGTATTTCAGAGGATGAGTTAGAAGCGATGCAGACATGGAATACACTTGGTGTACTACAGGCTGGCATGAAGCAAATACCAAGCTATACTACGGATTTAACAAGAACTTCTCTCCTACAAAATCCTGAAGTTACCGAGGCAGTTGTGCGAGGAATGGAGGAAGATGGCTCTAATACGGGGTTTCTTTTCGTAGATCAACTTGCTTGGGAAGTAGAAAAAAAGAGCTGGTTTAACAAACCGTCTAATGTTGTTCAACTTGGAGCAAAGCAAGCAGCTGTCATTAGTAAATTATTACGTGGACGTATTCTGAAAGATAAAGATCTTACCTTAGTCGGTCAACAAATAACGATAATATTTAAAGCAGGCCCTCAGGTAGGTTATTCAGAGAATGGTCAAGAGATTACGATCACATTGAACAAGGCAGCGGTAGGAGAATTAAGTCAGAGGCTGATACCGCAAGAAAGTCAATTCACTATTTCTTCTTTAGCTGGTGTAAGTTTTCAAATTTTGAAGACACATATTAAAAATCAAGAAGGAGCGGTTGTGAAAACAATCGGATAAGATGGATCTCTCGCTAAGGCTTTAGCGGGAGATTTTTCTCTAACAATAGAAAGGGAGGATGTACAGTGAAGCAGTGTGTAGAGCATTTTCTAGCGGCTGTGTGGGAGCAAATCACGGCTGTTTATCAAGAAGAGAGTAAACGAATAACAGGGCTGAAAGAGCAAAGTAGGTTACAAGCAGGCATCCTTCAATATTTGAAAGTTGCCTGGAAAAAAGGAAAAAGTCCTAATGGCACAATCTTTATAGATGTTTATGAGCCATTTAGTTGGAGTGATAGCTCCTATAAGGTGGAAGCGGGTTCATACATACAAGAATTTACAGATGTCCAGCATATTGAAGAGCTTTTTAGTGCTTTATGTACTAAAACAGAGGAAGTATTTCAATCTGAGCAATACGGTCCCCGATTTTTTGATTACCGCTTTGAGGTTGTGCTGGAATTTGAACATGATAAAACGGTGCTTCATTATCAAAAGGAGCTGTTGAATAATCGTAAACTAGCGTCAACGAAACAAGTGCTGGCAAGCTTTATAGAAACAAAGGTGATGGCAGAGCTACCAGTAAGACCAAGTGACAATGATGAATTTTTCCTTGCGAAGCATTTGGTCAATCCACATTTTTTCCATCAAACAGCTGAGGAAGTCGAACCACTTATTCATCGGCTTCAAGAAAAGCATCGGGCGAATAAAGAACGTTTAGACAAATGGATTTATTATTATACAATGGCCTTTAAGCAGTGGGCAGAGGAGCATTTTTTAACGCACTATTTTGAACAAGCAGGCGATTATAGGAAAGAGTGGGTATTGAAAACAGAGGACTCGGTACAACAACTAGAGCAGGAAAAACTAGATTTCTTTCTTTATGTCGCGTTGAAGATTGGTCAAAAAGAGCCAGCCACTCGATTAGAATACTTGGAACTTGCGAAGCAGCTTGGCTCGCTGCAGGCAGCTAATTATTTGGAAAAAGGAAGCGGTCGTTTTGAAAGTATAAGAAAGCGGGATGTATTCGAAGGACAGGCAAATGATATTTTACAAACGATTGATATACGAGTGATGGTAGAAGAGGAAAACGCTTATCGTGAAGCCCTTTACTATATCATTCAACTGCTACAAGAAGGTTTTCCAAAGGGCTATAAGCTGACTTTAAAGAGTAAAGCGAAAAATTATCTTCCTATTAAAAAGTTAGCTAAATCAAAGCTTCATCAATTTTTCGCCAATTGCCTACAATATCCAAATCTTTTCCCTTTATTAGCGGACTATGCCCAGCTTGCTATGGAGGAATTTGCTTGGTATCAGGATGTTGAGCCGAGTGAAAAATCAGCTATGCCCAGCACCTATGCGGTTTTTGGATTAGGGCTTTATAGCAAGGATTATTTTCCACTTGTTCAACGATATATGTTACTCGTTGATACAGAGCATCAATCCGTGCAAGATGCTTATGCGGAAGCCTTTCTTGAAGCTCATGGCTTATCAGTAGAGATGATGCCTGTGTTTGTAGCTATTTTACTTGGTGCAAGTGAATCAGCTAAGCCAATAAAGAACATTGACATCATGGATTTAGATTTGCTCGTGGCACTCGGACAAGAACTTGAAAAGAAAGCAGATTATCAGCGTCCATTTGTTTTATATCGAATATTCGGTAGTTCCAAGAAGCTTGCTCAGCGACTAAAGCAAGAATCAGCACCAATAAGGGATGAACTTGAGAAATTACTGCAATGGATGGATTCCTGAAGGGGGTAGACGAATGGAATGGACGGAAGTGAGTAAATCCAAGGATTTAGAGGTCGTTCGGGAGGCCATTAGTAAATTAGATGTAAATGAGCGAGATGCACGTGGGAGAACACCATTAATGCTTTTTATAACAAATCGAATGCCACATGAAGGAGTCAAGCTTCTTTTGGCACAGCATATAGACTTGGAGGCACGAGATAAGCTTGGTGATACAGCACTGAAAAAAGCGGTAAAGTTTAAGCAGAAAGAAGTGATTTCTTTACTACTTGCAAAAGGTGTAAATTTATCTGAGCCAGAGGGGATTACCGCTACAGCTTGGTTTGCGGCAAGGGAGCATGCAAGAATCGCTGATTTATTGGTAGATACACCAGGTGCAATCCGTCTAACTTTGAATGCAGAAGAACAACAGCAAGCTGGTGCCATTTTATATGAGGATTCTCTCAATACAATGTGCCAGCGCATAAGCAAGGTATCATCAGCTGTTATTTTACATGCCATTGTCAATAGCTATAACTGGGATGATGGCCCCGAGCCTATGCTCGCAGCATTAGCTAATCCAGTTTGTGCCCCTATTACCATGATAGACATGTTTGAGCTAATGGAAGGAGAATATTGGCTAGCACTAACAGAGGAAGAGATAGCGAGTTCCGATTGGAAGCGACCATGGAAAGAGATGGCACTAACCTTACAAGAAAAATTAAAGTGCTAGCTAGCGAGGAGAGAATAATGGACCAAAAAGCAAGGAAAATATTAATGCAAACCTATTGGCAATCTGGTGGATGGCGTTCAGGTGGTTATACCTATACAGAAGAAGATTTTCAATATGCTAAAAGTAAGGGCTTGATGTTTGATCGATTAACGATTTCCCATGATGAATGTGTACAAAGATTGCGACAGCTTCATGAGAAATTCTTAACAAAGGAGCTTGTGGTAAAGGCATTTTTGCATAGCTTATCGACGCGCAAAGTACATTTACGCAGTGCCTTATCGAGCTGGGCTCTTACGCATGATTTACCAATGCATACGTATGATGAACAACCTGTGGCATTGGTCTCCTATAGTGGCTGTGGCTACTGTAATGAGCAGAAAATCATGTCCAATGATACGTATGTCAATGAAGATTTAAATGTGCTTAATTTTGAACGCATCAAGTGGGGAGGGGTTCGCCTCAATTGGCTCATCTATTGTTTACTAGACTTAGAATGCCTAGTGAAAGAACAAGAAGCATTGAATGTAAGTGAGGATGACGTAGCCATCTTACAACAGATGGTAGCAGCAATAGAATCCTGTAACGACACAGATGCAGCTAGACAGCTTGAAAAGCGCTGGAAAGATGTTTTCAAGTCCAATCAACATGAACGAGATGTGGTCATGGAAATCTGGGGTTATGCGGGACTACTCGTATCAAAGGATGATTATCGCAAGGAGCGTGGACGTGGAACTGATTTTATGTCAATGGCGACTTGGAGAGGACAGGATGGCTATTCACAGGAAAAGATGAAGTTTTACTTTGGCTCCTACCTATAAAGCTGAGGATTATTGATATAGCAAAGGAATTTTAAGAGCGGCTACTATAATGAACAGCTGTCATGGTCATGCGTGCAGATTTTACTTTTACCAGAGCTTTACTAGAATAAGAAAGAGAGGTGCAGTAAGATGGGGGCTTGGGGATACAAAGCATTGGAAAGTGATGAAGGTTTAGATGTAGTGGCGTTTTTGCGGGAGTTTATGGAACAGCATAAGGAATCCAATCAGCTAACATTATCGGATATTGTACAGGCTATGAAACAGCAAGGCTTTTTTGGTAAAACATTGGAGGATATAGATTTTTTCTACGATATAAGTGCCCTGGCTTTGGCAGAGCTTTATAGTCAATATCTGGATACAGGAACCATTTATGGTCAAGAAAGTAAGGATGAACAAATACAATGGGTAGTAGATGAAAGCTCTTTGACATTTATATTGCGGTATTTACAGGACATTAGAGATGAAGTACCTGATCAACATGGTAGTAGAGAGATTGTAGAATTATGGCAAGAGTCCAAGAGTTGGCCAGAATGGCAGTCCAACTTAGCCTATCTTATTCAGACGGTGGAACAAGCGATTAACCGTTTGCCACAATAAAAATAAATGGAGTGATTGGAAATGACCTATGATTTTTGGATGATGGCTTCCATCATGGAGTTGGTTGAATATCCAGATGAGACAAGTGATGACTATATAGCACATCCAACTTTACAGACGATCATGGATGTGCTTGAAATCCACGTACCGATAGCAGAGATTTACGAACGTTATTTTGGTCAATCCATTCATACAGGACATGTTTTAGTATTTGCGAATAAGCAGCAACCACATGTCTGTGTGGTACTTGATACTTATCGAGATCCGCTCGATCAGCTGGATTTAATTCAATTTGGCTGGAGAGTGAACACAAAAGATGTTCACCTAGTAAGACAGCTGACACGAAAACTATTTGATAATTGTGATGAGGGGATTCGCTATGAGGAAGGTCAATCCATTCTCTATCAGGTATTACAAGAACAACGCTATCCTCGAAAACTTTACTATGAGACATTATATGAACAACAGCTGAAGAAATTTTGGGTATGATAGCATCAAAAAGGATTCGTAACACTTTCTATAAAAAGTGTACGAATCCATTTCCTAGAACCTATACAAAGAAAAAGCTGAATAGAGATAGCGCAATCGAAATGATTACAATAGGTCCAATCATTTTCATATGTCGTTTTCGTGCCATTACAACAATCGCTACATATTCACGAATCATCGCATTTGGCCAATAATAAAAGGCTGTCTTAGAGCCAATGCCCTGACTATCTAAGCCCGCAAGTCTTGCATAAATACCCGCACGAAAAAGATGGAAATTATTCGTGGTGAAAATACTGTTATAGGCCTCACCCTGTTTCCGATCATCCATGAGCTGCTTAGAAAATAACATATTTTGATAGGTATTCACAGAGCGGTTCTCCTGAAGTGTATGCTCAATGGGAATGCCTTTTTCTATTGCATATCGTTGCATCGCTTCAGCTTCGGGTAGATTTTCATCAGGACCTTGTCCACCAGAGAAAATAATGGTAGGTGGAGTAGTCACTGCTGCTTGCTTATGATAGAAGTCAATTGCCTTTTGAATTCTACTAGCTAAAAGTGGAGGCACCTTATCATTAATTAATCCACTGCCTAGTACAATAATAAAATCTTGATTCAATCGAGGGCGATTGAATTGGTAGAGAAAATAAGCAGATAAAAAATTGGATAAATGGATAAAAAAATAAAACGTAATGAGTGAAATTCCACCAAAAATGGGCTGGAGGTGGACTGAAAACAAACTCGCTGGATTGATAATCGGTAATAGGATAAAAAGTAAAATGCCAATCGCCACAAGTAATGTTAAGGAATTGGCTAAACGTCTACCTTCTCGCTTCATTAATACTCTCGCATTTAAAAATAAACCAAACATTAAAGCCACAATACCAAAAGGAATTAAAATGAAAAGAGCAATCAGTGGAATAATGACAATAAGCCTTAAAAAGTAATGGTCAGATGCTAAAGATAGAATGACGCAGAATAGCAGAAATGAACAGACAAATAGATTAAATAATAGTCCGTTGATCATTTTTCTTGGGTCTTTGAAGTAAGAAATAAGAAAAACGATGAAAAGAATCAGTGGAATAATGCCAAAATACATACAAAATGCACCTCTAGTGATGGAAGTTGGTTAATGATATCTCTATATTATAAGTAATTATTGGATGAAATCAACCATCGATGAAAAAGTGGAGGGGGAGCATCTAGAAGCTCCCTCTATTTTTTTTGTGTACGATGATAGGTTTTATTGAGGTAATGAATATATTGGGTGCGGGTCAATCCACCCGTTTGGCGATTAAAGTCATCGTAGGAGATATCATCTGGAAAACTAAATTCAGCGAGTGCCCGCTGACGATCTTCGCGGAAGTGTGGATGATCTAGCGACTCTGTTACAATTCCTTCCTCTTGCTTCAACCAATCACTGGCAACGCCTGCATAGACACCATGATTGGTAAAACGGCTAGCTGTTTGATAGGAGGTGGAAGGTGCAGGTTTACTAATTGTTCCTGTCCCCCAGGATAGACGATATCGAGGCTCTTTCCCATAGTTTAGTGTCACGCCATAGCCCATTGGAAATACAATATCGGATTCTGTTAACATTTTATGGCCTATCTTTTCATAGCATCCTCGCATAAAATGGTCATCCATCACAATATGGGTTTGAGGGGCCAATGGAGCAGATATGATTTCCTCAAGAGAAGGCAGGCGCTCTGTCGTTGTCAACAAATAGGGCCGTACAAACAATGGCATTGTCATTACATTATGCCAAATACTATCTTCTCCAAAAAGATGATCCTTTTGCATTTGACGTAAATCGCCAATGACAAGCACATAGCCATCTACAAATAAATCGATTTCTACACGAAAAATATCACCTGGCACAGTCTTATAGCGTAGACTTTTCATCTTGGTTAGCTTTTCTAGCTTGTCTGAGTAATCAGCAGGAAGCTGGGAGGGAAATTGCTCTAACCAATTCAAGAGAGCCGACTTAGTCGTTAAATGCTCAAAGCCTGTTAATGGTAGCTGGTAATATGTTTTAGTGTTACGAGCTGTGATATAGCTAGATGGATGGTTTTCATTACCTAGACCAGCAGAAAAAACAACGCCTGCAGCTTTCACAGCGGAGATATTGGTATAATTCAATTTCTTCTCTTTTCCACGCGCGGTTTGAGGGACAATGACTTCACGATTACGTGTTAAAATGTCGACATCCGCTTCTTGGTAGCTATGCTCGTTCACGAAAATTCTTTTTTTAATGAGATCACCTTCAAGGCAAATAAAATAATCCTCTCGAATCGGAATCGTTTCCCAATGTGCTTCTAAAGTATGTAGGCCGAAATAGGGGCGCAATGAATTCGTTAACCAACTAGTAAATGGTGTCAATCGGATTTCCTCCTAGCTATTGTTTTGTATTTTGGTCAAGTATACTGAATTTGGTGGGTGTCGAAAATAGCTTAGATGGAAAATAGTTACTTTTATGCAGTGATAATAATTGCTTTTGGAGCAGATGCCTACCTTTTTCTTCAGGCTATAGAACTGCTATAATGACAGACAGAGGTGATGAATATGCATATTGTGACGATTGAAGGCATACCCTATGCTTGGCTTGAACAATTACAGGAAATCCACGCTCACGTTTTTGATGGAGCTAATTTGCCACTCGAAAAGCTAGAAAAGAAAGAAGGCCTTCTTTGCATATTGGCAGTGGAAGCTGACACATTGATCGGCTTTAAACTAGGCTACCCACATCCAGATGATATATTTTATAGTTGGTTGGGTGGCGTTCATGCAGCACATCGAGGTCAGGGAATTGCAAGTCAATTAATGAAACAACAGCATGAATATATCAAGACTTTAGGCTTTCACAAAGTTCGTACATACGGAAGAAATACATTCAAAGCCATGCTCATTACCAACCTCAAGCATGGTTTCGATATATTATCAACATTTATTGATGAAAAAGGCAGACATAAAATTATATTTGAAAAAACAATTGATTAAGGAGTTTTATACATGAAAGCATATTTAGCAAATGGGTTATTTTCGTTAGGCGATCGTTTTGTAAATGAACAATTAGCAGCAGCTATTCGCGAGGCGGTACCAGGCATCGCATTATACGTACCTCAGGAGAATGAGGCCATCAATGATAAATCTGCCTATGCAGATAGCTTAGCAATTGCCCAAGCAGATTTAGAGATGCTACAGGATAGCGATGTTCTGATAGCTGTATTAGATGGGGTGGAAATTGATTCAGGCGTTGCCGCAGAGATAGGTGCGTTTTCGATGCTGAATCGTCCCATTATTGGGGTGCTAACAGATGTTCGTCAGCAAGGGCGGGACAATATGCAAAAAATAGAGGCACTGATCCGAGATGGGCTAGAGAATCAGTTTGTTTATCGTAATTTATTTGTTGTGGGGTTAATTAAACGCAATGGCGTGATTACATCTTCTATTGAAGAGGCTGTGAAAGCCATACAAAAACTACAGAACGGGGAGGCATCATGATGCTATTAGCTACATCAGACATGGTGGCAGGAAAAGATATCATGGAAACATTAGGGCTAGTGAAAGGGAATTCTGTTCAATCTAGAAATATTGGTCGTGACATGATAGCAGGTCTTCGCAATATTGTAGGTGGAGAAATGAAGGAGTATGCGGAGATGCTTGTGCGCTCTCGTGAAATTGCCACAGAGGCAATGGTAGAGGAAGCCAAACAATTAGGTGCAGATGCAGTTGTAGGCGTTCGTTATGCTACTTCATCTGTCATGGATGGTACATCCGAAGTATTGGTATATGGAACAGCTGTAAAATTCAAATAAAAGAGTACAAGGACTTTCATTCAATGGAAGTCCTTTTCAATGGTTAAAAAGTGACACATTCATCTAAAATGCTGTAAATTTTTAGTTAATTATGTCAAAAATACAGTCTGTTGTGCTGCTTGAATGGTGATTTATTATAGGATGCGTATAGTACAAATTATACCAATAAAGTAGAAGTTTTATCTTGATTCAGTTTATAGATAATGAGATGAATGCACAAATGGAGTAGGTGTCAAAACACCAACTGAATCAAGATAAAAGCCCAAGCGGAGGTCACAGATTTTGAAGAGGAGCTTTTTGAGCAACTCGCAAAAAATCTGGACGCAATCAGTAGAAGGGCTATTTATGGCCAATATACTGCAAGCTGGGCATGATAGAAGAAAGAGTGGGATATATGGTAGATTCACAACAAGGCAAAGGCTATCGCGTACTATCGATGTTTGATCGATTGATGGATGGCCAAGGAATCAACAAGAAGCAAGAAGCATTGACACATCAGGTTGGTGAAAAAACCATACAACGGGATATCGATGAAATTCGTACGTATCTGGAAAAGGCTAAGCTAGATTACCATTTACAATATGTACGTACAGAAAAAGTGTATAAATTAATGCATACAAAAAACAATCGTTTATCTAAAGAACAGGTACTAGTCATCGTTAAAATACTGATTGCCTCAAAAGCTCTCGTAAAATCGGATATCGGTGAGATCGTTAATCAACTTCTCTCACGTGTAGCAGACGATCAACTGTTATTAAATGAAAAAATTGTATATGAAGATATCCATCAAAACAAGTCATTATTGTCCTTGATATGGGGAATTTCAACAGCTATTCAAAAGAGAAAGGTCATTACAATTGATTATTTACAGGAGGGTGAAGCGATTCCAACTGCAAAAATTTTAAAGCCGCTCGCTGTTATCTTTTCAACACATTATTTTTATTTAATAGGAGATAATCAAGAAACCCCAACTGTTTACAGAATGGATCGTATTCAGCATTTTCGTGAAATGACTAACCTTTTTGAATTTCCATCTGTCCATCCATTACAAGTAGAGGACGCTAATGACCTTACTCATATCCGTCTTCTCTATAAAGGCCGTTCTCCTCAAATAGTCTACAGTCGGTTCCCAACAGCCCACCTAGTTTCACAAAACAATCATGAATATGTTTTTGAGGCAGAAGTGTTAGAATATGGCGTGAAAGAGTGGTTGTTAAGTCAAGGAGCCGATATGGAGGTATTAGAGCCAATTGAACTGAGAGAAGAGATCATTGAGACCTTACAAGCTATGCAGCAAAATTATCGTTACATATAAAAACCCGTGCGTACATGCACGGGTTTTTACGTTTACTGAAACAATTGTTTGATAAATGTCGTATCGATATCCTTAGTGAGCTTATAATCTTTCATGTAATTTTCCTCATATAAATACACGAATAAATGCTGGTCATCATCTAAACGCAAGCCAATTTCTCTGTTGTCATTAATTGAGAGTGTTAGCCAGTATGCTTCATGAGAATCAGAATTCGAAAACCACACCTTTTTTAAAGGTAGGTCCTTGAATGGCTGCATCATTTGATTGATTTCTGCTGCGTCAGTAATCGTTACTGTTTTTTCATCTGAGGAACGAATAATTTCAATCTCATGAATTTCCTCCATTTCGAGACGTTCTGTTACCTCTGTTGTAAAATCAGTGTCTCGTGTTAACAGCATTGTCGAGATATACAGAATAAGTAGTGGTAGTAAAATGCCTAGAAGTAGTTTGTATCTTTTTTTCATGCTTGTCTCCTTAAATTCTAAAAATTCACACATATGTATTCTTTTCCACGCTATAATTGAGCATATACTGAAATGATGAAGGAAGGCAATTAAATGACACATAATCATGAAGAAAAAGAACTATTTTACCCAAGTGGAATCATCATGTATCGAGGTGGCGTCAAGAAGAATGATTTCGGTCACGATATTTATGACGGCAAAGGCTCGCTATTTGATCAAGAGGGGGAATTATTATTCGAGGGTGAATTCGTCAATCATATGAAGCAAGGCAATGGCATTATGTATTTGAAAGGACAACTCATTTATCAGGGTGAATTCATACAAAATAAAAAACAGGGTCATGGCATTTTATATAAGGATGGTCATATCCATTATGAAGGTCATTTTCGCAATGACTTAATGGATGGCTATGGTGTTTTATATTATGAAGAAGAAGTAATTCGCCCTTATCAAACACTACGAGCACAGTATCCACATTTAAATCAACCGCAGTATGAGGGTTACTTTGTCCATGGCATGAAAAAGGGAAAAGGCAAGCAATACTTTCCAAATGGATTTTTACAATATGAGGGTGATTTTATTTGGCATCATATGCAAGGGGCTGGGAAGCTATATTACCCTACGGAATCACCAACAGCTGAGGAGCTTGCACGTGGTGTAACTAATCTCCACTATGAAGGTCATTTCTTTGAGGACCTAAAGCATGGTAAAGGCAAAGTATATTCTAGGGATGGAATTTTAGAAGCGGAAGGGCAATTTAAAGAGGATATGATGACAGGGCAAGGAACGCTCTATTATGCCAATGGGCAAGCTTCCTATATTGGTGACCTTGTTCAAGGCAAAAAACATGGACGAGGCGATTATTATAATGAAGAAGGCAAAATTATCTATAGTGGTGAATTTATTAACGATGAGCGGTTACGCATTACACCTGAAGTCGAGCAAGAGATTGCCAAGCTACAAAAACAATTAGATAGTCTTGTAGGTCTTCCGAATGCAAAGAAGGAATTACATAATTTAATAAACTTTATTAAAATTCAAAGTCTGCGTGTGGATCATGGTTTAACAAGCTTTCCTATTACGTATCACCTTGTCTTCTCGGGCAATCCAGGCACAGGTAAAACAACAGTGGCACGCATTATTGGCCAAATCTACAAGCATCTTGGCGTCCTTTCAAGTGGGCATTTTGTGGAAACAGATCGTGCAGGTTTAGTCGCTGGCTATGTTGGACAAACAGCGTTAAAGGTTCAGGAAGTCGTTAACAAAGCAAAGGGCGGGGTACTTTTTATTGATGAAGCCTATTCATTAATAAATGATAAACAGGATGCATTTGGGAAGGAAGCTATTGATAGTTTATTAAAGGCAATGGAGGATCTACGTGATGACTTGGTAATTATTGTTGCGGGCTATACAGAGCTAATAGAAGATTTTTTACAATCTAATCCAGGCTTTAAATCTCGCTTTAATCATTTTGTACAATTTGATAATTTTAGCACGGATGAACTCTATGATATTTTTACGATGCTTTGTCAAACGAACGATTATCAATTTGGCGAAGCATTTGCCCAACATATGAAAACACAGCTACGTCATATGCCAATTGAAACCATCCCTAATTTCTCGAATGGTCGTTATATTCGAAACTTGTTTGAGAAACTAGTGACGATCCAATCAAACCGATTGATTCAACAGGCAACAATCTCGAGAGAAGAACTCATGACATTTGAGGAGCAGGATATTTTACAGGGCATTGCAGAAAAGTTGTTTGACAATACTTTTTAAGACAAGGAGTAAATTCATGAAAAAGCTATTAGTGTTTATTTTAGTGTGTGCATGTATTTTACCACGACTAGTAACAGTTCATGTTACAGTGAATAATCATATTAATGTACGCCATAAAAACGATAAAAGTTGATGAGTGATGTATAAAGTGGTAATATAAGACAAAACATACGCTAACGTATTTTTTGGAGGGCAATTATGCAAGTAACGAAAGAGGATTGGATTAGAGCGGGTCTAGAGCAATTAGCAGAAGCGGGGATTCATAAAGTACGTATTGAAGCACTTGCTCGATCATTAAACATTAGTAAAGGTAGCTTTTATCATTATTTTCCTGATCGTCAACAACTATTAGATGCCATGCTAGACTATTGGGAAAACTACGCAACAAAGGCCATTATTCAAAATATGGAGCAAGTTGATGCTACTCTAGAGCAGCTTTTACGGATAAGTTTTCACAAAAATAAAAAGATGGAGATAGGCATTTATGCTTGGGCCAAATATGATTCAGATGTCGCAAAGCGTATCGTTCAAATAGAGGAGCAGCGAATAGCCTGTGTGGCGACACTCTATCAAAAAAGTGGTATCAGCATAGACGAATCCACTGATCGTGCAAGATTAGCTTATTTAACCTATATAGGCTGGATGACACGATTTGAAGCCAATCCTCATTTCGATCTCGAAAAAATGATTAAGCTGTTAATACAGTAAGAAGGTCTCTCAGAGCTAACATGGGCTTTGAGGGACTATATTTAACGCCAGAACATACGGTAGCGTATGTAAATGAAGAGGAGGTAGAACATGTTTATTTTATCAATTGTCGCAGTGGGACTATTAGGGCTCATTAGTATCCTACATATTTATTGGGCCTTTGGTGGTCGATGGGGTACAGAAGCTGTTATTCCTATGAAAGAAGGCAGCCAACAAGCCGTTTTTACGCCTAGAAAATGGGGAACGCTCTTTGTTGCAATGCTGTTGATGCTAGCAAGTGGTATCATCCTTGTTCAAGGAGGCTTCATGCCATTTTTTCAAGCCTCTATTTTTTCAAAAGTAGGAAGTATCGTTTGTGCGCTAGTATTTTTGCTACGAGCAATTGGTGATTTTAAGTATGTTGGTATTTTTAAAACGATTAAGCATTCCACATTTGCTCAAAATGATTCAAAATGGTATAGTCCTTTATGCTTGTTTCTTAGCTTTGTTTATGTGCTGGTGTTAGTTTAACAGCAATTTTACTTTAATAAGGGGAGCAGAATGGGGGATATAAAATGGAGCAAATGATCTACTTACTTCGCCATGGTGAGACAAATTATAATACACAAGGGAGATATCAAGGACAGCTTGATTCACCACTCACTGAGCGTGGTCGGGAGCAGGTTCAGCAAAATGCACGCATGCTGAAATCACTCATTGGCGATGCAGATGAATGGACCATCCTATCAAGTCCAATGGGAAGAGCCATGCAAAGCACAGCCATACTTTGTGAAACACTGGGCTATGACAGCAACAAGGTGAGGCAGGATCCACGTTTAACAGAGGTTGCTGTGGGACAATGGGCTGGATTAACCATGGCGGAAATACAGCAACAATGGCCTGCCTTGTTAACGAACACAGATGCCTTCAATTGGTATTTTCGTGCACCAGATGGGGAAACCTATGAAGCTGTTGTAAGCAGATTAACTGCTTTGCTTGAAACGATTCAACCACTTTCAAAAGTGATTATTGTCTCGCATGGCTTAACTGGTCGTATTTTACGCGGCGTCTATGCAAGTCTAAGCAAAGAAGAGACGCTCAAGTTAGAGGTTTCTCAAGATGTAATGTTCAAATTAAAAAATAAAGAGATTACAAGAATTAGTTCAAATTTCGATGATGATTTTTACCTGTGAAAATATTTAAGCGCATCCCATTTTTCTCAAGGAATATTCAGAAATGCCGCCTCTTATAATGTGTAGGAGGCGTTTTTTATGAAAAAGTGGATGTTAGTAGGCTGTATTTGTATCATGGTTTTCTTATTTTATTATACAAGCAAAACATATGAATTCACGCATCTAGAACTGCCATCATTACATAGTCAAAATGCTTTGTTACTCAATGAACAGGGCGATGTATTATACGAAAAAAATGCGGATGCTATTATTTATCCTGCATCTTTAACAAAGATCATGACAGCCATCGTTGCCATAGAGATGACAGATAATTTACAAACACAAACCATTGTAGAGCCCCAAACGATTGCGAACTATACGGCACAAAATGCTTCGATGGCAGGCTTTCAAGCAGGAGATTTTGTCACGATGGAGGATTTATTGTATGGTACACTCCTTGCCTCAGGTGCCGATGCAACAGGAACACTTGCAGATGCTGTCGCTGGCAGTGAGGACAAATTTGTCACGTTGATGAATAACAAGGCGCAAGAATTAGGCATGCATGACACACATTTTGTTAATACCAGTGGCCTACATGATGAGGCACATGTATCCACCGTGCGGGATATCAGCAAGCTTCTGCGATATGCATTGGAAAATACTACCTTTTATCAAATATTTACCTCAAAAAACTACACAACCTATGTTCCCAATCAATTAATCATCACAAACTCATTATTTACAAAATTACCGGGTCTAGACAGTCCGATAATAGGTGGAAAAACAGGCTATACCCCAGAAGCAGGACTGTGTCTGGCGACCATAATCGAGAAAGAAGGGAAATCTTTTTTATTCATTACAACCAATGCTCCTAGCTATATATGGAACCCACCCCCACATATTGAAGATGCCCTAACGGCCTTCGAAGCTTTATAGCAGGAAAAATAATGAAAAAACCTCAACTTTTTCATGGTTCCTAACGTCTTAATAGAAAGGGGAATTATATAGCTGAGGTTCGGTGGTGGATAACCAGCTTTTTATAGGAACCATCAAATACGGGGAGAGCTGCTGCTAAAAGTGAGGGAGCAGTTCAAAAAGAGAGGGGAGCCATCTCCAAAAGGTGGCGAACCTGCTCAAAGAGGTGAGAGCCCTCTCCCAGTAAGGAGAAGGTCACTCACCTAAGTCCGTAGGCCATTTAGCAGCATGAGAAAAAGGAGCTAACAAAAAATCTACAAAATAAGCCACCATCATTTAATTATCATAACCTATGCATAGTTTCTCAGTAAAAAGGGAAGGAGGAATGTATAAGTATTTACTAAAATATGAATTTTAGCAGCATCGTAAAAGGGAATCTAGTTGATTATTACTATTTTATGGCAGGGTTGTTTACTCTATAATAAAAGTTAAATCTTAGCAATTTTTTAGCAAACAGACATGGAAGACATCTAAGGGCGGTGTAGAACAATGAAAAAATTTTTACCCTTTGCCATCGTTTTGACGTTTATGATGTGCATCTTGGCAGGGCAACTTTCAGTAAATGCTGAAGGGTCAGTGGTGATTCACAAGGTAGTCAAAGATACGGTTATTTTTGAAGAAGCTTCTACGAATAGTGCGGAGATCGGGGAACTTTCGAAAGGTAGCTTTGTTTCAGTAACAAAAGTAAGTAAAGGTTGGACACATATTCAAACGCCAGAGCAGGAGGGCTATGTCACATCTGATGCTTTAGTTAAGTTGAAGTCTGAGGGATACCTAGTGATTCAAAAGGGCGGTACAACATTATTTACAGCCCCAAGTCAACATGCCCAGCATGTAGGACAGCTCTATGAAGGACGAATAATTTATGTATATGGCACAGCACCTGGTGGTTGGTCTTTCGTTCAATATGGCGAGGAGATAGGATATGTAGCGACAAACGCATTAAAAAAACCAGCTCCAACGAAGAAAAAAATTAATGCTGTTGCTGGTGCTGAATTACGTTTAACAGCTAGTCCAGACGGAGAAGTTCTTGGTACACTTCCCAATAAAACAAATGTCCAGTATTACATAACACTTGCTGGTTGGGCTTATGTAGAAGCAGGCGACCAAAAAGGGTATGTCAAAGCTTCTGAGCTAGCCGATATTCAGTTAATAGATAATAAAGTTTATAATAAAGGTGTGCCAGTAGCGAAAGGCGCAAAAAAACGGGTAGCCTTAACATTTGATGATGGGCCAGATGCTAAGGTGACACCACAAATTTTGGCAACGTTAAAGAAATACGATGCCAAGGCTACATTCTTTATGGTAGGTAAAAATGTGTCAAGAAATGCTGCAATCGTTAAACAAGTCTATGAAGCAGGGCATGAAATCGGAAACCATACCTTGAGCCATAAAAAATTAACGACCTTATCAATAGCAGGCGTTAAACAAGAAGTCAATGGCACAAGTAATGCTATTTATGCAGCCATCGGGCAGTATCCAACTGTTTTCCGCCCACCCTATGGGGCGACCAATGACCAAGTACGTTCTGTCATGACAATCCCCTCGATTTTGTGGTCGATTGATACACTGGATTGGAAACATCACAATCCAGATAAAATTTTAGCGTATGTCAAAGCCTCTGTAAAAGATGGGAGTATTATTCTAATGCACGATATCCATCAAACGACAGCCAATGGTTTAGAAAATGTTATTCTTTATTTACAAAAACAAGGCTATGAATTTGTTACAGTAAGTGAGATATTACAATAATAGAAAAGCTTTGCAATCGTCTACTCAGAACGAATGCAAAGCTCTTTTTTATTTAAATAAATTGATAGTCGTAATAATAATAGGAATCCCAAATACGTCAATTAAAAATGCGCCGACAATCGGTACGACAAGAAAGGCTTTTTTAGAAGGACCGAAGCGTTGCACAACGGCTGACATATTGGCCATGGCATTTGGTGTTGCGCCTAGACCATGTCCTGCAAAACCTGCTACCATAACAGCAGCATCGTAGTTTTTGCCAAGTAATTTAAATAACACAAAAATACTAAATACAACAATAAAGAATACTTGCGCAAAAACAATGATGAATAATGGTAGTGCCAAATCAGCAATTTCCCATAATTTAATACTCATGAGAGCCATGGAAAGGAATACACCTAATGTGACATCTCCAATTAATGAGATGCTTTTCATATTAATGGCTTCAGGTTTGAATTTATCCATAATATTGCGCACTAATACAGCCACAAACATTGCTCCTACATAGCCAGGTAGAACGAAACCTGTTGCTTCTGAGAATAGTGTGCCGACGTACGTACCAACCGCCATACAGAAAGTAATTAATAAGACTTGTGTAAAGAACGAATCCGATGTAATTTGCTCATGTTTATTTTCATATTGGACTTCTTCCGATTCTTGTTCATCTGGTGTTAAATTATATTTACCTACTAAATATTTGACAATTGGACCACCAATTAAGCCACCAGCAACTAGACCACATGTTGCGGCAGCAGCACCAATTGTCATAGCTGAAGAAATCCCTAAATCTTCTAAGGTTTGGCCAAATGCAGCTGCAGCGCCATGACCACCCTCCATAGAAACGGCACCCGCCATCATACCGATTAAAGGATGGATCCCCATAAGTGAGGCCAGAGATACCCCAATGACATTTTGCATTAACGCTAGGAAGCCACATGCTAGCCAGTAGATAATCAGTAATTTACCACCGAGCTTTACAAGTTTAAAGCTTGCACCTAAGCCAATTGTCGTAAAGAAAGTAATCATAAATAAGCTTTGTAAAGAAGTATCAAGTGATATTTCTAAAATACCCGTTGTTTTTAAGATGGTAGCAAGAGCAGCGAACAATAAACCACCAACCACTGGTGCTGGGATACAGAAACGCTTTAAAAAGCCTATTTTATTGATAAGAAAGCTACCTAATGCAAAGAGTGCAACAGCTAGGAATACCGTTGTAATTTGATTAATTTCGATCATGAACCTTGCCCCCTAAGTAAGTTGTTCAGTGCCTCATATACAAAATAGGCACCTAATTTCACTGTACGTCCGTTTTCATCTAATAACGGATTGACCTCACAAATATCAAATGAATGGGTGTGAGGGTGTGAAGTGACTTGTTGCAAAATGGAGCGCACAGTCGATGGGTCAAGCCCAAACGGTGATGGAGCACTTACACCTGGAGCAAATGCTGCATTCAATACATCCATACATAATGTTAAAAGAATATAATCATGCTTATCCATAAAATGTTGTAATGCATCCGTTAATTGTTGTTGGTAGGCTACCGTCATTTGATCCTCATAAACATACTCCACGTTTAATTCATCAGCTTTTTCGAAAAGTTCTCTTGTATTGCCGTAGCGTTGAATACCAACAACAAAATAGTCAGCGTGTGGATCCTGCTCTAAAATTTGACGGAACATCGTACCTGACGAAGGTTGTTCATCATATGGTCGTAAATCAAAGTGAGCATCGATATTGATGATGCCGATTTTAGCTTCCTTTGGTAGAGCAGAACGAACGCCTAAATAATGGCCATACAGCGTTTCATGCCCGCCACCTAGCACCACACATGATAAGTTTTTTTGTAGTACTGTTGCTACGACTTCACCAAGCTCACGTTGGGCTTCCTCTAAAGCATGATTTAGACAAACGATATTGCCAACATCCATAATTTGCTGATCGTCTTCAAATGTCCACGGTAAACTGGCTAAGCCTTCTCGTAGGGCGTTTGGACCATTTGCTGCCCCTACACGGCCTTGGTTTCGACGTACCCCTTCATCGCAGATAAAGCCAACGAGAGCAGCATTTTTCTTATCTGAAGCGCTTACATCATTAATCGCAACTCTTTTTACTTGTTGATGTAAACGAAAGCTGCTTGTATTTGTCGTTGAATCTATTCGGCCTTTCCATTGTTTTTGATCTGTCATTGTGTACATAAACTTATCAACCCCATTGTGAATATTATTGTAGAAAAAGTATTGTTGTAATTCATTATATATTCACATAATTATAATTACTAATATATAATTAATATTAATCTATAGCTTTTAACTATAAATCTGGGAGGTATCTATAGGTGGACATTAAACAATTACACTATTTTATCGCTGTTTCAGAACAGATGAATTTCTCAAAAGCCGCAGAAAGACTGCATATTTCGCAGCCTTCCTTAAGTAATGCGATCAAAAAATTAGAACAAGAGATTGGCTCCCCTTTATTAGAGAGAAATACTAGAAATCTGCAATTAACAGAAGCTGGAGAGTTACTTTTTGAACGAGCAAAAGTTATTGTAAAAAATATGGAAGTGCTAAAAATCGAAATGGATGAAGTGATTGTTCATGGCACGAGAGACATCACCATTGGTGTCATGGAATCTATTAAGCATTGGCTGCCAAAGGTAATCGCCAACTATAAAAAAGACTATCCTCACATGAAAATTCATTTAGTCGATATTTTAGGTAGTAAGCGGGTGAAAAAATCCTTGAAAAGCTATAAAACTCATTTAATCATCACCAATCAGCTAATGGATGATCCAGAGTTGGAAGTTCAAACTTTATATGAAGAACGGTTGGTCGCAGTATTACCTTTACATCATCCGTTAGCCCAAAAGGATACTTTAACCATCTCAGATATTTGTGAAGAACCATTTATTATTAGTACCGAGGGCTTTCAAACAAGACGAGATATCTTAACGTCATTTGAACAGGCTGGTAAAAACATCAATATTCAATTTGAAATTGAGCGTTTTGAAACCGCTGTATCGCTTGTACGAGAACATTTAGGAGTGACCATATTACCTGAAAATTACTTGCAAGGACCGACTGCTAAAACGATTGTAAAAAAAGAAATAGAGGGTCTGAATTTAAGTCGCAATGTCTATCTAGTGTACTTAAAAAACCGTCATTTACCATTAGCCATCCGACAATTACTGAAGGATATAGTACAGTTTTTTGAAAATAAATGATGTAAGTCCATAGTAATGAATTTTCTCTTTTATTAGAAAATTCAAAAATAGAACATTGCTTTACTACAAAAATAGCGGTAACATTTATTGTAAGAATGAAAATGAACATTCATTCATTTTGCGAAGTTCAAGCAAAGGGGGTATCTTCTAATGAATTTTTCCTATAGTGAAAAAGTTGAGAAGTTACAGGACAAGCTGACGAATTTTATGGCGCAATACATTTATCCAAATGAGGCCGTTTATGCTGCACAGGTTGAGGCAATGGAGGATCGTTGGGGAGCGATTCCACCGATTATGGAGGAGCTGAAGCAGAAGGCGCAACAGGCAGGTTTGTGGAATTTATTTTTACCAGATAGTGAATATGGGGCAGGTTTAACCAACTTAGAATATGCACCTTTATGTGAAATCATGGGCCGTTCACTTCTGGCCCCCGAGGTGTTTAACTGTAATGCACCTGACACAGGCAATATGGAAGTACTTGTACGCTATGGAACGGCACAGCAAAAAAAACAGTGGCTAGAACCATTATTACGAGGTGAAATACGGTCCTGCTTTGCGATGACGGAGCCAGCCGTTGCATCCAGTGATGCTACAAATATTGAGGCAAGCATTGAACGCGATGGAGATGAATACATTTTAAATGGCCATAAATGGTGGACAACTGGTGCTGGGGATCCTCGCTGTAGGGTGGCTATTTTTATGGGCAAGCATAAAGATACAACGGCTCCTATCCATGAGCAGCAGTCTATGATTCTTGTACCGATGGATACACCAGGAGTAAAAGTGGAGCGTATGCTAACGGCTTTTGGCTACGACCATGCGCCAGAAGGACATGGTGAGGTTACATTTTCCAATGTGCGTGTACCGGTGGAAAATATTTTATGGGGTGAAGGTAAAGGCTTTGCCATTGCGCAAGGCAGACTAGGACCAGGTAGAATTCATCATTGTATGCGTCTTATTGGTGCCGCAGAGCGTGCATTAGAGGAAATGTGTGTGCGTGTACAAGCGCGGCAGGCATTTCATCGACCACTAGCAGATCAAGGGGTAATGCGGGAGCGCATTGCAGAATCTCGGATGGATATTGAGCAAGCAAGACTTTTAACACTGAAGGCTGCTTATATGATGGACACAGTAGGCAACAAAGAGGCAAAAGCTGAAATTGCTATGATTAAGGTAGTTGCTCCAAATATGGCACTCAGAGTCATTGATCGAGCTATCCAAGCATTTGGTGCTGCTGGGGTAGGTCCCGATACTACGCTTGCTGCACAATGGGCTAATTCTCGTACATTACGTTTAGCGGATGGACCAGATGAGGTGCATCGTAATACCATTGCTAAACTAGAATTGAAAAAGCATGCCAACAAACAAGAGGAGCTGGTGAAATGACGGTCCTAGAGTTATTTAGCTTAAAAGGTAAAACAGCGATTGTGACAGGTGGAGGACGTGGACTCGGTGCGCAAATTGCTCAAGGATTTGCAGAGGCTGGAGCCAATGTGGTCTTATGCTCACGAAAGGTGGAGGCATGTGAGGAGGTTGCCGCTGAGCTCGAAAAGCTTGGTGTTCAAGCATTAGCTCTAGCCTGTGATGTCACAAAGCCTGAGGATATTGCCAATGTGGTAGCCCAAACGATTACAACATTTGGTAGAATTGATATTTTAGTCAATAACAGTGGCGCATCATGGGGAACACCTGCCATTGATATGCCCTACGAAGCCTGGCAAAAAGTATTTGATGTCAATGTCAACGGGACATTTTTATTCAGCCAAGCCGTTGGCAAAATTATGCTAGAGCAGAAAAGCGGCAAAATCATTAATATTGCTTCTATTGCTGGACTAGGTGGGACGCTACCAGCCTTTATGGATACGATTGCCTATAACGCGAGTAAAGGGGCTGTCATTACTTTAACGAAGGATTTAGCCGTCAAATGGGGGCCACATGGAGTCAATGTCAACGCTATTGCACCAGGTTTTTTTCCTACGAAAATGTCCAATGTCTTAATCGAACGTGGACAAGACTATTTGATGGGTGTTACACCGTTGAAACGCTTAGGCTCCGAAAATGATTTGAAGGGCGTAGCTTTATTTTTAGCAGCACCAGCTTCGGACTATGTAACTGGGGATGTCATTGTAGTAGATGGGGGCATGAGCTCCATTATTTAAGGAGGGAGATAGAATGGATACGATGCAAGTAAGGTCAAGTGAACGTTTGGATGTTGATAAACTACATGCCTTTTTAGAGAGTTATTTCACTGAGCTTCCACAGGGGAAGCTTGAAATAGCACAATTTAGTGCAGGGCATTCCAATTTGACGTATTGTTTAAAAATAGCTGATTTTGAAGCTGTTCTACGTCGTCCTCCGCTTGGACCAGTTGCCAAAAAAGCGCATGATATGAAGCGGGAATTTACGATTTTATCGGCACTGCATCCATTTTTACCATCGGTTCCAAAACCATATGTCTATGTAGAGGATCGAGACATTATCGGGAGTGATTTCTTTTTAATGGAGCGCAAAAAAGGAATCGTCCTTGATACACATTTTCCAAAAGGCACAGAACCAACAGAGGAGCTAGCACGTCAATTGTCCGAACTGATGGTTGATTCTTTAGTTGCATTACATGCTATTCCTTATCAGGACACTCCGCTAAAGGATATCGTGAAGCCTGACGGATTTCTTGAAAGACAAGTATATGGCTGGATTGAGCGTTATGAAAATGCGAAAACAGCAGAACATGCAGAAGTAGCGATGTTAACAGAGTGGTTAAAAAACAATCTTCCGTCCAATCATGAGGCAACCATTATTCATTACGATTATAAATTGAATAATGCAATGTTCTCCGAGGACTATACCGAAATGATTGGCCTTTTTGATTGGGAGATGGCAACAGTAGGGGACCCACTTGCTGATGTTGGTGTAGCAATGAGTTATTGGATGCAAGCGGATGACCCGAAAATGCTATTATATGCACTTGGTGAACCACCAGTAACTGTATTACCAGGCTTTTATACCCGACAGCAATTTATTGATCGTTATGCAGAGAAAAGTGGGCGAGATGTGTCAGCTATTCATTATTACTGTACATTTGCTTATTTTAAATTAGCCGTTATTTGTCAGCAAATCTATTATCGCTATGTTCAAGGACAAACGCAGGATGATCGCTTTGCTCAGATGGATAAAATGGTCGCTGCCCTCATACAACAAGCTTCTCAATCAATATGATTTTATGGAAAAACGGTTACTTTTAATAAAGTAGCTGTTTTTTATAGCCCAATATAACAGATTATCCGACATTAATTTATATAATTATTTATACTAACTCGCACAAAATTTACTCAAAAAACATAATAAATCACGTACAAGAAATTAAAAGAGGAGGGAACGTTTGTTCTTTTAGGTGGGAGTGTTAATCAATAACTATTTATTGTTTTTCGATAAAAAATAATTGACTTGCAATAAAAATAACGCTATCATCAATTACAACAAGGATTTAACAAATGGAGGAAGAAATAATGGGGAAATATTTACTTGCCACAATTCCGATGATCATGGGGATCGTATGTTTATTTATAAAAGGCCTTATAGGAGATGAGATACTAGCAGATGGTACGATAGTGGAGAAAAACTTCTTTTTAATTCCATTGAGCTATTTATTTTTCTTTAGCGGTATACTTACATTCTTGATTATGGCGTTATCTTCTACATTCAAAAAGCAAACTTCCATATAATAATGCTAAAAACAGGCTCTAAATAGGGCCTGTTTTTTATAACCATGTTTGATCTAGCTTATCACTGTAGTAGTGAATAGCTTTTTTATAATCTTGAATGCCTTGATGATTGGCTGTGCGTAATATCGTGTTCAATAATGTTTCCATTGATTTTGCATGTTCGCCAAGATTATAGAGTGTCATGGCATAGAAGACCTTGATTTGCTCAGCCTTGGGGAACTCTTGAATGGCTTGTTCAAAGATCCGTTTTGCTTGCTCGTATTGTCCTATAGTCCGATAGGTGCTTCCTAAACCAAGATAGGCATCCACTAAAACTTCTGCTTCTAGCCCCAACTTTATCGCTTCTTCGTAGTGCGGAACAGCCTCTTTTTCCTGCCCTAAAGAATCAAATGTCCAAGCACATTGAAATTGATAATAAGCATTTTGAGGCTGTTCCTTGACCAGTGCCACCATACATTGATTTGCTTCCTCAAGCTGTCCGTTTTTTCTTAATGTAAGTATGTGTTCTAATTGTTTGTCCATTATATTTAACCTCTTCTTTACTATAAGTAACTTACCATTCATAAAAACAATCTTCTATCAGCAACTCAAATGAATCAGCTATTCGCTTAATTTCTCCACAATCATGATCGCAAATAAAAACATGGCCTGATGGATCGATGAAAATGGGATTACCCCCACCATCCATTGAAATAACATAGCTCGTTTCTAAAACATTTGGAGATAGGAACTCTTTATATTGTTGACGGAAATCCAGTGTTAAATTGACAACGGTTTCGTTTCCTAGACTTGAGCCGTTAGAAAAAGCATGGATTGCTATACCTGCATATGCCCCACCAAACGTTTCAATGAACGCTACATAGTCGCTGTGAAATTGTACATGAAGTTGTTGCTGTGCCTCTATGATTTCCCTTTGACTTGCAGGTTTACCCACTAACGTTTGATGCTTCTCATTAAATAAAAATAACCGCAAACGCTTTATTAGATCTTCCCTCATAGACATTCTCCTTTTATTCAGTATACACGATCCTTCATTGCTAGGAATCTATGGGAATGCTATTGTTAATGTAAATAATAACATCTACTGGGGTGATAGAATGCTAGAGCGTTCAATGGAAAAAACACGGGAAAATCAAGAGGGAAGGGAGTGATGATACAAAAATAGAAAAGAGGATGAAGATAATGACATATCAAAAACTTATGTGTGATGGATTTGAATTAAACTATTGTATAAAGGGGCAAGGCCAACCAATTTTAGTGGTGGGGAGTAGTGTTTATTATCCACGTCTGTTCTCAGAAGACTTTTATCAACATTTCCAGGTGATTTTTTTAGATCATCGAGGTTTTGGTAAGCCAGCTCAAGCATTTACGCAAGAAGATTATACATTGGACAAAATAGTGAAGGATATGGAGTATGCGAGACAAATCCTACAGCTAGATAATTTAATAGTGTTAGGACATTCAGGACATGCATTTATGGCAATGGCGTATGCCAAAGCTTATCCCCAGCATGTTCAAAAACTCGTACTCTTAAATACAGCAACATCGAATAGTCAAAAAAGACAGCAACAAAGCTTATCTTATTTTGAGGCACATGCAAGTATGGAGCGTAATCATCAATTTGCGCACGAAATAGCCTTATTGGAGCAGGATCTAAAGAAGGAGCCTGAACGACGCTTTGTTCATATGTGTATTCGTATGGGGGCGCATAGTTTTTATGATTTTATGTTCAATGCTACCTCTATGTGGGTTAACGTTCATCCGAATATGGAAATTATTGATTATCTATGGGGAGTAGCTTTTGCGGAGCAGAACCTTTTACAACAAATGCTACAAGTTAACAAGCCAATTTTTTTAGGTCTAGGCAGGTATGATTATTTAGTAGCCCCTATTTCATTATGGGATGCAGTAGATCATATTCCCTATGTAAAGAAAGTCATTTTTGAAAAAAGTGGTCATAATCCTATGTTTGAAGAGCCTGTATTTTTTAATGAACAACTAATTCAATGGATAAACGAGGGGTAGTCGAATGGCTGGTTGTGCTTGTATAGCAATTAACCAGCCTATTTTAATAATAAAAAGAGAAAAGCCAAAGTATCAACTACCTCAACAAGTTTTACGTATTGCATCAATGTTTTGACAGTCCATAATGACAGGCCGTGTCATATCATCGATTTGAAGGAAGTACCCGCAGCAGCTTTGCGGAATAAGATAAATAAAGTATATTCCTAGAAATTGGCTGCCATCTGAAAGGTATACATCTACTAAAGTCCCTGGTTCAAAACATTCTAAGTGACTACAAATACAGCTTTGACAATGCTTTTCAATTTGATTTTGTTTCTGATATTTTTTTTCAAATTGGGGACTATTATAATATTTTATTTTATAAGAATCTTCCTCAATAATAGGATGATCTACGCTGGGAGAGTGACCAAAGTAAACATTCTTTGATTCACAATAGCATTTAGAAAATTTATGATAATTGTTAAATTCCCAATTCATTCGTGTTAAATATCTGCTTCCATCCATTTCTAAAACGCTCCTTTATGATTACAATGTCATGCTAGCATGAGTCATCTATTTCTAGTCTATGTTAAAGAGCCCTTTAGGAGATGGTAAAATGTCCATTTATCTGTACAATATAAGAAAAGACTAAACTCATTAGTAGAGTTTAGTCTTTCAAATTGTAATCGCCTTTCAATAAGCCGTATATCTCTAAATCAACAACACCCTTACCAGACCATAATGAAGCTTGTCTCAAAAGACCTTCTTTTGAAAATCCATTTTTTAACAAAACCTTTTTCGAGGGTTCATTTAAAGGCATGACTTCTGCCTGTATTCGATTAACATTTACCTCTTCCAATAAAAATTTTACGATTGTTGCAACTGCCTCTGATGCAATGCCTTTTCCCCAGGATGCTTCAGCTAAATAGTAACCGATTGTTACCATATCTACTTTTTGATTAAAGTCCATCGCTTCGATAATCCCTACTAGTTTTTCACGCTGTGATATTTCGAAGATCCCCCATTTAATCCTGCTTTTCTTCGTATAATCACGTTCAAAATGGCCAATCATTTTTTGAACAGTTTGAAGGTTATGTTTTGGGATGATGCCACAATACTCAAATACCTTGTCATTATCATAAATAGCAAATAGCTCTTGTATATGTGAGTCTTCAATTTTTTTAAATTGTAAAGTAGCTGAATGTAGGGTAGGGAACTGCTTAAATACTTTCTCAATAATCATCGACCTTGCTCCTTTATTATTCTTTAATGGGAATGTAGATTTTCATTTTCATCTCCTGTGGATAGATCGATTGCATGACATCGGTTATTTCAAAATCAGGACCCGTATCGCGCTCATAATTAGAATTCGGCAACCATACTCCGTAAATGAAACGTCTTGTATTTTGAATTCCTTCCGTAGTGCTATTCAATGTAAACTCCGCATATTTACCAGCAGGAATTTCAAGTTGGGTGAAGCCTATCTCTAATCGCTCCTCAAATGTTTCGACTTCCTCTCCTACAATAAAGGAAAATTGACCATTCTCCTGAAAGTTTGTAGAAATGCCATACGCCATATTAGGGGCTACTTTATGGGAAATTCGCTCATAATATTGCTGCTGACCAAAATCCAAATAAAAGCCAGGGATTTCTGCATAGTATTGTTCGTCTTGTAAGGACGTTTTGTATTCATAGCCTGTAATACGTTTTTTAGATAAGTGAAGTATTTCCGGTCGCTGCATAGGGAGCTCTCCTTCCAGTTTATAATCCAAAAAGTTTATTTTGGTTTGAAATGGTATGGAGTTGGCTCCTTTTCGGTATTTAGCAGGTGTGACACCAAAATACTGAACAAATGCCCGTGTAAATGCCTCCTGAGAACCATATTGAAAGTTGATTGCAATCTCAAGTATATTCTGCTTTGTTGTTGCTAATAAGGAAGCTGCTTCAGAAAGTCTCCTGTTGCGAATATACTGCTGCACAGAAAAACCTGTAATGGCTTGGAAAAGTCGTTGGAAATGAAATGCTGAAAAGTAAGACTGAGAAGAAATATCTGTAATCGTTAACTTTTCATGTAGGTTTTTCTCAATAAACTCTATGGCGTTTTGAATTCTTTCAAAATAATCCATACCATCATCCTTTCTTAACTCAATGGTACCGTTTAATGGGAAGGGTTTTTTGATAATTTGTGCTAATTTGTACATTAAATTGTAATGTATAGGAAATCAATAGAAACATTGATTAAAACAATAAATAAATGTATAATTTAACTAAATTTACAAGAAAGTGAGTGATAGATGATGATAGTCAGCTCTGTTTTCCCATTGAATATAATAAAGGTGCGGGAGAATAAATAGATTAGTTGATTTCTTCCGCAAACAATCGGAGGAGAATATATGTACAAAAATTACGGACCGTTAAGCACAGCACTTTATGATTTTACGAAACCAGTTGGATACTCGCTTGGTGGAGATATTGAATATTATCTAGAACGACTGCAAGGTGTAAAGGGGAAGATTCTAGAAGCAGGGGTTGGTTCTGGACGTTTCTATATTCCTTTTATGGAAAAAGGCTTTGATATAGAGGGAATTGATCATTCCCCAGAAATGCTAGCATCCTGTCGAAAAAGATGCCAAGAACGAGGATTGACGCCAGTGCTGTATGAAGGGAATGTTTGCCAATTCACCTTAGGTCAACAATACGAAGCCATTGTTATGCCTACAGGCTCATTTTGTTTAATTGAAAATCATCAAGAAGCACTATCAGCTTTAACCTCTATGTATCAGCACCTTGTCCCTGGTGGGAGACTCCTAGTAGATTTATTACTTCCTACAGACTGGAAAACAGGAGAAATTACGACATCTTACCATCAAATTTCACAAGATGAAGGAATTGCCATTGAAAGAAAATCGATTGCCATGAATTGGGTGGAGCAATATACGCTGATGGTTTTAAAATATGAGAAGTGGCAACAAGGCACATTAAGTGATACGGAACTGCAAAAGTTTTTATTACGCTGGTATGGGATTGAAGAATTTAAGCTTTTATTACAAAGTGTGGGCTTCTCTGCAATAACTTGTTCTGCGAATTATAAGTTCCTTCAACAACCAACTGAAGAAACGTCACTCATAACGTTTGAAGCGGTACGTTAATTAAAATGACCAGTACTCCTTAAAAGAGTACTGGTCATTTTTACGAATTAGTCAAGTTTTAATTTTGTTGCAGTTCCTATTCCTTTTGTATGCACATCGACTTCAATTTGAACTTCAAGATCTGGATAGAGGGTCAGCCAGTTCTTTTTAATTCGATTCCATGCTTGATAGTCCTCTCGGTGTAGTACATTACTAAATTTTAATAAATCGGCTTGATAGGTTTGTTGAATTGTTTGAAGTGTACGTTCTAATCGCTCTTTGATTTGTCTGCTCGTTTCTTTATTTAAAGCATCGATGGTTTTTGATTTTGTTAAATCCAATGGACAACTTATCTCTGCAACGTTTTGCTCAATATCAAGTTTGATGGAAATCGAGGGTACATCATTTTGAAAATGACCCGTCATTTTAGTAGAAGAATTAATAATTTCTGTTGAGATTTTCCCTTCTTCAGGACAAGCAATAATTTCAAATGTACTTTTTATATTATTATTTAAAAAATTATAGTCTCTGCTTTCTTGTTCTGTTAAATAGCCGATGAGCTTATAATTTTTAAAAATGGCCAGTCCACCATATTTTAATTGTGCAGGGCTATCCATTTTTTCTATATTCGAGCTAAAATCTCCAGCATCCGCATCACCGTATATATGAATAGAGGGTAAGACGGCACTATGATCAATACTGCCTAACGATTGAATTAAATCATCAAGAATAACAGATTCTGTAGTGCCCCATACTGCTTCAGAAACCTTTAATGATTTAAACATTTTGCTAGCAGGCACATCCTCTAAAGGGGTTAAAACACTTAATATTTCTTGTGCAGTCGAATCATGAGAAACAATAAAGTTAAAATCACTTCGTCCTTCTGGGTCTCTTTGAAATAAATCTAAAATGCTATTCATACCTTCCTCAGCCATTTCTTCACCAATAATAATAATTTGGGCATGCGCATAATAAGGCTTTCTAGGTGTTAGCGCTGTTAATTTTCGAATGGCATCAAATAATGATTTACCTTTTGCATGGTAGGTAAAAACAGGGACTTGAATGCCAGATGCTTTGTTCGAAGCCACTTGACTTGGATTAACAATCTGAACAGAAATTTCGAATTGCTCATCCGATTTATCCACACCAACAGCCGTAACAATAGCTAGTTCGTTTAACTCCCGCTTATTCCAGCATCCACCTAGTAAAAGAAGTACTGACAGCAATAGGATGAATGATACCTTGTGTTTAATGGTGGACACCTCCTCTAGGAAAAGAAGACATTTCGGATACTATTAAGGATAAGCAAAAGACAGGCAAAATAATCAATAATGACAATCTCAATGAATCTTTTTGAAGGAGAATAAAATGAAGAAAACAAACTGTGAAATGGAGGTAAGAAAAATGAAACAATCCTTATTTAAAGGTGTAGAGGCCATTTTTATTCCAATAAAAGATCCTAAATTATCGGCTAAATGGTATGAGGAAATACTCGGATTTAAGCTTCAATATATAGAAGAGGGCGCAGCAGTTATGAAAATCACTGAACAATCCCCCACGGTCATTTGCTTAGTAAAAGCTAAGGAGCATCAGCCATGTCATTTTCCAGACAATCACTTTGGTGTGGGGAAATATGTGAACTTCCTTTCTCAAAATATTGAAGAGACCTATTTATTTCTAGTGGATCATCATGTTCAAGTCGAGGCTTTAGAAGGAGAAGGGGACACCAAATTTTTTACCTTCTATGACCCTGATGGGAATCCTTTAGGTGTTTGTCAATCATTATAAGCGGGTCACTGCGTTAACAGTGACCCTAGTAACAAATCTAGGAGGTGTAAGGCTAATTAGCTTTACACTACTATAGTATACTAATTCTCTATATTGAAATAGTTAATTGCCTGGGTAATAAAAAGAAAATTTAGAATTTTATAAAATTGAATGGGGTGGACCTATTTTTTAACAATATGCATGTAATGGATAGTTTCAAAAGCACATAAGTAATCTGTTCGATTTTGAAAATACAGCTCTTGAATCGCTGTAGGAGATAGATGTTCATATATAAGCAAACCTAATCGATCTAGCATCCTCTCCATGTCCTCATAAGCATAGCATGATTTCATTGGTTCACCACCAACTGCGGCCATTTTGACCATGTTTTCTACTCTATTGGAGAGTCCTTTTTCCGTGAAGAGTGTTTCATCACCATAATCCAAGACAATGGAACTACCTGATGGAACTAAGGCAAATAGATGATTGAGTAAACTTGCTAATTCATCTTTTGTTAAATAATAGGACACACCTAACAGACTAAAAAATGTTTTTTTAGATTGAAAGCCTTGCTCTGAAAATAATTGAGATTGAAATTGCTTTGTAAAATCCATTGGTACAAAATGCAGATGATTCAAGAGGGGGAGAGAAGCTTCCTGTAATCTTTTTATTTTGGATGTCTGTGTTGTGGGATAATCCACCTCAAAAATTTCCAGCATGGTTTGTCCTTGTTGCTGACGATATGGAAAAGTATCAAAGCCAGCACCTAAGATGACATATTGCTCGACACCAAGCTGTATTTCGCTATGCAAGACCCTTTCACAATAAGCAGCACGTGCCAAAGGAGTCGGTGAGAGTTGAACCTGTGTAATCCATTTTATTAATTCCTTTGAATCGTCTTTAAACTTTGTAGCGATATCTTTATTAAAAAATGCAATGCCTTGTATCAGATTAGCTTGAATATTTTGATATTCTTCTTGTGAAATCAATTCCTTGGCTAAATAATCATCAAAAATTTTCGGCGTATCAAATTGGCTATGGTAGGCTCTACTAAAGGCAGCAACTAATGAAGTGATACTAGATTTCTGTTGATTCATACCAACACTCCTTAACAAAAAATAGGATTCCCCTGGCCAGGAGAATCCTATTATATATAATATTTATTTAAAAGTAAATTTTAGCATAAAAATATTTTTTTGTCAAGTTATAGATACTGAGAAAGAGGAGTAATATGAAAAAATTTAAAATAGGCTTATCTTTACTCTTAGCAGTAATTGTTAGTGGTATGCTTATTACATGGAAAGATCAACGCTATTCTGCTATTGATCTATTAGAAAATGCTAATTTTCATGTGGAAAATTCCACTGTTACGCTACATCGTATAGATACAGATACAGAAGATATCTTTTCTGAAATGAAAATATCAAAAGAAACACAGCAAGAATTGATACAGTCTTTTCAACAGGTAACATTCAAAAAAACAGCCATAAAAACTATTGATTACGATTACCGAATGACAATTTCACTCAATACAAGCTACCCGATGTTCATTGATTCTAAAAATAAAATATTGGTTCTCCTTAACACAAATGAAAGCTTTGAAATGATAGAAGATCACGTTTTTTTTAGTCTTTTAGAAAAAGCAATGGAAGATTCACAGAATTAGTTAGTATCCAACACAAGCTATAAGTAGGGATACAGCATAGATCTTCCCTGTGAATTATGTAGATGAATCAACTGGGAATGGTGAATTTCACACCTCCTTTTATAGTGTCCATTCTGATGAAGAACTCGGTATCTGATATGAGGTGAAAAATAAAGGCACACAACAATTTAACTGGAGTGTCACGGCTTCGGAAGGGAAAATATGGGCTAAAGGTAGAGTAGCTGCTGAAGGATAAATATCTTTACTGGAAAAGGAAGCCTATATAAGTCAGAGGGAGCGTGTGCTATGTCAATTAGTATGGTGGATGGAGCTGACGGCGTGTTTGATTTGCCATTTAATTAGTAGAGTAAAAAATTTTTAAGAATGTGTAACTTTTTAAAACAACAGCCGTCTAACTCATCAGTAGAATACAAAGAACTAAAGCAAACTAGTAACATTCACTTTTCACAAAAGGGCCAGGATTCACATTTTGTCGTGTTTCCTGGTCTTTTTGTGGTGGTAGTCCTATAATTTAACGAAAAAATAAAGAATTTATGAAACCTTTAGCCTGTTCATTCGTATTGTAATTTGAATCTAAAGCTAGACAAGATTTAGTAAGATTCACTTTCACTTAAAAGACTAGAGCTTACATCATCATGTGAGAGTCTAGTCTTTTTTGTATGGTTGTTCAGATATTGTTCAGTATAATATGTTAATCTATGAATGAAGATATTTCATAGTCTTCAACCTAAACGCAAAATGGCCAGTTCTCTTTAAAAGAGTGACTGGTCTTTTTGTTTAATGTTCCTTTAGCAGACGTGTTTCTTCAGCATGTTTTATGAATAGCACGAAAAAGTTAGTAGCTTCACCTATCATAGTTAAAACCATAGAGACCTGTATG
Source organism: Lysinibacillus sp. A4 (assembly GCF_024919535.1). Lineage (NCBI taxonomy): Bacteria > Bacillati > Bacillota > Bacilli > Caryophanales > Bacillaceae > Lysinibacillus > Lysinibacillus sp. A4. Next base: position 223,201 of record NZ_JANWTB010000004.1, on the reverse strand, counting down.
GTTGTAACAGCGCATGTCTTGCTTGTATTGCTTTTCCATCACTATGCGAGAATGATGAAGCGGATTTCATGCTTTTAGCAGAAATTTTTCAGTTAGAGCAGGGGGAGCATTGTTATCAATTTCAGTTTGTAGAAACATTCTTTAAATTATGTGAAAATAGCAAACAGTCACCCACCTATACAGTGGGGCTGTCATTGGTAAATGACCCTGTGTCATGAGCTACGGTTAGTCATTTATGAGATTTCGTTATTTCTTATTTTAATGAAACTAAGAAAGACTTAAAATTTGATAGAATGATTTATTTTCTCGAAAAAGCATTAATTCCCCCTAAAATCCTATTGGAAAATATTTTAACTTGTTCAGCGCATCAAGTTGTCGTAGTATTATAACGAATCAAAACTAAGTAAGTTAGTAAGATTCACTTTCACAATAAAACCAGGTGCTCCCCAAAAGAGAGCATCTGGTTTTTTGTTTATATACGATATAGCTGTATACTTAGCGATACCCGATCCATATTGCCTAAGCACACAGTGATTATTTTTTCTCAGCTGCAATGATTAAAAACATAGGTCTCCGTAGTTCATCCTGCATGTCCGGAATATTTTTTAGCATTTCCTCTGAAGGCATAGGTTCCTTCACCGCACTTATCGTAAATCCAGCTTGTATTAAGACATTCATATAAGTAGACAGTGTGCGATGGTATTTAATAACATTTTCGGTAAGGAAGGTCGTTTCTCGAATGCCTTCTATCTGATAATGATCAACTGCCCAATGCAGGCGGTTGCCATTCTCATCGTAGACCCAATCTTGTTCATTGCGTGATGTGTATATAGGATGCTCTACAGAAAAGACAAATGAACCATTAGGTTTTAGATAAGCATAAACCTTCTTACAAAGTGCTTCGAAGGATTGTACATAGTGAATCGCTAATGAACTAATTACTACATCAAATTGAGAAGCGGAGAAATGGATATCTTCGATCGGCATCTTTAAATAGGTAATAAAAGGATCATTCGTTTTTTCCTGCGCTTTTTGCAGCATTTTTTCTGATAAATCCACACCAATTACTGATTTTGCCTGTTGTTCACGGGCATAGCGACAATGCCAGCCGAAGCCACAGCCTAGATCAAGTACGGTCTTATCCTGGAAATCTGGAAGAAGTGCTTTTAATACGTGCCATTCACCTGCCGCGTCTAGTCCTTGAACGGAACGTGGCATTTTTTCATATTCGGAAAAGAAATTGATTTCATCATATTTATTTTGTTTCATGTATAGAACACTCCTATCAATTAAATTCGCCCCCTAAATCTACTGACAACCTAGGAGGCTAGCTATCTTCTTCTAACCATTGTTCCACCTCATGTAACTATTTTTTTTACTATAACACATGATCATTCAGGCGTACCTAAAAAATAGGAGAAGAACAGACTTGGCGTCACTTGATTATGAGTAAGAAATAAATAATGAAGTATTAGAGGAAGCCGAATACACTCCTCGTCAAATCAAAAAGATCCCATCTCTAAAATTTAGAGATGAGAGCTACTGTCCTTTATATACTTTTAATCTAACCACTTAATTGAACAATCGTTAAGGAGCGGTTAGCATAACTAGCGACGAAGGAATCTGAAGCTGCACTGGCTCCCACCACATCCCCTGCGGCTAATGTAGCTTGGACCACATAGGCCGAGCTACTTCTATTGACAACATTAAAGACTGCAATGCCGTTTAGAAAAATCGGTTGACCATTGACGGTAATGCTAACTGTGAAAAATGGTTGATCAGGATCAGGGGCTGCTGTTGCTTGCGCATTAATCGAAATGGTGATTTGATAGACACCGTCATTTTGAACGACCAATTCATTCCCAGATGGGCTAACCGTAACATTTGATAGCGGACCAACCACTTGGAAAGTGACGGGTATTGGATCAGGTGATAAAAGGCCCAATGTATCTCCTCTAAGGGATCCATACGCTAAAGCACTTCGATCTGGTGAAGGGACAGGAACAACAGGACCAAGAAGCGCAACAATTTTTGGGGAATATTTCATTTCATTTGGACAACAGTTCTGACATGTATGTTTACCGAACATTCTCTAACCCTCCTCTATGCTCTCAATATAAATATTATATTCAACTCTACCGGCACCTAGGCTACAGATTAGATAAAACCTAAAAACACTAGTATTTTTCTGTTAAGTAGTTACTTGTTGATGGTGTCCATTTTGTTAGAAGTATTCCAAAGTTTGAGATGTTATTTCAACTCATATAAAAAGAAAGCCAAGTATCAAGTCTGGGCTTTCCTTAGTTAGCGGTATTAAAAAAGCTACTTTCTCGCCTGAATCAAGGTGAACCAACTTTTTCCATTGAATGTACCAGAAACTCTGTATATGGGTTGATAGAAATCTTTTGTATCATACATATACGAGAGCTCTATTAAATCGACAGTAAGCTGATCGCCTTTTTTTATCAACAGTTCTTCTTCTGTTACGAGTGCATTATATTTTATCTGTGGAAATTCGCCCTTCTTAATTCGCTCATACACCTCTGCAGGTGACAAAATATTTACTTCACGGATCAATTGATGCTCATGAATATTATACGATAATGAATACAAACTACCATCTGGTTTCAAACCGAGCTCTACCTCACCAAGCCAATAATCTTGGTTCAATTCAGCTTGGTCAGGAAGCGTCCATTCAAATACGCCATTATCCAAGGCTGTAAACTCCCCATCTTTAGGAAGGAGAGAAAGCTCATCCATCATACTCTTTGCCTTCTTCACAAGTGTCTCTTGCACAGCTAAAGAAGGTTGCACGGGCGTATAAAGATCGTCTGTTAGCGACCAATTTCCCTCTGAATTAATAAATAGCGTATACGAGTTCTCGGCTTTATCTTTCAATAAGAGCTCACGATCACCACGAATATCCTGCCGACTTAACTCTGATAAATCCAATTTCTTTTGCAACAAAGTCTCAACTTCATCTGTATGAATTATTTTTTTATACACGGGGGCAACGGTAGATGCTGTATGTAAATCTAATGAGGTGGTTACATCAACATCCGACATATTTAATTTTGTGTAGGCATTAATTGCTAAATGACCAAATTCCTGTTGAGCGTAGACAATCATCATGCCAATAAAAATCAAACCCATCATGAGAGGAATGGCTAGGTTTCCGATCAAACTTTTCATTTTTATTTTTTTATGCTGAACAATAGAAGATCCTAGTCTATATAACTGGTATCCAATAATCCCACCAAGCGAGTTGTTGATTAAGTCATCAAGCTCGAAAATCCCTGCTCCTGTAAGTGTTTGATACGTTTCAATGGATAAGGTTGCCATCACCACTACAGGAAGAAGCCATTTGAACAATTTAAATTTAGAGAAAAGTAAAGGTAAGAAAATGCCTAGTGGCACAAACATTAAAATGTTAAAAATACAATTTTGAAGATCACGTAACGAGTATTTCTTCCATGCATCTATATAGCCACTAAATGGTTGGAGATTCATTTGCATGAAATGGGAAGAACCACGCCCAAAAATCGTTAGTTCACACACAAATACAATATAGCCGATAAAGAGTGCTACAAGTATCAGTTGCTTAAAGTTTGTTTTTTTTCGATTTGACTGATGTTTTTTATGATAGAGGAAATAATAAAGTCCAATAAGTAAGAACTCTGCACCAACTATAAGGATGACTGGTAACATTAAAATTCGAATGTTATTCATAATATCTGTAACGCCCAAGACAAGATGCTCCTAACTATGTTAATCTATTGTCGACTTTTCTTATTGTAAATGGTAATTATTAATAATTATTGAGAAAAATTATGAAGATTTCTTAAGATTTTGTAGTATACCTAATTGAGGGAAAATGCTTTTATTTTCCGTAAAAAAGGGGAGGAACAGTCTAGGGATTATCAACAAAGTTTATGAAAATTGCACGTTTAGAGGCAAAGATAAACCTTGCTGTTTCGATTTATCAGCATAATTTTATGGGCAATAAAGTATAGGTAGGCATTTTTTATAAGACTTCCGTTGTATTGTCTTGTCAGTCCTTGTAATCAAAATTGACATAAACAATTGTCAGAAAATATCAATATACCCTATAATAAATAAAAAAGCTGAGAATAAGAGGTGAACTTATGGGGAAACCAGTAGATTACAATCTATTTCCGGGTTATCAAAACACACTTGACTCCAGACTTGAAGAACGTAAGGAAGAATTTATTGAGGAACTAGAAAGAGCAAAAGTTGATGGACATATACTTGAATTTGAGAAAACACCAGAAGAATTGCCCCAATAGTAAGAGCAAAGCATCTTGAAAAAAGATGCTTTTTTCTTTTATTTGGAGCTTGTTTATATGTATAAATTGGGCTTTTCACTGCAAGGAGCTCTTCCTTTTTAAGCGATAATAATTGAGAGAAATGTCAATAATCAATAGGATGTAGAGTACGCTAAATACATTTAAAATTAACGAAGGCAGAGGGAAAATGACCTCTCTAATCAATATTAACCAAATAGTGGTTGATACTAAAACAATCGCATCCAATAAAATAACCATAGTATGTTTGTGGGCTTTAAAAATAAAATTAAATACAACTAGCCTTACTATAAGTGGCGTTGTTAAGAAAAATGAATAGATCTGTGTAATTTCTTCTAGGCTCACATGCATCTCCCTTTGGTGTTATTTGAGTTAAATAAGCGGCAACAAATAAAAATAGGACTATTAACAGTAGTCCTATTTTAAGAGTATAGCATATAAATGTCTATTTTTCCATTTTACGTAAATAAGCGAGTTGTCCAATATGATAGGCATTATGAGTAGCAGCATTAGATATGATGGCCCACCATTGCGCCTTCACAGGGAATCCATTTACGATAGATAAAAGTTGTTCTTCCTCAATTAATTCTTGCCACGTAAGTAGGATATGTAATAGCTTTTCTTTTAGTTCATAGAAAGTTACCTCCTCTTTAACTAGAAACGTATTCGCATTATTTGTTTGCGAAGGAGCCTTCACTTGATTTTCTCGATACCGTATTTGCCAAATTTCATTCCAGTAGATTAGATGCTGGACAATTTCAGCCATACTATGGCTAGAAGAATCAGGTTTCCAAAAGGCTTCTGCTTCAGATAACCCTTCTACGACTTCAGAAAATGAGATATACCAACTTGGGTCATTTGCATTAGCTAAAAGTTGATCTAACAAAATGGTCTTCGCCTCCATCATTCACGTTCCTTTCTTCAAAGTAATTTATTGAATAGTATAACATTTTAAGTTTTAATATACCGATAAAATAGTAGTTCTGACTAGCTTTTATGAATGCAACAATAAAAAAGCTGCAGCTTATTAGAGCTACAGCAAATATAGATGCGGATTTTAACACTAGTTAAAACAGGCAAATCAGCTTCTATTTTCAGCTTTTTCCGATTCTTCTTTTTTACTTCTGAGTAGTAATGCCATGAATAAGAAACTGGCCACCCAAAAGGCAAAGAATAAATTTTCTAGCAAAGCCCAATGACCATTTTTACTATAATTCCAAATGGTTGTAAATAAAAAAATAATGATAAAGAATGCGATATATAAGCATTTTCCGAATGTAGTCACTTCAAGCACCTCTATTATTAATCATCACACATAAGAAAAGAAGAACGTAATAAAACTCTCTGTTTCACTCGTTATGGGTGATACACTCAAGGTTAGTGTGTGTAAATTTTGGTTACTTATACATCCACCGAAAAAATAGAAGGTAACACTTACCATATAACAACTTTTTTAAAAAAAATTTCAAAATTAGCGTATTCGCGTTATGTTAGACTGAACTTAAGAAATAGGTGGAAGGGACGGAAATAGAGTGAGACAGTATGCCAACAAAGAAGAATTGATTAGTACGATTAACGAAAAGTATAAAAAATATATTGCCGAATTTCATGATATACCAGAAATCTTGAAAAACAAACGGATTAAAGAAGTTGATAAAACGCCGTCTGAAAATCTTTCTTATCAACTTGGTTGGATAAATCTTTTGCTTCACTGGGAGCAAAAAGAACAAAAGGGCGAAGAAGTACATACACCTGCAGAAGGCTATAAATGGAATAATCTAAGTGGATTGTATAACTCTTTTTATCAACAATACGGAGAGTACTCTTTGAAGGAACAACAATCAATGCTTAATGAAGCTGTCAATCATTTATGTGAGTGGTTAAATACCCTTTCAGAAAAGGAATTATTTGAAGTTGATCAAAGACGATGGGCAAAAACACAAGCTAATTGGCCTGTTTGGAAATGGGTTCATATTAACTCAGTTGCTCCATTTACAAATTTCAGAACCAAAATTCGAAAATGGAAGAAGATGAACCTTTAAAAGATTAGATGTTCCTTACTATAACAAACCAAACGAATTGACTTTAGCCTTCCACAAATGGAGGGCTTTTTATTATCCACTATGACAACAAGTGCGATGGGTTATGGTACGTTTTACTGTATCTCGATGCTTCATATGAAGGAGGTGGAAGGGAATCAGTCAAGCAACAATCTTTCAGCGAGCTGCTATTATGGTGACCACTCTAAGAAAAGATAACACTTATCCATGTCAGTCCTTCTCTACAAAAGTGAAGTTTTTTTATGCTGACAGAGCTAAGCTGGTACATTGGCGCTTTTTATTCATACGGAAATGTAATTACATAATATAAAACTACTATTCAAATGACTATTGTAAAAGATAAATATGTACTATTTTACATAGAATTTAGAATATTCATATTAAATAACAAAGTATTTATTATTTTTCTGTTAAAATTATTATGTTAAACAATATTTTGGTATTGTTTGATAATTACCGATAATTTTGTTAAGAGGATTTAAAACTTATCTTTACTAAACAGGAATAGGGAGGGATTACGCAAAGTATGAGTAAGTGGGGAAATCCAAGTATTTGAACGCATTAACAGCTTCAGCGGTTGTAGTAACACCAAGTACAAGGATGTACAGCGCTCGCCACAATTTTATAAAAAGATTAATAATTTAATGATCGTGCTATGATGGTATATTTAAACCCGAAAAAAACTAATCATCTGTATTTTGGAGAAGCTTTAATGCGAATTTCTTTAATGCCATCTGGTAGTACAGGTACTATTTCGGGGGATTTAATCATTTATGCGCCGAATGTAATCCTCTCTTTAGATGGGTTAACCGTTGTAGGGAGCACAGTAATTGAATAATAACTTCCATGTAAAACCTAAGGAAAAGATTATGTTAGACTAAAATCATAAGGAGCTAAGCGAATGAAGAAATATGAATGTAATGTCGTTATCAAAATAGCGTTATCATTTTTACTTGTAATCTCTATGATTTCACCTTACTTCACAGTTGTAAAGGCCGAAACGACAGAAGCTATTGGCGTGGGGGAAGCGGTCAATCAATTTGATCCAACCGCAGTAAAGAGTAATGTTACTGTAGAGGGATATATAGTAGGGTTCGCCAAAAGTGAAACTTCTTATTCTGTGATAGCAGATAGTGACACAAATATTGCGATTGCTGATACACCAGATGAAACAGATGTCACGAAAATGCTGTATATTCAATTGCCAAGCTCCTATAGAGCCAATTTCGGATTATTTACTAACCCAAGTAATCTTGGGAAAAAAGTTAAAATAACAGGTTCACTAGAAAAATATTTTAGTAACCATGCAGGGCTAAAATCACCAACTTCAATGGAGTTTGTTGGGGACGATACAACCGAACCAAATCCTCCCGAGACTGAAGTAACCATTGCCGAAGCTCGTGCAGCTGTTGGAACAGACCGCACAGTTCAAATTCAAGGGACGGTTACGACAACACCTGGTGGCTGGGGAGGCAAGGCCTTCTATGTACAGGATGAGACAGCAGGGATATATGTCTTCTCTAGTTCTGCAGAAGCAGGGAGCTTAGCTGTTGGAGATATTGTCAGCATCACAGGGAAAACTAGTTTATATAGTGGAGAAGTTCAGTTTAATTCACCAATAATTGAACGGATTTCTACAGGGACGGCACCTACACCGCAGACAGTAAATTTACCGATTGCGGATGATAGCACACAAGGAAGATTAATCACACTTGAAAATGTGAAGATTAAAGATTTAGCGCCATCTGGTACGTATGGTACATTTGAATTTAAAGCAGTCGATGCAGCAAATAACGAGCTGTTAATTCGCCATGATAACCGTACAGGCTATCAGTTCTCTCAGTTTGAAGCAGATGGCTTCAATAACAATGATGTCATCACAGTGACAGGGATTGCGTCAACTTTTAACGGGACCTATCAATTAAAAACGTTAAGCGCGGAAAGCTTCCAATTAGTATCAAACTATGAGCCAACACAAGTAGAGAATATTAAGGCTTTACCAGTAACAGGCGAAGTTTATACAGGAACGAAAGTAACATTGTCTACAGATACACCAAATGCAACCATCTATTACACAACCGATGGTTCTGAACCGTCAGTAGCTAGTGAGGTTTATGATGCAGCAGCGGGGATTGTTGTAAATGAAGCCATGACTATAAAAGCATTTGCTACTGCAACAGGCCTAGACGATAGTGACATTGCTTCCTTTGATTATACGGTTAAAGAAGAGCCAACTGTTATATCCATTACGGAAGCTCGTAATAAAGAAATCGGGCAAACTGTTATCGTATCAGGGATCGTGACAGCAAAATTAGAAACGGCTACAGCCCACATTCAAGATGAAGATGGGGTGGCGATAGCCATTTATCCTGTGGATAGTCTTGCCGCAAATGTCGGTGATCGAGTGACGGTTCAAGGACGAGTAGATGAATATAGCGGTCTAAAGCAATTAACGAATATTTCACTTGTTGGTATGCCTGTTCCTTCGACAACACCAGAGCCACATCTTATTAAAAGTAATGAGGTGGCAGAAGACAATGAATCGAAACTAGTTACAATTAAAAATGTGACCGTTACTGGTTCGGGTCAAAACTTTACAGGAACTGATGAAGCTGGCCCATTTGCTATTTACGATAAAACAAGAGATTCTGGTTTAGTGAGTGGAAAAACGTATGGGGAGATTACAGGGATTGTTGGTCAATATACAAACCATCAATTGCTCCCTCTTCGCGTTATTGAAGATGTAACAAAGGTCCAGGATATCAAAGCTTCTCACGTCGGAGGCGTAACAGCTGGCACGAAGGTTTCGCTTTCTACAGTGACAGAAGGTGCAACGATTTATTACACAGTGAATGGCTCAACACCAACAACTGCTAGTACGAAGTATACAGAGGAAATCCTTGTTAATAAACCAATGACAATTAAAGCGATTGCGGTAAAAGAAGGTTTAACGAACAGTGCAATGGCTACATTTGTTTATGAAATTATAGATACTAAAAATGCCAAGATTAGCGATATTCAAGGGGCAAGCCATAAATCACCATATGTCGATTTAACAGTAAATGATGTGGCGGGAATTGTAACATTTGTTTTAAATTCAACTAGCTTTATTATGCAAGAAAACGAGTCGTCATTTGATGGCGTAAAATCAACTGCTATCAAAGTAAATAAGACAGGACATAATGTAGCAGTAGGGGACGTTATTGACGTTTCAGGAAATGTAGTAGAGGCGGGTGGCAACTCTCGATTGACAGATACACAAATTGCAGCAACAAATATTACAAAAACAGGTACAGCAGGAACTCCAGAAGCCCTTGTGATAGGGGAGGATCTGTTGCCACCAAATAAAATTATCGATAATGATAGTTTTGCAATTTTTGACCCACAAGAAGATGGCATCGATTTTTGGGAATCTATCGAGTATATGCTGGTATCATTCCCGGATGCGAGAGTAATAGGACCGATTTATAATAACGATTCTCCAATTGTTGTACCGATCACAACTAATAATACATTCAATGTGAATGGTGGTTTAAATATAGCAGCCGATGATTATAACCCAGAAAAAATTATGCTTGAAGGGGTAGCTGGTAAAAATTATGATTCAGGTGATCGTTTTAATGATGCCCTTATCGGATTTGTAGAGAATTTTACAGATGGCTATCGACTGAACACAAATAAAGTCTTCCCAGAAGTGACAAAAGCGAATCTTCAGCAAGAAGTGACGCATCTTGAACCAGTAGCGGACAAGTTAAATGTCGCTTCCTATAATATCGAAAACTTTTCAAATAATCCTGCCAATACATCGAACGAAAAAGTAGCCAGAATAGCAGCGACATTTGTGAATAATATGAAATCACCAGATATTATTACATTAGTCGAAGTTCAAGATAATGATGGACAAACCGATTCAGGAAATGCAGATGCATCGGAAAGCTACATGCGATTAATTCAGGCAATTAAAGCTGCGGGTGGTCCTGCGTATGATTGGATTGATGTCATGCCAATTAACAATACAGTAGGTGGTGCACCTGGCGGTAATATTCGTGTAGGCTACCTATATAATCCAGAACGTGTTTCATTAGTGTCAGGTACAAAAGGGATGGGTGACCAAACCAATACGTGGACAGCAGATGGAAGCCTCGCTTTAAATCCTGGCTTTGTTGATCCATCAAAATTTGTAGATACACGAAAACCAATTGCAGCCGAATTTGAATTCCAGAAAGAACGTGTAGTGATTATCGGAGCTCACCTAAATTCTAAAGGTGGAGATGGTTCACTTTGGGGACCAACTCAGCCACCAGTGCTAGAATCAGTAAAGAAACGTATTCAGCTTGCTCAAGCCATTAATGACTTTATCGATGAAGGGCTTGCCATTAATCCAGATTTAAATATCATTGTAGCAGGGGACATGAATGACTTTGAATTCACACCAGCTCTTCAAACGTTAAAGGGTGATGTTTTAACGAATATGATAGATAAAGCCCCAGAGCAAGATCGTTTTACGTACTTCTTCCAAGGAAACAATCAAGTGTTGGATCATATTTTAGTTTCGAATAAGCTTGCTGACGTTACAGAAATTGATTTGATTCATATAAATGCGAACTTTACAGAAGCACAAGGCCGTGCATCAGATCATGACCCAGTATTAGTTCAAATTGATTTGAAGGCAGAGAATGAGGAAATACCAACTCCAATAACACCTGAAGATGTATACAATATTGATAACTACAAAACTGGTAAACTAATCATGAATCGCCCAAGTATTTCGCTATCGTTAGGGAAAAATACGAATATTAAAAATGGAATTGCAGTGTTTAGTCAATATGCTGAATTCCATGGGGAAGGATTTGCGAATAAAACAGTAACGATTAGTCCCAAAAAAGGAAATGCGATTATTGACTTTAAAGGTACGAAAATAGGTGAAATTATTATCGAAGGAAAAAATGTAAAAGAAATACGAAATTTACCCGATGGAGCTACTATTACTTATACGAAAGGGGCTTCGGCAGAGGAAATTGAGTTTAAGTAGTATCTAAAAAAATAATCCAGCACTAGTTTATATTGATTTAGTGCTGGGTTGTTTGCTAATTAACCTATAACACTGAAAGTTGTTGATTAATCAAAAAATAACCAAGTGTCCATATGAATACTTGGTTATTTTTTACTTTTTATAAAGCCCATATTTGGAAAAATAAATTTTAAACCGATAATTAAAGCAAAGAACCCTGAAATCTTTAATGTTACATTTGTAAATGTCTCTCCATTTTCAGTGATATTCATTAGTAAACTGCCAAAGGCAATAAAAATAAATCCAATCAAACCAGAAATATATTTCAATCGATCATCCCCTTATTTAAATAAGTACTAATTTTTACTCCACTCCCAAAGCAGTTTCTTTTAATCAAAGATTAGCATCCAACCTTTCTTTCCATACAATTATTTCAGTTGGAGGTAAATCAGGGACGCATTGTATGTATAAGAGTAACTACTCATGCTTAATGTATAAAATTATTTATAAGTATACCGCACTTAAAAGGATTTATAGAAGTTTAGATGGTAGTGAATATCATGTTAGAAAAATCGCTATTTATTTTAACTATCAAGAAAAGCATCCCTCTATTTTTCACCGTTCCAATTTCCTTAGAGCAAAAACCCGACTAAATCATACTTTTGTGCAGATGAAAGAATGAATGACTATGGCAAACGAAAAAAGCATTGCAACGAAGCAATGCTAAGTACGTGGGGTTTTTGACAACCTTACTACATTAAAAACAAAGCCTATAACTCCACAAATAAAGAAAATATAGGCTACTAGTATGGACATAGCTTCTAAGTTGTTAGTGAATATCCTGTATCCTCCTAAAGTAAATAAAGCCAAACTGCCAACCGAACTAAGTAATATTTTATTTTTGTCAGTCAACACACACACCTCCAAATAATGGTATGTATATAGGTTAACACAAAATGTATTTTTAGTTAACCTATTCTATGTTTATTGGTGAGTGTCATAAAAACAAAGAAACTTTACTGTACACTTTGAATAAAATGTTCAGCAAGGAAGAGGATTCTTGCTGAACATTACTATAAATATAATAATTTTTTTATTAATTAATAAAATTTTGAGGAATACATTCACGAACACCAGCATTTCTCAATGAGTTAAATAAAGCTGCACTGATTCTTAAAATAACAAAGTTATCAGTGCCATTTTCTAATTCATAGATCACAAAGTATGAATTATCAACTGTAAAAATACATTTTCGTTCTAATTCAAATCCAGGTGGTACAGGAGGAAGATTGAAACGTGGTACAACTAAAGGTGTATCTCCTTCATCTCTGATAAAATCAAAAGTTTGTTGGTCAATCTCATAGATATTAACTGGATCAATCTCCACACCTTTTTCTGGAATTGTAATTTCATCTTCAACTAATACGAAAAAGCGTTCGTTTCGAAAATTGAAAAGACCTCTTGCCCCAATTTCAAATGATGCCATTTTATAGTCACCTCCTATTCTCTAAATATCTTATTCATATCAAATACAGTTGTTTGGACGTTGAGGAGGGGAGAGTGAAGAATAGTTTCTGGTCTGAAATCATTAGGAGCTAATAGTAGGGGTGAAATAGGGATATGCATGGGGATTAACTGGACAATTTGAAGTTCATGTCAGAAAGAAGATGTGCTGTAAGGAGTGACAAGCTGGGGGTAAATGAATGAATATGGAAAGAGGCTGGGACATAACTCGATTATATTGAAAAATAATAAAAATAGATATTAACTTTTTCACTTCAAGTAGTTAAATATGCCTTCCTGAATCAAAAAAATGTTAGACCAATTATATCTTGGTCTAACATTTTTTCTTTTTGTCCCAGCCTCTTTTATAATCTTAACATTAAATTCTAAAGAATCTGTGTTAATTCGGAGTTCACAAACCGTTGGGCAGCAATAATTACACCTGAAGCTGTTCGTCCATAAACGCTATATATTCCACCATTTTGATTTGGAATAATTTCAACTTCATATTGAGCTCCAACTACACCAGGCGTTACAAAAGTAGAACCATTGGCAATAGCGGCAAAAGGAGTTGTTGATAATAATTGTCTTGACCCATCTAGTCGAAAAACTCTTACTACGCCAGTTAATAAACCTCCCGTAAGGTTAAGAATTTTGACACGAACACTAGCTGCATTAGCTGGTTGATTTCCTGTATTTTCAATTGGGCCAGTAGTTAAACTCATTTATTTCACCTCCAAATAAACAAAATTTGTATAATCTGCAGATTATATTTTCATAGTATGAAGTATTCTGTATACTCTCTAGTCTTATTAATCAATCATTTCTATAAATTAAAGAAAAGTGTGGATTGGTTTAGTAAGCAATGCGAAGTATGTAAGTGGAGGTTAACCTATTTCTCATGACATAGTACCTTAGTAGAACATCTAATAGTGGAGCTATTGAACAATATGAGGAAAGAAACTAGTGTCGCTGGATTGGTAGTGACTCTAACATGAGAGAGGCCGTGACGGTCAACTAGCCCCACAAACGAATAAGGGTGTGCGATACACGCAATCATTAATTTGCAATTAAAGATACATAAAAAAAGCCGTAGTGTTTGCAGACGCTACAGCTCGAATTGGTTGATGCCTTTAAAGTCAATCTAGTAAACGTAGTATATGATAACTTAGGAGGACGAAACTATGTAACAGGGCAAACAACAGTTACTAAAGATGGCTGAAACAATCGAGGAGGCAAGGCAGCCAGTAACGAAAGCTGATAAAAATAGCTAAATTGGAGTGATTGAATCAACATTACCAAAGGCATGTGGGCACAAAAGTTGTATACAGGAATTACAACGGCGTATATATTCATTAAATGATCGAATTAAGGAAATGGTGCAAAAGCGCATTTCGATAGTGCATGCGGATAGAGAGGTTGAAATACTTCATAGATTGCTTGATGGGATAGCATACGCGCTATTGGAAGCTCATGAAATGATCAAGTACGACAACAAATGATGAAGTAGCCGAGAGACTACTTCTTATAAGTTATTTCTAAAAGTATTTTTAAGCGGAATTATTTTAGTATGAGATCTGGATAAACGATGTGCTTTCAAATAAGGTCATTCAATCTAAAGCTCTTTATTTTTATGCCATTTCATTAGTTTTTTCAATATCTTCTACTTTGATAAACTTTAAGACAACAAACAGGAGAACGAATCCCAAAACACCTGCCGTAATATAGCTGGCATGAAGATAATTTTTCATGACAAGTGACATAATAGGAGGACCTGCTGCAACCCCTATAAATCGTGCCGAGCTGTAAAAAGAGGATACGGTTCCTCTTAACTCTTTTCTAATATTGTCAGTAATAATTGTGTCAAGTGCAGGCAATAGTGCACCAATAGCAATCCCCACTATACTCGTAACGACTAATAAAAGAATCAGTTTTTTACTTGTAAACCCAACAAAGACAATACTGACAGACATTGCAATCAAGGAGGCAATAATTATTTTTTTAATCCTTCCTAGGTTTCCTTTAATTTTTCGACCAGATATAAATGAAGCTATACAAAGTAATAAAAGCGGGATGGCCAGGACAAACCCTTTTTTAATCCCTTTTATATCATGAACTTTTTCGAGGTTTTCTGATAAGAAAAATAGCATACTAAATAATATGAGCATCACAAGGACCCCGTTAAGGAATACGGTATATAACCATTTTCCTTCCTCCTTGAAAACTTTTTTTGTATTCCGTAAAAACTCTTTGAGCTTCAATGGTTCATCATCATCTTTAGGAGCTTTAACGAAGAAAAAAATTAGTACAATCGAAATCAAACTAAGCGCTGAAATGGAAAAGAAGGGCAGGAACCATAAAAACGCAGCAAATATTGATCCTAAAATGGGACTTAACACTTTCCCAAACGTATTAGACGTTTCAATTATCCCTAATGTAGAACTTATTTTTTCGTCATCATCCTGGTAAAGATCACCTACAAGAGGCAATACGATCGGCATTGCACCAGCGGCCCCAATTCCCTGAATAATTCTTCCAGCGATAATCATTGCGTAGGGGTCATCCATTTTCCATGAAGCAAATCCAGCAATCAGACCACCGATTAAAGCTAAAATTAAGCTTGGTAATATCACTATTCTTCTGCCAAAGCGGTCCGATAAATAGCCAGCTACGGGGATCAGAAAAATAGCTGCGACTGAATAGCTTGTTATGATCATGCTCGACTGAAATGATGTGATCCCGACCTTATCCTCCAGTATAGGGAGCACGGGAATAAGCATTGAATTTCCAAGTGTCATGATGAGCGGAATAGAAGTCAAACTTACAATACACCAGACACTTATATTAACCTTCTCTTGGTCCATTACCACACCTCGACTAATATTCTTTTAAAAGGTATGGTTTCCTTTCATGTTTATTTTATGCGCTGTCGGTGAGTTTATTGGAATAACACTTGGTAAGCCTGCATCCCAAAGTAGATCCCGAAACCAATCATTAATAAGGCCGAGATAAAAGAGACCGTTTTCAAAAGCTGTATAGATAATAATTTTCGAGCGACACTGGATAAAAAGGCATAAATAAAATCTACAAAAATAATGCCCATCAAAATGGCGATACTCACCAAAATGATTTCATACCCTGTTGAGATACCAGCCGTTTTTGCGAGTATGGAGCCGTATATTCCCAGCCAGAAAAGGATGGTTAGCGGATTCAAAAAAGACATGAAAAATCCAGTCATGAGGGATTGTCTCAGTCGTGTCCTTTTCCCTGTTTTCGAATCCATCTCAATTTTATGTAGCGATAGTAAATTTTCGATACCGGTGTACAAAAGAACAAAACAGCCGAAGGACCAAAGGATTGTTTTTAACCAGATGGAATTGATAAATTGGCCAATTCCAAAATATACGATAAACATATAGATAATGTCAGTTGCTATGGCACCCAGACTAAAAAACCATGCATGAAAAAAGCCATTTTTTAAACCTGTATTCAATAGGACAGTCTTAACAGGTCCAATTGTTGCAGCCATTGATATGCCTAAAAAGATAAAGGTAAATATAGAATCCATAAAATAGCCTCCAATAATCAAATGTAATGGCATTTTATTCGAAGGCCATAACTTTTAGGACAATCTAAAAGGGCATAAAAAACATGCGGATTTAATATGTCCTTATCGCACGCTAAACTAATTATATATAGCATATTTATCAAAGAATATAGTTTCGTTTTTGTCTTTAAATTTATCCTTTAAAACAAATAATTCAATCAAATTCGTTCATAATAATGAAAAGGACGTGATGACTATTCTAAATGAGAAGAAGATATCAAAGCTAAAAAATATGTTAATTGAGCAAAAACACTCGCTCCAACGAAGAATGGATACAGATGATGAATATTTAGAACGAGGTAGTTTACGGGATTCTGTTGATGGGTTGTCCACAATCGATAATCATCCAGCAGATCTGGGTACCGAATTATACGAGCGTGAAAAAGATATGGCGTTAAAAGTCCATGACACTGATGAGTTAGCAAAAGTAAATACGGCCTTACAAAAGATTGAGGATGGTTCCTATGGCGTATGTGAAGTTTGTCAACAAGATATCCCATATGATCGATTGGTGGCACTGCCTTATACCTCTTTTTGTATTGAACATACTGCAAAAGACGTTCCAACAGATCGACCGGTTGAAGAGCAAGTGATGCTTCCTCCAGTTGACAATTCTTTTGCTGGCCGTGATGACAAGGATGATATTCATGACTATGAAGATATGTTTCAAGTTGTAGCAAAATATGGAACTTCTGAAACACCTTCCGATTTTGAAGGGGATTTTGAAGATTATGATGAATTATATGAAGATCCTGAAGAAATTGCGGTTAATGACGAATGGGATTCATACCATATCTCTGAAACTGATGAATTAACACGCCAAGTTTCCATTCAGGAAGTAGAACACGCGAGAAAATTTGATTATTTAGAGGATTAAATGTGGGATTTAAAAAGATAGGCGCAATTGTTATAAATGAATGCTTTAATAAACATACATGGCCAGCCCATATATTTTAAGAGAAAAGATATTACCCCAGTTTACATGTTTTATTAAGAATAATATGTGAAAAATAAATTATTTCCTTGTTAAAAAGATCACTTCATATAGTGGTCTTTTTATAATTAATCCATAAAGGTTTAGTAAAATTGTCTATTTCATTTGTCCCTTCATTGAATAATGTAAAAACAAGGAGGATGATAAAATGGGTTTCGACAATTTTAATAGAAGTGAAAAGGAACCAACTAATAAAAGAATTAGCAGAATTCATGATGATTGTGAAGAAAGTTGTAATAACAAAAATATCCATCAAGGAGTACAGGTACCACAAGAACCTTTAGGTACAGGTCTTCCAGGGTTTGCTTATATTTATGATACCACTGCTCAACCAGGTATCCCGAATAATGGTTCCGTTACTTTCAATACAAATGGTAATATTACTCCTGCAGGGTTTGTAACACATGTACCAGGAACAGCACCTATCATTATAAATCAAACGGGTATTTATCTTATTACCTACGAGGTGTTTGTTACAGGTGGCCCTAATGCATTTGCTCTTTTCAATGGCGACAACCAAATAGCCGGTTCCAATTATGGAGACAATTCTGGTAACTTGGAGAATGGTCAAGTAATAACGACTTTAAATTCATCGGATGTTCTTACTTTGAGAAATATTCATCCAAACCCAACAGCTTTATTAAATTTAGTTATTCCTGACATTCTAGTTATCAGCGCGTCTATTGTCATTTTAAGATTAGCATAAAGCTTTTATTGCGAGTCACATCTAATAGGTGTGGCTTTTTGCATTTATAGATTGGTTTTGAAATTTGAAAGTGAACTGCACCCAAATTGTTACATTGTGTCTAACAATTGGGGTGCAGTTCAAAATAGGGTGTTTTTTATTGGTGAGTATCAAGTAGTTCTCCCTTTAGATGCTAGGTTATGATTGGGTGAGAAGTGATAATGATGAAAAATATATTGTGAAGTTTTACCCTAATAATGGTTATAAGTTAGGGAGAGCATAAATGAATATAAATAATAACACAGCCCAGACTCTTCCATACAATTAAGCTTAATCAGAGAAATCATTGTAGACAATTTCGCTGGCGGGGGTGGGGCAAGTACAGGGATTGAAATGGCTACTGGAGACCGTTTTATACTTACGACACTAGTAAAAGAGGAAAAAAAGTATTGATATTGTGGATTAAGGTTTTAAATAAATATAAAAATATAAGCTGTAACGTGTGATGACGCTGCGGCTTTTTTTATTTACTATGTAATTTTCTTATATTATGCAGTATTTAAATCTCTATATTGTTATCTAATGACAAGAAATAATATAGGTTAGTGCAAGAAGGAATAGTAGAAAATAACGTTGAATTGAAAAAGTAGAATTCCAAAGTGAAAATAAATTATTAAAGGAGGAAGTATTGTGACTACACCTGATTATAGATCACCAATTAAAAACCAAATCGGCGGTGTGTTTGTTCCAGTTCGTAACCTAGAGAAAGCAAAAGAATGGTACAGAAAAATACTTGGTTTGGAAGGGGGAGAAGAATATTTTGGACATTTATTCGTGGCACCCATGAAAGGTACAGCTGGATTAATTTTAGATTCCATGCCAAAGTGGAGAAAAGATGATGGTGATATTTCCACTTTCCAAGTTCCATCAATTCAGCTTTTAACCGATGATATTCAAGCTGCTTATCAATTTATGAAAGAAAATAATGTTGAGCTTGTTACAGAGATTCAGGATAATTTTTATTTTGTGTTTAAAGATCTTGATGGGAATTTATTAATGATTTGCAAAGAAGTATCTTAAAAAAATGATTGAACTTCAATTAAAAATCTAAATATTAGGGAAAGACAGAACGAAGAACGACCTGCGCCTCACAAACATGTGCGAGGCAAGACATACACGGCCGGTCCATAATTTTTAAGAGATTAGGTATCTTAATAAATTTAAAGGTTAGATATTTACAATCATTTCCACGACTTCTTTTTTTGTTATGATAGTTAAAGAGGAGTGGAATATTATGCTTAACATTTTACAAATTGTTTTTGCTATCATTACTGTCTCTCTTTCAGCTTACCTACTTATAACACGTGATTACGATCTGATTTTTTTAATAGTATTCTTCTCAGGTTTATTCATGTTAACTAAAGGAATTGAAGCATTTCAGAGCGAGAGAAAAGTTTATGGTTGGTTATTAATCGGGTTATTTTTATTTGCGGTTTATCTCTCAATGTATCAATTCACAGCTTTATATGACCAAAGTTAAGGAGTTGTAAATACCTTGATATTTATTCTTCCACTTTCGAGTAACTGACCATTTTTATCGATAATGTCTGCCTAAATGGCCTCCATATCGCCAAGTTCGTATACTCGCTTGAGTAGAACCTCCAATAATAAAGAAAGCTCTTGGTTTTCGGACTTGATGTTACTCGAAGTCTTTGAACCTTATAGGAACAACATTATCAGGCGCATAAACATCGAGATAGCACAGAGTTTACAAGCTGGAGAAAGCTATACAGACAGGGCCATTAGAATCGAAAATGTGATGGGATGGACTAGAAAGAAAGGAATTGTTGTCGCCCGAACAGAAGGTGGTTGAGTGAGGTCTCAAGTTGATCTAGCCATTGAGGAACAGGCGACCAAAACAGCACGGCTCTCTACAGTCTGGTTGTCATCACTTGATACGAGGGTTCGTAGTTAGATGGTCAGAAAGTAATATAGATGGTTACTATCACTATGGTAAGTGGAAATCGAAAGCACCGAGATGATAGAGAATTGCTTCCATAGATAAACAGTGCCGTTGCCATACGATTTATATGGTGAATGGAAGTTACCTGAATGACGAACGAGGCAGAGACTACATGGACGATACCTACCAAAGGCAATTGGCCTCTTGTATTGACTGTCTTAGGACTAACTTACATTCAAGCTTTCACCAAAGCGTACAAAGAGGTTAAGCCACCAACCGTCACATTGCCTTTTATGCGTTATGAAGAGTGGAAGAAAAAATGTAATGGTGAGGTATAGTAAGACCGAATATACACAATCAGCTGTTGCTTCTTTCAAGGCTGTACTTGCGATTATAAGTGAAAATAGTGTATTATAGCTTTCATGTTGTAAACAAAAAGGGCGGATGTAATGAAATATAATAAGACAGTTATGCTAAAGCTTATAAATGAACATCGAACATTGCATGATGAATTAAAAAAGCTAAAATCTGAAATGGGTTTAGAGAAAAATTTCGCAGTAAAGGCATTGTATCATTCATTTGTTGCAGAAGATGGTCCTTATATGAAAGAATATCAGGATTTAGAGCGATTACAATAAATCTTAGTGCCACTAACAAAATTGTTGGCAAGCTAAGTCATATTTTTTAGGGCAATAATTTAATACTAAGTTTGTAATTGAGCCATTCATTTTGAATGGCTTTTTATTTTATCTTTTTTCTCATAGACGCTATAAAGAACGAGAACAAATACACTTTTGAGCAGTTTAGGGATTCTTATGGATAACTAAATTGGGCAAGGAACCAGAAGCCTAGCGTTATTTTTATTGTCTAAATCAGAATATAGTTTTATAAAGTGCAAGTAAACGGCAGGCGGGGTAATGTAAGCGTTGAGTTTATATGGTTTTCATGCATAATAGAAACCGAGGGAGATGATTCTAAGTTGATGGTAAAAAATGTCAACACCGAAGTTTCAGGAGATATAATTGTTACCCACCTGATAGGTCAAATAAAAATTGAAGACGTTCATGATTGGTTTAATGATTTTGAAAAGATTTGTCAACAGTTTATTTCTGAAGGTAGAGAATACAAATTATTGGTAGATAGAAAAGGATACATCCCAGCTCATTTTTCTGTTCAAAAAGAATGGAAAGATAAGTTCTTGAATAAAACAATGCTAAAACACAGCAAAGCAATTGCGTTTCTCCTTGAAGAGGGAGAGATAATGAACCATTTAAAACAATCCAACACAAAAGAGTCTGTTGAATTTTTCGATAATTACGAACTGGCATTCAAATGGTTGGTTGAGTATACAAAATAATAGTCTTTATCTAAAGGCAGAAAGAGATATGACATGGCTGGAACCTAGACTGTGTAGCAAAGTTCCATATGTAGAAAAAATAGTTTCAGGTTCTTTAAGAATTGTATCGTTTAAAGGCTTTAATTTTGATAAAACTCCAGAAACAATAAACAAATAACCGGGCACTCAAATGAGTACTTGGTGTTTTTGTTGGTTGTTTTGTACCTGCTCGTGCATGTTTATTTAATAATTATTCATAAAGTGGTACCCCGAATAGTACCCCACTTAAAAGTGTTTATATGGAATAAAAATTTATATTAGAAAAATCAATATTTATTTTAAATACCAAGAAAAGTAATGCTCTATTTTTCACCGTTCCAATTTCCTTAGAGCAAAAACCCCACCAAATCAACATTTTTACGCTATAATGTAGGACGAGGTGAAGAAAATGTTTGTGAGTGAGAAACAGATTGAAATACGGTACGCAGAGACCGACCAAATGGGCGTGGTGTACCATGCGAACTATATTATTTGGATGGAAATTGGGCGTACCCAGCTTGTAAGTGATGCAGGCTTTGAGTATGCTGCCTTAGAAAAAGATGGCTATGTATCGCCAGTGATGGATTTATCGATTTCGTATAAAGCAGCCATGCATTATGGACAAGTGGCAACGGTGCGCACTTGGGTAGAAAAGCATGATCGTTTACGAACGACGTATGGCTATGAAATTTTACATGAGGATGGCACGGTAGCAGCCACAGCTCAATCCGTACATATTCTTGCGCATAAGGATACATTGCGACCGGTATCATTAAGTAAGATTGACCCAGCTTGGGATGCCAAATATAAAGAAATTGCCGTCGAGGCAAAATAGGAGAACAATAGATGGAAATGTTTATAGCTTTAGGCGCTATTTTGGCAGCTCTTGGTGTTGTTTTAGGTGCTTTTGGTGCACATGCACTCAAGGATAAGTTTGCCTCACCGCATTATGCAGCCATTTGGGAAACGGCTGTGCAATATCAGATGTATCATGCCTTAGGGATTCTAGCCCTTGGCATTCTATCCAATGCTGCATTTTTAGGAAGCTCTAGCTTGCTTTCCTGGGCAGGCTACTTAATGTTTATAGGGATTGTATTCTTCTCTGGTAGTCTATATGTGCTAGCCGTGACAGGTGTGAAAAAGCTAGGTGCGATTACGCCAATTGGTGGCATGTTATTTATTGTTGCGTGGGTGCTTGTTATAATAGCTGCCTTATCCTAATACAGAAAAAGTAACGAGAACGTTTTGATGATTTATATCATTGGCGCTTCTCGTTTTTTAGTTGATAGGAAGAAAATGAAACAATTTGTCTGATTTTGCGTATTACATAGTATGAAGAGATGTTAAAATAAGCTAAACATCAATGTGAAGGTGGGAATATTTATGGGTTTATTGAAAGCAGGCGTTGGGGCATTAACAGGTGTTTTAGAGGATCAATGGCGTGAATATTTTTATTGTGAGGCATTATCCTCAGATGTTCTAGTAACTAAGGGTATTAAACGCACTTCTAAACGAGGTTCAAATAAAGGAAATGACAACATTATTAGCAATGGCTCGATTATTGCCATCAATGAAGGGCAATGTATGATGATTGTTGAACAGGGGAAGGTTGTAGAGTTTTCTTCAGAAGCTGGGGAATATGTCTATGATACATCTACAGAGCCTTCGATTATGTATGGCTCAGATTTATCTCATGGCATTATGGAAACATTTAAACAGATAGGCAAGCGTTTTACATTTGGTGGAGAACCTGCTAAAAATCAGCGAGTTTATTATTTTAATAAAAAGGAGATTGTTGGCAATAAATATGGTACTCCCGCACCAATTCCATTCCGTGTGATTGATCGTAATATCGGATTAGATATCGACATTGCCATTCGTTGTCATGGTGAGTATTCTTATAGAATCATTGATCCGTTATTATTCTATACAAATGTATGTGGAAATGTAGAGCGTGAATATACGCGAGAGGCCATTGATAGCCAGTTAAAATCAGAATTAATGACAGCGTTACAGCCAGCCTTTGCACAAATTTCAGCAAGTGGCGTTCGTTATAGTGAAATACCTGCGCATACGGTTGCGTTAGCAGACGCACTCAATAAGGTATTATCAGAAAAGTGGCTTGCTACACGTGGTTTAGCTGTTGTGTCATTTGGGATTAGTACCCTAAAGGCTTCTGAGGAAGACGAAGCCATGATAAAACAACTACAACGCAATGCGGTTATGCGTGATCCAGGTATGGCTGCTGCCCATTTAACAGGCGCTCAGGCAGAAGCGATGATTGCAGCTGCTAACAATGATGGTGGCGCTATGGCAGGCTTTATGGGGATGAATATGGCTGCACAAGCAGGTGGAGTCAATGCTGGTCAGCTTTATCAAATGAATGAGCAAAATAAGCAAGCGCAAATGGCTCAGGCTGCGATGCAAAATCAATCAGCCAAAGCACCTGGTACATGGACATGTGCATGTGGTCATGACAACACAGGGAAATTCTGTTCAAATTGCGGTGCAGCAAAACCAGCGGAAGAGGGCTGGACATGTACATGTGGAGCGGTGAATAAAGGAAAGTTTTGTAGCGAGTGTGGCTCTAAAAAACCAGCTGGTGCTTTACTCTATGCATGCGATAAATGTGGGTGGGCACCAGAGGACCCTGCCAATCCGCCTAAATTCTGTCCAGAATGCGGCGATGTTTTTGATGAAAAGGATGTCAAGTAAGGAGATGATGACCTATGTCAACGCAAGAAGTTGAACATGTCAAACAAGTAAAGCTTGACTTTGATGCGGAATGTCCATCCTGTAGTGCATCCATTGAGTTTAATCCTGCTACAGGTAAGCTGACTTGTCCGTATTGTGGATTTGAATCTGAAATTGCAACCCCTGAGCAAGAAGAGGAAAAGGTTGCACAGGAAATGGACTTCTTAAAAGCAGAGGAACGTGGGAATTTCAATTGGGGCGTGGAGAAGAAAACAGTTATTTGTAAAGCTTGCGCGGCCGAGACAATTTATGATGCTCTGCAGGTCGCTGACAGTTGTCCTTACTGCGGCTCAAATCAGGTCATGGAAGCGAGCGCTGAAAATACGCTTGCTCCCAATGGCGTATGTGCTTTTGAAGTAACGGATAAGCAGGCAGGAGAACATTTTCAGAAATGGATCAAAGGTCGATGGTTTACACCAAAGGCTGCCAAAATAAGTGCAAAGCCTGATGCCTTTAAAGGGGTATACCTCCCGTATTGGACGTTTGATTCAAAAACAAGCTCCCGATACTCCGCAAGATATGGACGACATCGAACGGTTACGGATAAAGATGGTAAAACGCATACTGAAACAGATTGGTATTCAACAAGTGGGTTTTATCAGGAATTTATAGACGATCATTTAGTGAGTGCCACAACACGCTATGATCGAGACATGATGCGAAAAATTGAACCATTTAATCTTCTTAATAATAAGGCCTATAAACCTCAATATGTAGCTGGATTTTTATCAGAGCGTTACAGTGTTGGTTTGCAGGATGGCTGGAGCCAAGCAAAAAGTGAAATCCATGATCATCTCCATGCGCAGATTACGGCCAAAATCCGTTGGGAAAATAGGGCGGATGTAGTATCCAATCTACGCTTTTCCACAAACCATGATGATATTACATACAAATATTTAATGTTACCGATTTGGTTATCTTCTTTCCGCTATAAGGAAAAGATTTACCGCTTTATGGTGAATGGACAAACGGGTCGAGTTGGTGGTAATGCACCTATTTCACCGCTTCGTGTAACAATTGCTGTTATTTTATCATTAGCAGTAATCGCTCTGATTTGGTATTTCTTTATGTCTGAATAATAATAAACAGTATGCCAGTAGGAGCCTCTTATTGTCCTTTTGGGATACTGTTTTTTTCATAAAATTGTCCTTAAATACTGGGTAAATGACTGAATTAATTGACTGGTATAGGATAATCATCATCCATTATCACGGCTGTCATTGCGTCAAGTTGCATAGATTAAAGGGAGAGTAAAATATCAGAACAGCCTTGGTTGGACAAAAGCATAACGTTGCAAGATGGTGTAACAAGCAACCTACTATGTAGGAAAGTCGTTAGAAATAATGCAATTATGGTGGTTAAAAATTAGGACGGATTTCCATTAATGATGAGAAGTGAAGTTGCGATTTTACTTTAAACAACTTATTATACAGTCAGAGAGCATTTTTTAGGCTAGTCATGATAAATGTAATGTTATTTTGGAATAACAATGAAAACGTTATTCATATTGGAGGTTTCGATGATGGACGCAATTGAAGTGTTAACAAATTTAGATCAAATACATGGGTATTATCAACCGATATTTAGCGCAGATGCGCATACGGTGATTGCCTACGAAATTTCCGGATATCTACAAATTCAAGGTCAGCAAATTAATTTAAAGGATTTTGTCAACAATGAAGATATTCCAGAAGAATATCGAATTGATATGGAACACAAAATTTTACATGCGGCATTAGCCAAAATTGATGAAATTGCACCAGAAATTGATATTTATATCCCAAGCAATCCAAATTTATTGATGCAAGATTTTGGTGAAAGTCATTTTAATATTATCCAACAATATATAGAGGAAAAAGATTTACAGCGTATCGTACTTGTCGTATCAGAGCATCGTTTTATAGGGGATATTAACAAATTACATCACGCCCTACGCTATTTTACGACGTTTGGGGTAAAAATTGCCGTTCAGGAAGTAGGAGCCGAAAGTCATTTAGAGCATATTGCGCTATTGGCACCACATATCTTAAAGGTCAATACACGTGATTTAAATTACGATTCTTGGTCTGCTCAATCGGACATGATTTCTGCCATTGGTAGCCTAGCTTATAAAATTGGAGCGAATCTATTATTTGAAGATATTGAAACGGTTTATCAGCTACAATTTGCTTGGAAAAATGGCGGTAGATTTTATCAAGGGCCATACCTAGCAAATCCAGCTATGACTTTTGTTGATAAGGATATATTAAAGGAACGTTTTAAAAAAGAATGCCAGCAATTTATTACTTCCGAAAAGAAAATGCTGGAGGCGCAATATTTGCAGCTGAAAAAATTAAGGGAGGAATTAGAGGCGATTGTTCACCGTGTGAAACCAACAAGCGACAATGTCTCCCATTTAGAGTACTTAGCTGAATTATTGGATAACTACTCTTTCCGTCTCTATATTTGTAATGAGGATGGGTTCCAGTTAACGCCTAACGTTATGCGAATTGATGGGAACTGGGAGCTACAGCCACGTGCCATCAATAAAAATTGGAGCTGGCGCCCTTATTTCCTTCAAACGATTATCAAAATGCGCAACGATCAAAGTGGGGAAATCTCTGAATTGTATCGGGATATTGAAACAGGAGAAATTACAAGAACATTCTCCATTGCCATCAACGAGCATGAATATTTGTTTGTTGACCTTTCCTATGACTATCTTTATGAGCATAAAATCTTTAGATAATATTAGTAATTTCTTTAGTGACAACATTTCATGGGTACAAATTGCAATTCGATCTATTTATTTTAATTAAATGTATTAGGTATTATGGGGGAGAATCCTAAAAGCCTAGTAAAATACTGAAGTTGCCTTCTATATTTGCAGAAGGCAATTTTTTTTGATTTCAATCAAGAATGCTATTTAAGTTCTCATAGAAAATTAACTACCTCTATCGAAACAAAAATGGCAGTCTATACATTTGTTAAATTTGTAATGAATGATTTTGTTTTTTCAGTATTTTTTCATTTAGCTTAATTAAGATGGAAATATCATAAAGGAGCTGAAAAAATGAGGATTATCAAAATACTGCTAATTATTAGTTTAATTTGGCCATTTCTTGATGCCAACATAGCAAATGCGGATGATGAAGAAGATTATAAAAAATACGAGGGTGATGTTCATAAAAAGCACAATGATGATTATGATGATGACGAGGAAGATGATGATTATGATTATTATAAAGAAGAGGATGAATATGAATATTATGACCAAAGATACCCTGAAACAAATAGTAATACATGGAATATTTGGACAAGATCGACTTATGTAAATAAAGGAGAGTTACCCCTAAAAGAAGCGAAAGAAATTCAATTAAAACTAGAAAATAATAATAATACAGTGTCACTTTACTTGATTCCTTTAGATGGTGAAATATATGTGCCAGGTAAAATTGTTGCTGAACTTTTAGGTGCAAAAGTAGTTAATTATGATAATAGTAAAATATTAGAAATTAATAAAGCTGGTACAGAACTAATTTTTCGTGCGGGGACAAATGTAGTGTACTATAACGAGATAAAAACACCGATACCAGCTGTTACATTTTACTTGAATGATAATATATATGTTCCAATTAGTGTAATTTCAAATGGTTTGGGCTATGTGGCTGAATGGCAAGAAATGAATAACGCTGTTGTATTGAAGTTATTAAAATAAAAAAGGGAGATGATTGAATGAAAGATCAAAAGAAAGCTAAATGGATATTAGGCACTTCTGGAGTAATATTATCTTCTTTACTATTAACGCAATTTAATAATGTTCCATCAGATATAAACATAGCTGATCTAAATTTGACAAATGAACAATCAAAAAAAATGTCAGACCGAGAAAAGGAACTTGTTCAATTAGATTGGACAAATTTTGAAATTGTTGGAGTGAATCAACTACAACAAAATAAAATTCGTACCGATCGAACTACCAAACGATCCTAAACATAGTTTGAAGTGGAGTTGAAGTTGCTTGGATACCCTATCATTAAACACGATGAATACAAACTTTTATATTGAAATTGCTGGAACACAAAAAATGGATTGGAAAGACAAAGTGGTGAAATGGTTGCAATACGTTGCAAGAGAGTGGTCGAGATTTGAGCCAAATAATGAGTTAAATCAAATTAATCAACTAAAGGTAGGAGAAATAGGTAGAATTTCTCCTGCATTATATGATTGTTTAAAAACAGCAGACAACTATTATACATTAACTAATAATATATTTTCTCCGTATTTAAAATTACATTTAGAACAACATGGGTATGATCGATCCTTTCCTTTTCAAGAATCAACGTATAAGGCAATACAAATAGAAAAAAAGACAAATAAGCCATTTCTTTTTTTGGATCACAATGAAGTTTTAAAAAAGGATAATCAATTAATTGATTTAGGTGGATTTGCCAAAGGATACGTAGTTGAAAAAATAGCTGATTGGCTTAGACAGGTTTCTCCAGAGTTTGGAATTGTAGATGGTGGTGGAGATATGAAAATGTGGTCGTCAGGCAAAAAGACATGGACCATTGGGATTGCTCATCCATTTCATATACACGAAGAGATCAGTTCCATTAGAATTCAAAACGGAGCAATTGCCACATCGAATCGTATATTCAGAAGTTGGAAACAGCAGGGAAAAGAAAAGCATCACTTATTAGATGGAAGAACCGGAGAGGTAATCATTAGCCCTATCCTTCAAACAACAATAATAACAAACTCATTATGTCAAGCAGAAGTGGCAACAAAACTGGCTTTTTTATTAAATGAACAAGAATTACAAGTATGGTTTGACAAACTACAGATGCCTTGTGCTTGCTTAATAGCAAAAGATGATGGAAGTATATATTGGCTGAAAGGAGGAGAAAAATTAGATGTTATTTAGTACTTGGGAATGGATTCGATTATTAGGGCTTTTAAGTTATTTTTACTTCAGTATGTCAATTTTTTTTGGTTTACTAAGGAAATCTTCTACTCTCAAGTCCAATAAAAACTTATACTTTCAATTACATCAAATGAGTGGATGGATGGGATTTATAACTGTTATTGTACATTTACTTTTACTAATGATTGATCAATACGAACCCTATACTATTTCTGAAATCGTATTACCTTTTAGCGCTAACTATCAGGCATTGTTGTCTGGGCTAGGAACCATAGCTTTTTATTTATTTTTAATAGTTCTTTTAACATCAGATATATGGATAAATAAAATGAACTTTTCACTTTGGAAGAAGATGCATTTTCTTGTTTTACCTGCTTGGATATTATCACTTATTCATGGGCTATTCATTGGTACTGACTCTAATCAAATGTTGGTAATTTTATTTTATAGCAGTACGGTAATGGTTATAATTACCGCACTACTTGTAAGATTGATGAGTGATGGATTTAAGAAGAAAGATCAAAAGCAAGGGGTTAGCAAGTAAGCGGTGCATGAATGGATGAAAGGCAGTTTCTCCATGTTAGCTAGACTGCCAAAGTAGCTCAAAAAAATAAACTAGTTGAATGGCACTACTGATACATGTAATGCCATTCTATGGTTTATCCATCATGTAACGATGAAGAGCCTATTTTTTAGTATAAAGAGGAAATTGAATACAAAATGTTGTACCTTTTTCCAATTCGCTTTGAACTGTGAATGTTCCTCCGTGATCTT
Organism: Lysinibacillus sp. A4; assembly: GCF_024919535.1. NCBI lineage: Bacteria > Bacillati > Bacillota > Bacilli > Caryophanales > Bacillaceae > Lysinibacillus > Lysinibacillus sp. A4. The sequence continues at coordinate 193,244 of NZ_JANWTB010000004.1, read as the reverse complement.
GAACAATAGAATCAGCTATAGCAAGTCCTAGTCCTGTTCCGTTTCTGTTTCTCACAGCATCACTCCGGAAAAATCTATCAAAAATAAAAGGGAGGTCTTCCTTAGAAATCCCAATGCCTGTATCTTCAATGTAGATATATATCATTTTATCAGTTTGTAAAAGCTTTAGATAGATTGATCCTCTTTGTGTGTACTGAGCGGCATTATCTAATAATATATAAATTAATTCAGTTATATTATTTGAATTTCCAATAAATTCAACATCAGGTTGGATTTCTGTTTCGAAAACGATTGATTTCGGTAACGCTCTTTTAAACTTCCTACTAATCGTTAGTAGCAACTCTGTTAAGGAGATTTTTTCTTTAGTTGAATGAATACGATTTTTGTCATGTCGGGCTAAAAATAATAGTTTATCTAATAGCTCTTTCATTAACTCTGCTTCATGCTTTAAATCTTCAATCAATTCTTTACCGAAATCACTCATATTATTAGCTTCATCAGTTTCTAAAATATCGAGTGAACTATAAAATACACTTAGCGGTGTTCTTAACTCATGAGAAGCATCTGAAACAAAGCTTTTCTGTTTTTCAAGTGCATGTTGAATGGGAATCATGGCTTTTCCTGCCATGTAGTAACTTAAGAATCCAATTATTATTGTAAAAATTATAATTAAAACAATAAACAGTAAGATCATTTTTTGAAAAAAATGATATTGTGATGTGGTCGATTTGCCTATAACAATATATCCAAGAAATTCATCGTTTGGCTGAATGGGTTTCGATAAAATTAAAAGATGTTTATCGCGCCACTTTATATTTTTTACAAAACGTTTAGAAGGATCTTCCGTTCGAATGATTTTTTCTAGATCTTTAAATAAACCTTGATAGTTTTCGTCACCGTGGACTAGTATCTGGTCTTTTGTATAAATATAGTAAAAATACATACCATTTGGGTTAAATTCTAATTTCCCTTCATTATCATTTTTGTGCTCAAAAAAGTCATGATATTGTTCTTTATAATAAGTTTCTAGTTCTTCTATTTGTTGATAATCCATTAGTTGAACTAATGAAAAATATAGAATAATAAGAAAAGCAAAGAAAAAGCCTATAAAATAAATGGAGTTAAATAAAGTTAGTTTTTTACGAGTTTTCTTAAACATGCTACCTCACTCTGTATCCTATTCCTCTAATGTTTTCAATAATGGATTTTGGACGATTATGATCGATTTTTTTACGAACTAATTTTACTAACGCATCAAGGTTGTTGTTAGTCATTTCATGATCAAAGCCCCACACTTGTGTGTAAATTTGTTCTCTAGTAAGAATGATGCCTTTGTTGATAAAAAGGTACTCTAACAATAAAAATTCGTTTTTAGTTAATAGTATTTCTTGATTATCTTTAAAAAGTGTTCTGGAATCCAAATATAACTTTAAATCATCAATTTGAATGATTTGATGAATGGATTTATTTTTTCTTCTTAAAATGGCACGTATTCTCGCTAAGAGTTCTTCCATTTTAAATGGTTTAACAACATAATCGTCAGCACCTGCATCTAATCCGCAGATGATGTCATTGCAATCATCCTTTGCTGTTAGTATTAAAATGCCACCTTCATAACCATTTCTTCTAGCTTCTTTGCACACATCAATACCGCTTATTTCTGGCATCATCCAATCTAAAATGACTAGATCGTATGTATGAAACAGTATGTATTCTAATGCATGCTGACCATTATCTACAGCATCCACCTGATGAAATTCTTTTTGAATGATGTGTACAATGTTTTTTCTTAATCGATTATCATCTTCAGCTATCAGTATTTTCAACGAAGCTCCTCCTACCTTTTTTATATTCAATATAACTAATTTATAACAACATTATGAAATCCACCTGAATTTTTTGTGCGACCAATCTTCTACTTATTCTAAGCCAAAAAAGAAATTTAAATTAAATATCGTAATTTTTTCTAGTACCGTTTTTCAGATTTTTTTCATATTGGTTGTTTAGACTAATGTTGAACCTCAATATGGAAGGAGATCTCCTATGCGATATTTAAAAATGTTTGGGATAGTATTGGTAGTTATGTTTTTTTTGTATGATGTAAATCCCATTTATGCTGATGATATTTTTGAAGGAAAAGATGAGTATGATGAGGGTAACGGTAGACAACAACACGAAGAAGGGCGTTATGAGGACCTTGGTGAATTAATTGGTTGGTGTGCATTCATAGGAATTGGTGCAGCGGGTATGATTTTTCCTATTAGAACCTTCTTGAAGTCTGTAATTCGTACTTTCCCACAATCTAAAGGACTATACTTATACGTAGCAAAGTTAATAGGTAGATATCATATTCTTTTTGGCACAATGGCATTGTTGTTAGGTATTGGTCATGGGATAATCATGTACTTTAATGAGGGTGAATTGGAGAATGAAGGAATTATTGGCTTAATTGCAATTATTCTTTTATCAATTACTGCTATTATAGGAATGAATTTATTTAACTATAGAAAAAATCGAAGCTTGCGAACAATCCATATCTCAATAGCGGCATTAAGTGTTATTACAGGAGGGATTCATATTTTTATCTCTTAATTATGTAAACATGACTCGGCTCATAATTACTAAGCTTAACATTTTTGTTGCATACTGCATTCATTTTCTATATTTGTTGTATAAACAATGCTTAGACAAAGAATCTCTAGTATTTGAGCTTAAAGCAAAAGGATCTCATTAGGGAAGTGTGCTGTGTAATTATATTTAAGTTTATAGTTCTTGTATTGGCTATGGTATATTTCCGTATAAGAATTCTACACCTCAGCATTACTTGCAGATGAATTAAAACTAGCTGTAATGCAGGTGGACAAAACTTAGCCAACATAAGTGCGACTCGACCCCAAATAACAAAAAAACCAGGTACCGCCAAAGAGGGGTACCTAGTTCTTTTATGCAAAGGGACACTTGGGATGGAGTGACCCTAGTAACAATTTCGGAGGTGTAAGGCTAATTTAGCTTTACACTACTATATATATGTTGTGATTGCTATGGTTGAATAGTTAATTGCCTGAGAAATAATCGATGAAATGCAAAAGAGTTTGGGTATTTCATTGATTGTCTAGGATAGAAATGGTAAAGTGAACATAACTTTAGGGACAAGGAGGAGAATTCATATGAAAAAAAGAGCTATTCGTTTTTTAAGCATGGGTATAGGGTTCTCCACAGCTGTTTTTTTCTAAAATCAACAAACAAGGGATAAGTCTGCCCTTTTTTAGAAAAAAATACAATCCTAAAGGAGAAAAGAATATGAAAACTAACATAGTACGTAAAAATCCAATGCAGGTACCTAGCCCTGTTGGGAAATATAGCCACATCACAATCATCCCGAAAGATGCAACAATGTATGCATTCTCTGGACAAATTGGGGTTGATCAAGATGATCAACTGCCAGTAGATTTAATTGAACAAACCACCAATACATTTAGAAATATTGAAGCGCTTTTAGCAACTGAGGGATTGGATGCATCTCATGTGGTAAAGGTGAATATATGGGCGACAGAGGAGATTGATTGGCATCATTTCTATCAGCAATGGGAAGTAATGTTTGGTCATTCCTATCCCTCTATGACTATTGCTTATGTATCTGCATTGGGGCTACCAGATATAAAAATAGAGATTGAACTTTGGGCTGCTAAATAGCTTAAAAAACGACAATATCCATGTGGTATTGTCGTTTTTGTGTACAGACGGTATTAACGTAACATCCTTTTTAATTGTTTCATTTCATAATTTAATTCGTCAATTTGCTTTTGTAGTTTGTCAATATCATTGCTATTACTTTCAATTTCCTTCAACTCATCCTCTAGAGCAAGACCAGCCGCAATGGTCGCTAGAGCGTCTCCAAGTGTTGTAATCGCCCCCGCAATGACAGCCAACTTAGCTGCTTGACTCACGGATTCCAATCCCTCATTATTCCGATTACCTTTATTTTGCTTCATATAATCCTCCCTACAAAAAAGGGTATTATTTGCATTGTATGCTAAGAATAAGAAACAGGTGAAGAATTTATGGGCATCAAATAGGTAACAAGGAAAAGTTGGATTTTATAAGGCGTTTTTTAGAAGTTTATGGTCTTTTCTAACAGGATTCTAATGACATTCAGAGAATAAATAAATATTTTAACTCATGTAAAAATGTGTTGTCAATAATAAATTTGTAATTTTATTAAAAAATGTTATAATAGTCTTACGATCATTTTTTTATAAACGTATTTCGAATTCCGATGTCCTATTTTGCAGAAAGAATTTGGATACGTTTTTTTATTTTTAAACAGAAGAAAAATTCGAAATTGTTTTAAAGAAGTTATTTGAAATTTTACTATCTAATAGTAACTTAATTTTTATTCCATAAGGAGGACTAGATGAATGAATCTAATTAATAAGAAAGTTACACACAAGCGTTTTGGCATAGGTAGTATAGTTAATCAAAATGATTCAAGTATTGAAATACATTTTGCATCAGAAAATAAAAGGTTTGTTTTTCCAGATGTATTTGGAAAGCACCTAACAATACATGATAAAAGTGATGCTAAGTTACTTGAGGAAATTATACAAAAAAAAGAAATTGAACGAAAAGAAGAAGAATCGCGGATGGAAGAGGCCAAAGAACTTCAACGGAAAGAACTCTTGCTTCGCTTGGAACACGAAAAACTTATGAGTAATCATAAACTTCATCCCGCATCACAGATGGTTTTTTGGTGTGATTCAGAGGAACAGAATAGTTCTGTTTCAGAGTGGAATGTTTTTTCAGGTATATTAAAGAGTGGTAATAATAAAGGGAAGCCAAACAAGCCGAGCCGCTTGCACCAAAATAGCGCTGTCCTTTTAACAGCAAGAGATTCCAGCCAGCCTGAAAGTGATAGACGTATCTTAGGTGTCTATATGGTGAATGAAAAATTCGTCGGCAAGCTGTGTGAAGATGGACATATTCCTGCTCATTCAAAATACAGAATTCATCTGACAGAACAGGAATCGGATCAGTTACTTTTCTGGCAATATTATATCAATGAAAAATTCCCCGAAAAAATGACATGGAAGACAGGGAAATATCGTTATTTCGAAAATTTATGGATGGCTCAAATTTTACTTGATATCATTTCGTTGAAAAGTGACCCAAAAGAACTGGAGTTGGCACAACAATTCTTTAAACATTTTTGTAAAATGAATCAGCTAACAGTACAAGAAATTCCCAAACCTGATGGCGCATTAACCCGTATTTAGTACAGTGAACCAATTATCAAGTTAAAGAGCTATACTTGCTTGCAAGAGATAAATAATGGCAATGAATACAAGTCACTGGATTTTAAAATCCAGTGACTTGTATGTTTATGTCCCAATAACTTTATTAGCTTTTAATACCTATTCCACACACTGTAACCCCAATGATTCACTTATTAGATGTAATAAAAGTAAAAAACAGCGTTAATAATGGCTTAACGCTGTTTTTAAATTAGTCACTTTGGTGACTAAATAAAATGGGGATGTGTTTCTTGCTGAAGATATGAGCAAAGATGGAAAGCGAGTAGGGTACATTACCAATATATGATGTTTACCACCAAGCTGATAGGTGTTTATCCTTTACGATCAATAATCTTTCGTACTTTGGCGTAGGGGAGGAATTGTCCAATATGTCCCGATTCGCCATAGCCATTCCATAGGGCCAAAGCGGAAAAAGTATAGCCATAGCTTACTAAAGAGCAATTGGCAACCATAAATGCCTAGACAAATCCACAAAGATTCAAGATAGCGAAGTTGTCCAATTAAACCGAAAGTATGGCCAATTAAGAGAATGAGCGCTGTTTGCCCCAAGTAATTAGTCAAGGCCATGCGCCCATATGCTTTTAACGGTGCCAATAGTCGCTGGAACAAAGTGCTTTGTAATAATAGGATGATTGTTCCCATGTAAAAGGCAGAAGCGAATGGGCTAAACTGTAGTCCAATTAATGAAAATTGCTCAATATTTGTAATATGAGCCGCTAGCTGATCCTTGGGCAAATGCTGGATATTAACAAGAGGCTCAGGGACATACTGCCATTGATAAAACCAGCTAGCCATGCTTATAAAGCCCATTACAATCGTCACGAACATGATTTTATTTCGATGTAACGAGATATTTTCAAATAAATGATATTGACCAGCAGCTAGACCAAGCAAAATCAGTGGAAATGGCATTAAAATTTTTAGACCAAAATAGGCAGTGATGGCTAATAGGATGAATCCAAGGATGAGATTGATGTCTTTGCGCATTTTATAAAAAGGTAAGGCTACAAAGCCAAAGATAGCATAGACAGTTAAGGCTTCACCTGGTTGGAAATAAAAATGCACTAGCCCCATAAACAGTAAAATCAAAAGCCTACGACTAAATAAGGCATAGGCTTTTTCGCCCCTTGCCTGTGCGCGTGAAATAAAGAGATAGAATCCTATTCCAAATAAAAATGAAAAAATGATAAAAAATTTACCCTCTACAAAAAGTGTCAGAAAGCGGCTATAGGCAATATCGTTTGCCAATTCAGGTGGTTCAATCCACATTAATGAGGGGATATTGACTAAAATAATGCCCAGTAAGGCGAACCCTCTTAAATAATCTAATGTATCAATCCGTTTATTACTGTTGGTCGGTTGCAACGTATATCTCCTCCTTTAAAACCAATTATAAGGAAGATCTTTTAAAAGTAGTAACGATGAATGTTACGTGAATCTAACAAAATTGTCATCTTATAGAGGCTCTATTGGCTCAGGGTAAATCGCTAATAGCTCATATGCATGCTGACGTATAAGCTGAATTAGTGCGTATGGTTCTTTGACAATTGCATGTTGACCAAGGCGAAAGAATAGGGAGCTATTAAAGTGGAGCTCATGTTGATCGATAATCGTATCGATATAGCCTGTTCCATCACTATGTCGAACAACCGCTTTTTCAAGATGGGGCTCACTTAAACATTGACGAATGCCCTCGCTTGATAATTCTACATATAACCGAATAGGCTGCTGAGGCTCATAGTCAGTTTCAAGCCATTGCTGCAAATTCATCGTCGTTTTATGGTTTGCTTCACTAATTTTTATCCCTTTAATTCGATCTACACGGAAGAGTAATATTCTTTCATTTGATAGCAGTAGCGCAGGCATATACCATAAGCCATCATGAGCGTACACGCCAATAGGCTGGATATGCTTAGAGGTGATACCAGACTTCGATTCATACTGGATATGCAATTGTGATTGGTTGATGATAGCCTCTAAAACGTCCGTTAGGAGTGGTGTTGTAATGGCTCTTTTAGGGTTCCAAAAGGCAATATAGGATTGCAGCGTATCCACCTTTTTCTTGGCTTCCTTCTGTAAGGATTCATACAGCTTTTGAGAGACAGACTTCATTTCAGTATTAAAGGGTAAATCACGATAATAGTGCAAAGACTGGAATGCAAAGAAGATGGCGACCGCCTCTTCCTCAGTAAATAATATCGGGGGGAGAATAGCATTGGATAGCACCGTATAGCCCCCATGTCTTCCTTGTTCCGCGTAAATGGGTAGCCCCATATCACTTAAATCCAAAAGGTAACGATGCACCGTTCGCACGGAAATATGGAAGGTGTCGGCAATTTCCTGCGCTGTAAATTTCTTTTTCACACTGACGAATAGCAAAATATCAATTAATCGTTTAGCTTTAGTCATATTTTTTTCACCTTTTTATTTAATCATGCCAATAGTTGTCATGTTTTATATTTAGTATAGAGATTGTACAAGAGATTTTCAAAAGAAGAGGAGCTGACGTAATGTCACGGGAAATACTGGTATTTATTGCAGGGAGTTTAGATGGATTTATTGCCAAGGAAAATGATGATCTACAGTGGCTAGAGGAAACAGAGGGAGAGGGTGATAATGGCTACGCTGATATGTATCAAACCATTGATACCGTCATTATGGGAAAACGGACATATGATTATATCCTAGAACATCTTAAACCGTTCCCTTATCCTGATAAAAAATGCTATGTGTTCTCAACAACTCAAACTGGGGAAAATGAGCATGTGACGTTTATCCAAGAGGATGTCATCACATTTACTCAACGTTTAAAAGAGCAAGAAGGCACAAAGATTTGGATGGTAGGGGGAGGGAACCTTCTAGATGCTTTTTTACAGGAGCGGCTAATTGACGAATGGATTATTACGATTACACCCCATTTACTGGGCTCAGGGATACCCTTGTTTAAATCTCCCCGTCCATTCGAAAACTTAAGGCTATTGGAAACAAAACGATATGGTCAAATGGTACAACTACATTATGAGGTAAGGAAAGAGGCTTAAATCAAGCCTCTTCTTTATTTGATAAAGGAACGATAGATTTCTCCTAAGAGACCTTGCATTTGATGAACGCCTGTATCGGTGTTAGTCATGGCAACAAAGCCTTTGTCTAGGTGGGGGTAGGCCACTAGCATACATTGATAGCCAACGCCCCAGCCAAGCGAGGATATTTCAAGCTGCTCACCAGCACCATCAAGAAATACACCAAGGCCCATCCATTCTTTACAGCCCTGAGGACGAATTAGCTCATGGATTGAAGCTAAACCAAGTGTACCCTTTCCCTTTAAGGCCTGCATTACCTCTTGTAATAATTTTGCTAGATCTGACGGTGTTGTCCATAATCCACAAGCTGCATCATACGGGTAAATAGGGTATCTTTGTGCTGTTAGGGTGCCATCTTTCTGATGACCACTTGCTGTATTGGCAGTTGGGACTGCGGAAGAAAAAAAGCTATTTGTCATGGCTAGTGGTCGGAAAATCACGTCTGTCATAAGTGTTGAAAAACTTGAGCCTATTGTATCCTCAATCAGCAATTGAACAATGCAAAAGCCAGCATCTGAATAGTGAAATTCTTGTCCGGCCTCAAAAGTACTATCGATTGGAATGGAACAATAAGGAGTTGTACCTTTTAATAAGTCGACCATCGAAGGCCTCTGCCATCGTGAATGTAAGGGAGAGAAGCTGCCTTTAGGGTCAATAATTCCGGCCTGATGACTTAACAAATGTCGTAATGTTACTTTTTTTCCCTGAGTGTAGCTATGATCTGGCATCTTCCAAGATGTGAGCTTTTGATTAATATCCTCATCTAAATCTACTATACCTTGCTCGACCAGCTTCATCACTAAAATGCTTGTAACTAGTTTACTAATTGAACAGGCATTGAAGATGGTTTGGGTATTGATTCTGTTAGTTTTCCCGACCTCTAATAGACCAAAGCACACTGCTTTCTGAAGCTCACCATCCTTTATATAGGCAATGCTGAGGCCAGCTATTTGTTGTTGCGACATTTGCTCATGTATTGTCATGAATAAAGATCTCCTAGTTTTCCTTCATCATACCATAAGTAGGAACGAATGTTCTTGGGAAACTATCGTTATGTAAGTTGAAATCTATTGTATAATAAAGGAATTATTTCTACAAAGGTACATACAATGGAGGGGTTCTGTGACAAAAGCGTTTCCACAAAAAATACATATCATTGGGTCCGTTGGCAGTGGGAAAACGACATTGGCGAGGAAGTTATCTAAAACCTTGCAGATTCCTTATTATGAGCTTGATAATGTGGCATGGATGCGAAAGGAATCAGGGGATATTCTAAGAACAGATGAAGAAAAAAAGGAGCACTTACAAACCATTCTCCAAACGAACAGTTGGATTATAGAGGGGATCCATCAGGAGGAGTGGGTTGTTGATAGCTTCCAGCAAGCTGATTGCATTATCTTTCTCGATACGCCTTATAAAATTCGAGTCTTTCGTATAATAAAAAGATTTATAAAACAAAAAATGGGCTTCGAAAAAGCTCACTATCAACCTACTTTTTCGATCTTTTTTAAAATGTTTCGTTGGAATAAACGCTTTGAAAGGGTAGGAAAGCCTAAATTCTTTAAACAGCAACATGCTGTATTGGCTAAACTTTTAATGATTCAGCGCAATAAGGATTTAGATTCCTATTTTCGACAATTCTAAAGCGTATCCCGATGTCAGGATACGCTTGTTCTTAGGCATTTTTCTTTGTACGTGTAGTCCGTTTTCTTGTAGCGGGCTTTTTTGTTTTTTCTAAAGAGGCCTGTAGAGCTGTCATTAAATCCGTGACATTTTCAGGAATTGGACGTTGTTTATCGCTTGTAGATATCGTATTTGTAGCTTTCTTTTCTTCAATTAGTTCTAATAAAGCATTGCGGTAATCATCTGTATATTTTTCAGGGTTGAATGTAGTTGTTAGTTGTTCCACTAACATGAGGGCTGTATCGAGCTCCTTTTGTACTACATCCTGTTCGCTTGGAATATTAGGGACATCGCCAATGCTCCTTACCTCATCTGGATAGTGAATTGTTTCCATCACAAGGGCATTTTGATAAACACGCACAATGGCAAGTTGCTCTTTAGAGCGGATAACGATTTTGGCAATGCCTATTTTCCCTGATTGTTCTAATGTTTTTCGTAACAATGAATAGGCTTTGGCTCCCGTCGAATCGGGTGATAAAAAATAGGTGCGTTCAAAATAGATTGGATCGATTTCAGTTAATTGCACAAAATCAATAATTTCCACAGCCTTATCTTCATTTTCCTTACGCAAGTTTTCTAAATCCTCTTGATCCAACACAACAAATTTATTTTTGGCATATTCATAAGCCTTCACGATATCCTCATCTGTTACCTCTTGGTTACAGCCCTCACAAACCTTTTTATAACTAATCGGCGTATGGCAGTCTTTGTGAAGCTGACGCAATTTGACATCTTTATTTTCAGTTGCAGCATGTAGTTTCACAGGAATATTAACAAGTCCAAAGGAAATACTGCCTTTCCACACTGTATGCATTGTTGTCACCTCGTTTTTCTTACTATGATGTATTTTGAGGTTTTTTATGTATCTTAAAATGAAATCTTCAAACACTGAATATAAAAAGCAAAGTAGGTATTGTGAAATGAAACCAATGCTTTTATCGGAAACAAACGATATTCCTAGTGGAGATGAATGGCTATTTGAAACAAAATATGATGGTTTTCGCTGCTTATTAGTTTGGGATGAGGAGCCGAAGCTCATTAGTAGAAATGGGCGACATTTAAATCACCTGTTTCCCGAAATTTTAGCTTTTTGTCAGCAAATATATACATCCATCCAAACCTTTTTACCCCTAACCTTGGATGGGGAGTTAGTTTATTTACGCAATCATTATAAAAGTGATTTTGCCGTTGTTCAGAAGAGGGGGAGAATGCAAAATCAAGACGTGATTCAGGAACATGCTCATTCATGTCCTTTTCACTATCTAGCATTTGATGTTTTAACCCTTAAAGGAGAATCTCTCCAAAACCACTATTTAAAAACGCGAAAGGAGCAATTGGTCAAGCTTGCGACGAAGTTCAAATGGCCAAGCGTAAACTATGAGAATCCAACGCCTATCCAAGTCATACATGGTAGTGAGGAGCATGAGAGCATATGGCAGTCCATCAAGCTTTACAATGGGGAAGGCATTGTTGCTAAGAAGAAAACAAGTAAATGGCTTGAAAACATACGATCAAATCATTGGTTAAAGATAAAAAATTGGCGTTATGTCACAGTCATTGTCACACAATATGACCATAGCAATAGTTATTTTCATGGTGCAGTTTTTGAGGACAATGAATTACGAGAAGTCGTTACGTTTAAGCATGGGATGACAGAGGAAGAGCATCAAACACTTGTCAAATTCTTTCAGACTAATGGACTGCGTAAAAAGGAGCTATGGGCACTTGAGCCTTCGATTTGTGTTGATATTGCCTGTATTGATTTTGATGGTAGTAAGCTTCGGGAACCTAGATTTCATGCCTTTCGATTAGAGATAGCACCTGAGCAATGTCATTGGCTGCACATGCAACGTCAACTGTATCCTATCCCTGATTCAGTTGCTATCACACATCCAGACAAGCCTGTATGGCCGAATATGGGTATTACAAAGGATCAATACTTGTTCTATTTGCAAAATATTTCGCCCTATTTAATGCCTTTTCTAAAGGATCGCCCTCTAACGCTAATACGCTATCCACATGGTGTTCCAGGTGAAAGTTTTTATCAAAAAAGTAGACCAGAAAAAATGCCTGATTTTGTGGCAACAGCTGTGATGGATGATATTGATTATATCGTATGTAATAACTTGGAAACGTTATTGTGGCTTGGAAATCAGCTGGCATTAGAGTTCCACATTCCATTTCAAACACATCATTCTCCGTACCCGACAGAAATCGTTTTCGACTTAGATCCTCCCTCAGTACAAGATTTTTCATTAGCCGTTTCAGGCGCACTTGATTTAAAGAACATTATTGATTATTTTCAGCTCCAATCCTTCGTCAAAACATCAGGTGGAAAAGGTTTACAGCTGTATATTCCTTTACCCGCAAATACATTTACTTATGAAGAGGTACGTATTTTTACAGAGTTTGTTTGTCGCTTTTTATGTGAGCAAAAGCCAAATTTATATACAATTGAGCGTTTAAAGAAGAATCGTCATGAAAAATTATATTTAGATTATGTCCAGCATGCAGAGGGCAAGACTATCATTGCCCCGTATTCTACTCGGGGCAATGAAATGGGTTTAGTAGCAACACCGCTTCTATGGGAGGAGGTCAATGAAAACCTAACACCAACACTTTTTACGATTCCCTTTGTCATGGCGCGCATGAAAAAAATGAGCAATCCCTTTCAATTATTTCGTGAAGTAGGGGAGCAACAAAATTTTCAAGCAGTTCTAGATCAATTAAAGGCATGAGGACACTTATGGGGATAGGGAAGCTCTGACAGGGCATGAGCGCTGTGCGATGTAAAACGAGCAGGGTTTACCTGATAAAACTCAGGTTTACAAAAAAGATCGCTTTGACCAATACTGCAAGCGCTTCTAAAAAAGAGGTGTTCCCAATGTCATTGGGAACACCTCTTTTTGCCGTTATAGTGGAACCTGTGCATTTACTTTTTCGAGGTAATCCAGTATGCCCATTGCGGACACAATGGTATCGAATGGGATGGTTTGATAGACAGGATGATCGGACGGAATGTCGTTTTCCTGTAGATAGTTGAATAAAAGTTCCTTTAAGCGAGCATCTAAGTAGTGAACTTGTTCTTGGAACTGGCTGGATGCTGCTTGCGCTTTTCTACCTTCTTCTAAAAAGAGCGGTGTCCAATAGCGCACCTGACGATAGGCTTCAGCTGGATTTTTATAAGCCCCATAGTGACCGAAGTATAATTCACTTGCTTGTAGCTTTTCGTACAATTTTAAGGATTGTTCCATTGTTTCAGGGTTGTATTGATTTGGAGAGGTGGACGGAATGATTAAATCAATTGCTTCCTCATCCATTTCGGGATAGCGAACACCTGTGGTATCTCCTACAAACAAGCCGTTTGTAGCGGAATAAAGCATTGAAACATGATGCTTAGCATGTCCCTCAGTATGATAAAACGTTAATTGATGTTGACCTAATTGTAAACGCTGTTCGTGATGAACTTCTATAATTTTTGCAGCGTCAATGGGCACAATTGGATCAAAAAGGCGGTCAAATTCAGCGCCATAAACTCCTTTAGCACTGCGGATAAGACGACTTGGATCAATCATGTGGGCTGCGCCTCGTGGATGAACCACTAATTTAGCATTGGGACAGCTTTGCAAAAATAACCCTGCTCCGCCTGCATGGTCTAAATGAATATGTGTCACGATGACATAGTCTATATCCTCTACTGCAATATTTAATTTCTGTAACCCTTCCATAATATAAGGTACGGATGGACTGGCCGAAGTTTCGAGGAGAGCAATCTTTTCATCGATTAATAGATAGGAGCTTGTTCGCTGCTCTCGACCTAAATCATGTGTATCGATACAGTAGAAATTTGGTGCAATTTGTTGGACGCTAGTCAATTCAATTTCCCCCTTTTATTTCAAAAATAAGCTATTTCTGCTTATAAATGCAATATTTAGCTACAAAAAGTAGTTGTTATACTATATAATAATAGAAAATTTAACTGAATGTCTATTCATTTTTTAAGGGGGATAGTAATGGAGCATAAACTTCGTTATGATACACGAAAAGTTCATCGTGTCAATTTGGCTATTATCTCAATTTTGGCCATTCTAATATGCGGACCTATGATTCTATCAAAGGGCATCCATTTTTTATTGATCGGGCTAGCTGTCATTGCGTTAGCGGTATGTAATTATTTTTTACCTATAAAAACGTATGTCAAAGGCTTTATTTTTGGCCTCATTCCATCAAGTGTTGTGTTTACCTTATTTTTGCTTGATAGCTTCTCATTAAATAAACATTATATTTTACTGTGCACAGTGGCCATTATTGCCCTGTATTTTAAAAAAGAATTGATTGTTTTCTTTGGGATTCTAACCAATTTTAGTTTTTTCATTTTATATATGGTCAACTCGTCATCATTGTTAGGCCCATTTGATGATACCATTGTCTTTGTGACACTTCTGGCAATTATGAATGGGGTCATTATAGCTTTTTATTTGCTGGCAAAATGGGGGAATGAACTGATTCAACATGCAGAAATCCAGCAAAATGAAGTGCGTGCATCCTTCAATCAACTACAAAATACATTTCAGGAAATTGAAAAGAGCAGTCAGGCATTGGACAAGCATGTCACGCAATTCCAACAAACAATGCAAAGGATTTCTGGCTCTAGTAAGCAAATTTTAGTAGCGACAGAGGATATTTCTGCAAGTATTCAGCAGGAGGCATCCAGTTTGCAAATGATTCACGGCACAATGGGCGACTCGGTTCATTTTGTCAATAAAACATTGACGATTTCGAAGGATACGGTCGCTAAATCTACTGAGCTACAACAAGAAGTATTAGCAGGATGGGATAAAATGCAGGATGCCATGACTCAAATGAGCGTCATGAGTTATGCGATGGGCTCAACAGTGGAAACTGTCAAAGAGCTTCAATACAGCCTACAAACGGTGGATAGTCTATTAAAGGGGATTACCCATATTGCAGAACAGACTAATTTATTGGCCTTAAATGCCGCGATAGAAGCAGCTAGAGCGGGGGAACATGGAAAGGGATTTGCCATTGTAGCAGATGAGGTGCGTAAGCTAGCAGAGGAAAGCGCTGCAATTACTGTCAGCATTACCAATGTGACAAAAACCTTGTTTGAAAAATCAACAGAGGCTCATCAGCGTTCTGATGACGGTGAAAAGGCACTCCAGCATGGTGAACAGCTTTTACAGGATGTCAGTCATTTCTTTAATAATTTAAAGGATTCTTTTACAGAAACGAATACAGATTTAACAAGAGGGATGCAGGAATTAAGTAGTGCCATCTCACAATTTGAGGTAATCCAAATGCAAATTGAAAAACTGAATCACATGACGGAGCAAAATGCAGCTTCTACTGGTGCTATTCTACATTCAGTGGAGGATGAAAATCAGCTTCTCGTAAGCATGACAGACACCACGAACCACATTCAGGCTTTAAGTAACACGTTAAAGGCATTAGTGATGGCAAAGGTATAATAGAACCATTGATATTGAAATAAATGGTAGGGTAAAATAAGAGTAGGATTAACCTTCCTAGATGGAGGGTATAAAGATAGTATTCATTTACATTGTTTTATCCATATCTGGTTATGGTGATTGTTTTTGAGTTTGTATGAGCCTCAGCACAATAACTTAAATATGCATTTTTAGTGGGGTATGCTATGGTGATTGTCACCATTTATATAATAGCTGTAGATACATTCAGACCATAAATCTGTTGTATGACTTGAAAAGGAGGAGGGATTCCATGAACATTCGTAGTGTACAGAGTTCAGATTACTATACTTTATCTCCATTGATTAATGAGTGGTGGGGTGGTAGGAATATGTCAGATAAGCTGCCTAAATTATTTTTTGATCACTTTACAAATACAAGCCTAATTATGGAGAAGGATGGCGAGATTATCGGCTTCCTCATTGGCTTTTTATCGCAGTCTAAAACAAATGAAGCGTTCATCCATTTTGTTGGGGTCCATCCTGATTACAGAAAACAGAATATTGCAAAAAGATTATATGATGTATTCTTTCATGTGGTGAAGCAATACCATCGAAATATTGTGAAATGTGTCACGTCGCCTATTAATGAAGTATCCATCGCCTTCCATACGAATCTGGGTTTTAGAATGGAAAAAGGTGACAAGGTGATAGATAATATGTCCATTCATAGTAATTATGGTGGTGAAAATCAAGATCGTGTGTTGTTTTATAAAATTCTACCGTAATTTACTTTCGATAGTTGGCATATAGTCCCGAATAAGGGGGCTATACATGTTTATTAAAAGGTTGTTTACGTTATGGTTTCTACTTTTAAGCATTGTTTGTGGTGCATTTTTCTTTTTGGCAAATGCACCTATTCAATATGCTGAAAAAACCAATGTTTCTATGTCACAGCCTAGTAATGATGAATTATTGCGTTATATTCAGCAATATCAATTTTTAATTAGTGAGATTTCTTATACATTGCGCAAAGAATCCTATAGCTTTCTGTTAGATTACGGAATTTTACCTAATGGAAAAATAGAGCTCCTTGTGTCATTACCCGACAAGGTCGATCACAAGACAAAGCAACACATAGAGGAAACAATGCTGGACGTTATCAAAGCTAATGAATTAAACCCCATCTCTTTTCAAATAACGTTAAAGCAACTCTATGAGCCAGCAGAAGCGATCTCAACTCGGCTCAGTTATAATGATGTCATGGCCAATCTATTTGAGAAGATGTTTGCCCAAGATTTCGGGACTTTCAGCATTGACCATAGTATGACGTCTGAAGGAATTCAAGTAAGCATTAATTTAACAGAAGAAAAAAATCACAAGGCTAAAAAGAAGGCTCAACAGTTAGCGGAAGATATGATAAAGCAGCATCAATTTGATGTAGAAAACTTTTCTATTGATGTTCAAAATAAGATTATAATTTTAGATTAGAAAATTATCACGAATTTTGTTTGGTATGAATTCAGTTAAATGAAGAGGGGAATACATACTCTACATGTGACAATTTCTGTAGCTTAGGGTGTATGTCTAGGTATGGTGGTCATTTTCAAAGGATGTGCAGTGTAAGGGTTTTGTATTTCTAAAAACGGAGCAGACCATGATGGTAATGCTCTTTTTTTATTCATAATCTCAATAACCATCAAAAAGCATGGGGGTAAAAAGAAATGAATAAAACAACACGTAAAATAGCAATCATTACGGGTGCAAGCCACCCTCAAGATATTGGAACAGCTATTTGTAGAAGAATGGCTACGGACGGTGTCAATGTTTTTTTCACACACTGGCATGCTGATCGTAAGTGGATAGGAGAATTCAAACAGGAAATTTTGAGTATGGGTGTTTCATGTGAAGAAATGTCAATTGATTTATCAGATTCTCAAGCTCCAAAAAGGATACTCCAAACGGTTTTCGAAAAACTAGGTGTACCTTACATTTTAGTGAATAATGCTGCCCATTCAGCACAAGATGGTTATCTAGCGTTAGATGCTCAAACATTAGACGAGCATTACGCGGTGAATATGAGGTCAACCTTACTACTTTGTGTGGAATTTGCACGTCTTTTTGAAAAAGCTAATTTAAATTCAGGAAGAATCATTAATATGACATCTGGTCAAGATTTAGGTCCTATGATGGGAGAGCTAGCCTATGTAGCAACGAAAGGGGCAATTTCAGCCTTTACTAGATCATTAGCACAGGAGCTAGCACCGCTGGGCATTACCGTCAATGCTGTCAATCCAGGGCCAACAGATTCTACATGGATGAATGATGAGATTAGAAGCTATCTATTACCTAAATTTCCAATGGGGCGGATTGGGACACCAGTGGATGTGGCCAAGGTGATTAGCTTTCTTGCTAGCGAGGAGGCTACATGGATAACTGGACAAATAATCCACTCAGAGGGCGGGTTTCTACGAGGATAATTCATTCTAAGCCTTGCTACAGTTGTGGCAAGGTTTTTCTACGTGCTTATAAGTACCTAAAAAAGGGTCATTCCCGAAATTGGAAATGACCAAGGTTTGTTAGGTGTGTTCGTTGGAGGAAAAAATCTTAAAGAACAGATACACTACTATTTTATTCGATTAGTATAATAATTTCTAGGCTTTAAACCAGTGACAGCGTTTCTTCCTAAGGGCTTTTTTTTTCCCCACATCAACACTTTTATCTTCCGCCTACTTATGTATAGTAAGGCAAAAAGGTTGCTGTAGACCCACTCGATATTGGGTTGTTATGATAATAAGGTACGTAAGTGGGAGGTAAGTAAATTGGAAGCAGAAAGATATAATAATCTTAAATTAGGTGAACGTGGTGCCATCATCAGTATTATTGCCTATATAATTTTATCTATCATAAAAGTTGGCATTGGTTATATGAGTGGTTCAGAAGCTTTAAAAGCGGATGGGTTGAATAATACGACAGATATTATTGCCTCTATTGCAGTACTTATTGGACTAAAGCTTTCACAAAAACCAGCAGATCATGATCATCGCTATGGTCATTGGAAAAGTGAAACCATTGCATCGATGGTCGCATCATTTATTATGATGGCCGTTGGTATTCAAGTATTGGTCGGTGGTTTTTCTTCCATTTTTCAAGGCGGTAAAGAATCGCCGGATATGGTTGCAGCCTATGTAGGGGTAGGATCAGCATTGGTGATGTATTTTGTCTATCGTTTCAACAAACAATTGGCTGGAAAAATCAATAGTAAGGCCATTATGGCTGCAGCTAAAGATAACTTGTCAGACGCTTGGGTAAGTATTGGAACCGCTGTAGGAATTTTAGGGTCACAACTACATATGCCTTGGTTAGATACGATAACTGCAATTGTGGTAGGTTTCATTATTTGTAAAACAGCTTGGGAGATTTTTAAGGAAGCTTCTCATGAACTATCAGATGGATTTGATGAGAAAATTCTGCAAACATACAAAGAGATTATTTTAAAAATAGATGGCGTTAAAGGATTGAAAGAAATCAGAGGAAGAAATTATGGGAATAATGAGGTAATTGATGTCGTTATACTTGTAGATGCAAAGTTAAATATCACGAAAGCACATGATGTTGCTTCGGTTGTTGAGAAAAATATGGTGGAAGAGCAAGGGGTTTACGAAGTGCATGTCCATGTGGAGCCTAAGGATGCATAGGGCAATTAAGTCCTTAAATGTAATATTCAGCTTCAAAAACTATACGGATTAATGAGGTAAGGAATGTCGCTATTGAAATACAAAAACAATTGTCTCTAGCTACTTAATGGCGGTGAAATGACTAATTTTAACCTTTAAAATGGTGGTACGTGCAGGTTTTAGCCTTCATTGATAAAAAAATTCACTTTACACTGGACTAATACGATTTTTTATCATATACTGTATGTAATAGAATCTTTCTTAAAGAAATAATAAATTCACATATTACAAAGAGTAATCGTGTTTTGTTAGTTACTTTTTGTAATATGTGAATTTTTTTCTTTGGAAGTAGTATGATTTTATTTAATAACATTATTGGAGGTCATTTAAATGACACAAGGTACAGTAAAATGGTTTAACGCAGAAAAAGGTTTCGGTTTCATCGAAGTAGAAGGCGGACAAGACGTATTCGCTCACTTCTCAGCTATCCAAGGTGAAGGTTTCAAATCACTTGAAGAAGGTCAAAAAGTTGAATTCACAGTTGAAGAAGGTCAACGTGGACCACAAGCTGCTAACATCGTTAAACTTTAATTTTTAAATGAAGAAAAACATTCTTAAATAGAGTGGTTTCAGTAGACAAAGTCGATTTTTTCGACTTTGTCTTTATTTTTTCTCATTACATATCAAAATACATTTGTTACTTGCTTATTCTCGATGAAAGTGAGGATAAGAGGTTTTACCAAGAAGAATGTAAAAGCAACACGAGGGAGTTTGTTCAGTATGATCTGTTTACAAATCAAAACTACCTAAAATCATAAAATCTACAATCACGCCACTTACTGGATTTTCCGATCCTAATACATTAATTCCTAATACTGTCACACCACTAATATTTGTAATATTAGCAGAGACATATTTTCCACTAATATTCTTCTCTCTCATTTGAACCCTCGGTCTTAGGTTTATTGTTGAATTTGTCGAGTATACACTTGCCACTGCATAGTCAATAGTAGATAAGAGAGGACTGCCATTCACTAATGCATTGTCTGTAAAGTAGAATGTTGCTATTCCATTTGCATCTGAGCTAGCTTGTCCATAAACAATGCGCTTTACTTTTTTGGGATTTGCATCTCCAGCTTTAAACACCTGCATGACTGTTGGGGCAAGTGTAATGAAATCAATGCTCATAGACATTCTCCTTCGTTATTTTTAGCCCTAATTATGCTTGATATATTCTATGAACTGTTTATTAGATTAGTACACTAAGCAACAAACTTCCTATATACATTCTTCTATGCTACAAAGTAAGTATAAAAAAGGGTCACCAGGGTGGGAGACGACCCTTTGATCATAGCATGAATATTTGAGGATAATAGAAGGTAATTATTAATGATATAAGAAAGTAGCACCAGCAATAATTAAAAGAATAAAGAGGACAACAATTAGAGCGAATGATAAATTATCATGCTTGCCATAGTTTGAACCGTAAACTTCATATCCCATATGAAAGTCCCTCCTTTCGAGAACCTAGAATATGTAAAGTATAGAAACGAGGTTTAAATAACTGAAAAATATTTAAGGGTCACTCGGCTGAAAGTGACCCTAAGTAACAATTCGGGAGGTACATGTTAAACTAGATTAGCCTAACACTACTATTTATATGAAAAGTTAACTCATTGTGCATAGTTTATTGCCTTTAAAATAAAAATAAGACTATGACGGTCAACCAACCCCACAGCCTATAAAAGTGTGTGCGATACACTTATTAATAGTTTGTGTAAATATAGTCAATTTATACATTCAAAAAGCCGCAGCGTCGACAAACGCTACAGCTAGTTTAAGTTATTTGGCATCTCTGGTATGATGCCCCAAATCTACCCTTACAGTTTCTAGTACGATTGAAAGGGTACTGTCTCTAAATTTCTAATTAGAACTTATTCCATATATACGTACGAGTCTTTGAGTACTGTACTAATTAAGCGAATGAGTCTTTATTTTTCAGGATAATTAACATGTAATGGTGGTGGTACAAGCCAGCCTTTATTTTTGTTTAAACGTAAAAGTTTTGCGCCAAGCTGAGCTTTAGCCATATGGAATTGCCCATACATTAATGCGATGTCTTCACGAGTAGAAGTGCCCATTGCCTGACTACATGCAACTAATCCAGCTGCAACGTCAGCAGTAAGGGCAGCGCTTATTTCTGGATCATTAAACTTTGCACCTGGAGGAATATCTTCCAGTCTTGCTACAGGTCTCTCAGGTGAAGCGGGAGGTAGTGCAATCCCGTTTGTTTTTAGAATTTTTTCTAACTGCTTTACTTCTTCTCTGCATGTTTCGATGATATCTTCAATAATTTTTTTAAGATCTTCATCACCAGCATGATTATAAAACGTTTGATAGCCAGAAATCATGCCATAGTCTGCAATTAAACCCGACCAAACACTAAATACCTCACCATAATGCAACGGTTCATCTTTTGGATTTCCACCAAGAATACCCATCTGTACACATCCTTTTCTTATTTTTCGCCATTAAAGCCATGTTAGTATGGCTGAAAAAATAAGTAAAATTCACTTTTAATAAAATTTTTAATGTAAAAATTAAAAGAAGCCACAGAGAAAGAAATCTCTGCAGCTCTTTAAGTAGTGAAACACTACGCACTTATAGAATGGGTGTTTTCTGTTTAGTTATACGTTTAATGTAGCTTTGAAAAAGTGAAAAGTATAGATTTTCTTAAGGAAGGCCACTTTAAAGCATATTGGAGGTGAGTGTTTTGACAAAAGAAAAGCAAAAGAATGAAGTAGAGCAAAAAGAAATTGCAATGGAATTTAATCCTGAAGAATTAGAAGCAGTAAAAGAGGAACAAGAGCAACAGAAAGAACAGCCCTTCAATAAAAAAGAAGTAAGAAGATAATATTATGCCTTCATCTACGGTTGTGGCATTTCCATAAAGGTTATGCTTGAACCTCCAATGACTTAATTGAAAGAAGATGATTTAAAATGGACAAGAATTTGAATTACGGGGACGATTATAAATTTATCCCAGCAACTTCTGTTGGAAGCGGTGTAGGTATAGACATATTACCCGATTTATATCAATACACGATTCAAATTGTAAATATTGTACTTTATGGTGAACCGCAGATGAAAGATTTTGTGCTAATAGATGCGGGTATGCCCAAAAGTGCGGATGAGATCATTTCAGTTGTTGAAGAACGTTATGGTTCTAAGTCTCGACCGAAGGCAATCATACTGACTCACGGTCATTTTGATCATGTCGGAGGACTCATAGAATTAATAGAGCGGTGGGATGTTCCTGTCTATGCGCATACATTAGAAATACCCTTTTTATCTGGAAAACAAAATTATCCCGAGCCTGATCCAACGGTAAATAACGGCTTGGTTGCTAAAATGTCACCTATTTTTCCAAATGAAGCTATAAATTTAGGTGGTAACCTCAAAGTTTTACCTTCTGATGGTAGTGTTCCATTTATGGCAGGTTTCAGATGGTTTCATACGCCTGGCCATTCACCAGGGCATATATCTTTATTCCGTGAGAAGGATAAGGTGCTTATTGCTGGAGATGCATTTGTTACGGTCAAACAAGAATCTCTTTATAAGGTGATTACGCAGACAAAAGAAATCAGTGGTCCCCCTCAATATTTTACAACAGATTGGCTGGCTGCTCGAGCATCTATCGAAAAATTAGCAATACTAAAACCTTCAGTTGCCATCACAGGGCACGGATTACCAATGCAGGGCGAAGAACTGACAAGCAACCTAAAAAAACTTGTCGATGATTTTGAACAAATCGCACTACCCAAGCAGGGGAAGTATTTAAATTAATCACGTAAGGAAAAAACAAAGAAAAAGCCGCAGCGTCGTCACACGCTACAGCCATTGTCTTGCCAATTTAGTCAGATGATTCATTATATCATAAATTATCAGATTGCAACTGTAGAATGAACATATTTGAATGACAAGACACAATGAATGGCAAGTTGTTAATAGGAGCCTGTTTTGATAATAGCTATCAAAACAGGCTCCTTCTTTGTATTTGAATGTCATAGATCATTTCATGGTATAAAATTTCCTTTTTAAAAAAAGTGGTTGAACAAATTTTTTATTTGTGTATATAATGTTTATATAGTATATATACAATATAATAAATTTGTGGGGGGAATTGTTTAAGTGATAGGCACTGAAAAAGCGGATGAAAGTAATCTGTTAAAACGATGGATCATCACTATTGGTATATTTTTAATTGTTCAATTGATCTTTATCGCGGTCGATGGCACTGCTCTTGAGCCGAACATGAACGATAGTAATAATTTAGTTGCCAGAATGGGAAGATGGATTTTGGATTCGAGGCTTTTCACCGAATGGATAACGCCTTATTCCTTTCCTTTTTTTAATATGTTCATCACAATCCATGTTATTGCTATACTGATTGCAGCACTAGGGAATATGATTTCAACGATATTCTCAAAAAAATAAAGAAGAGGGATTGGCATGCAAATAATTATTTCGAACAGTTCAAAGGAGCCAATTTATGAACAAATTACGAATCAAATTAAATCACTTATTTTAGCAGGTGAACTACAGGAGGGCACAGCTATACCTTCCATGCGTAACCTCGCAAAGGATTTACAAATTAGTGTAATAACGACAAAACGGGCTTATGAAGAATTGGAGAAGGCGGGCTTTATCTATTCCATTGTTGGTAAAGGATCTTTTGTAGCGGAGCAAAATTTGGAGGTTATACGGGAAAAGAAGCTGAAGGTTATTGAGGAACAGCTAAGTGCGGTCATTGCGAATAGCAGAGAAATAGGCCTGTCTCTTGATGAACTAAAGGAATTATTGAAGATTTTATACGAGGAGTGAAAGGGATGGAAAATGTAGTCGAATTAAAGAATGTCACAAAGAGGTTCAAGGGCTTTTCCGTAAATCATATAAATTTACAGGTAAAGCGAGGCTTTGTAACGGGTTTCATTGGGGCAAATGGAGCTGGTAAGTCTACAACGATAAAAACGATGATGAATCTATTAAGGCCAGATGCTGGAGAAGTAAAGCTTTTCGGATTAGACTACAAGACGCATGAGAAGGAGATTAAGCAGCGCATTGGGTTTGTATACGATGGCAATATATTTTTTGAAGGGTTGAACTTAAAAGATATAAAACGTATAGTTGCACCTGCCTACAAGCGCTGGGACGATACAATATTTTATCAATATGTAGAACAATTCGAATTACCGCTTAACAAAGCAATAAAAACATTTTCAAAAGGAATGCAAATGAAGGCTTCATTAGCAATAGCCCTCTCACATCATGCAGAGCTAATCATTATGGATGAGCCGACAGCAGGATTAGATCCCATTTTTAGACGGGAGCTGTTAGATCTATTACAGGAATTAATGGTTGATGGCAATCGCACTATTTTCTTTTCTACGCACATTACAACTGATTTAGATCGTATCGCAGATTACATAGCTTTTATACAGAAAGGGGAATTAGTATTTAATCAATCTATACACGATGTAGCTGAAAACTATGCGCTCGTTAAAGGTGAGTTGAATCTACTTGATAGAGACACTGAAAAAGCATTCGTTCATGTTCATCGTGCATCCACAGGATTTGAAGCACTAACGGATAATATTAAAGCTGCGAAAAATATTTTTGGAGACACAGTTATGATTGAACGTGCCTCTCTGGAAGATATCATGTATTACTTTAAAGGAGGCATCCATCATGCTTAACTTAATTAAACGCGATGTCATACTACAGAAAAGGCAGCTATTGCTTTTTATTCCTTTTATCTTAGTTTTTATTTTGTTAGGGGCACCACCCGTTTTAATTTTTCTGGTCGCCAGTATTTTTATTCCCTTTAACACATATGCATACGATGAAAAAGTTGAGACGAATATATTATTAAACTCCTTGCCATACACACGTACAGAAATTATCGCATCCCGCTATCTTGGAGCGATTGTCTATATGATTTTATCCATATGTGTTACAAGTCTAGCGCTTCTAGCTTTCAATAAACATTTTACGATATCTGACATTGCCATTGGTAGTGGCTTATTCTTACTATTTGCTGCGCTTACCTTCCCATTATTTCAGATATTTAAACAGGGTTATATTACAACGGTTATACTTATTAGCTTTATCCTCTTAACTTGGATTTCACGACCGATTGCATTGTATATGAATGAACACTTAACAACAATTATTGATTTTGTAGATAATACAACCGTTACGGTTTTATATACAGGGGCGACACTTTTCATTATGCTAATCTATATTATTTCTTGGGGGATTACAAATTTCATTTACCAACGAAAAGCCTTCTGATTGTGTGCTTTTGTTTACTCCTAGAAGATTACTTGAAGGAGCCAATTTTAGAATGATGACACATGATAAAATTTCATTTGGAACTGAATGTAAGACGGAATTTAAATGTCTTTATGCAAAAATGAATGAAGTAAAAAGGTTGTGTTGCTTAATATAAGGGGAAGAATGAAAGCCTCCATATGCCTACAAATCGACATATTTAGGCATGTTTACTTAGTATTTCGAAAGTGGTTTTATAGTAATATTTGGTATATAGTCTGTTGGAGGTTTTATATGCCTGATTTATTACTCGTTCTTTTTTTATTTAACTTTTCTTTATTTCTTTTGCATGAAATGGATGCAATAAGACGCTCTGAGTGGCGATTGTTTATAATACTTAAAGATATGGAAGATTCAAAGGCTTATAAAGTATTCACTTTTATTCACCTGTTTCTTTACGTTTTAATCCTTTCCTTACTTTTCAGTCAGTATCAAACCATCATTTTTTGGATCCTTGATTTATTCTTTATCATTCATGCAATCCTACATTTATTTTTTGAAAGGCATCCTCGAAATCAATTTAAAAATAGATTTTCAAGATCCATTATTTATCCAATGGGGGTCCTTTCTGTCATACATTTAGCATTATTAACTAATATTTCGACTTAATTGTATTGTAAAGGAAGTTTTCAGCTAGTAATTTGCAGAAAATTATTCCAATTTGTTGGTTTTCTGCTTATTATAAAGGTGGAGGTGATTATCAGATGTATAGTAATACGGCAAATATGTTGAAGCAAACGAATAATCTTATCAATGCATTGAAAAAATTGAAGCAAAATCTATCTTTTGTGAAATTGTATATTAATAGCGATAGAATACTGGCTATCTATTTTTTAAGTAATGCGTATAGTGATTTTAATTTATTTAAAACAATTTATTTATCTGTAACACCTGGTGATCAAACGATTGATAAGTTTTTACAGGAGTATGAAAAATTCTTTGTAGAAGTGAATAAATACTTAGAGGTCTTTAATGATGATAGCGTTGTCGAGGATAGACTTCATAAGGAAGTTTTGTTTGCGATTAATGAATTAGAAAGATATTTGTTAAATCTGTTAGATGTGTATAGATAAAAAGTTAGACATTCCTTATTTCCGAGGGGTGTCTTTTATTTTAAAGAAGCTCCTTAGATAAAGCCTCTCTGGTTGTAGGGGTAAAATGTTAAGGGATGGGGGAAAAATATGATCAGAAAAATTGAAATGGGTTTGTTTGTAGTTGGAGTAGTAATGGCCATAATAGGTATGCCTTATTTATTGGGGTATTCAACGAATGAATGTTTAAAATATCCTCTCTATCTAGGATTAATATTAATAGTTGCCACTATCCCTGTAACAATACCCAAGAGTAAATAATCCATTGAGATATTAATACTTGGTGTCTTTTATAATTTTAGAGAAGGTAGAGATACACTTGTGATATTGATCCTCAAGAGTAGTAGTATTCATAAGTAACGAGTTATCTTGCTGATATATACTATAAAAATGATACTCAGATCTCCTGGCTCCTTCTATTTATAAGAAAGGAAAAAATTACCTATATAAAATAAGGTGAGACATTGGTAAGATTTGATAGGTAAAGTATTCGATGGAACTGGAATAGAAATAGAATGCTAATTAGTCATTACAAAACGTAAAAATGGTACATAGTTCTAAACTTAGGGACAATTAAAAAGCCAAAATAAACTATGAAGGAAAAACACGGCTGATAATTGAGAATAGACAAACAATTGTAGAGAAATTATCCGATCTTTTCTTAGTGCGTCCATAGCTTTTAGAGGTTTGTAGAAGGAAGGAAGTATAGTATGAAAAATCAATTGATACGATTAATCGCTATCGTTCTACTTGGTGTGTGTGTATATATTAATATGTACGAAATAGATGAATTAGGGTTGATGCAATTTTTTGCATATGTTGGCTTATTAGGTTTTACTTTTGCGGTGGGTATTCCCATTATCTTTATTAAAAACCAAATTAGTTTAGCCAAAAAATTTGGTTTGTTGTTTTTAAGCATGATCATCGCTGCAATCATTCCTTTATTGGGATTTGGAAATTTAAAATATATCCTTGAAGAACATTTAATGACTAAAGAGATGAATAAAATTGTAAATCAATATAATGTAGAGTTGCAACCTGATGAGGTTTTTTTAACCTTTCAAAACCATCTTCTGGTTGGAAAAAGAGATGATTTGTTTGGAAGTTTAGACAAAACACTATTGATTTATAATGCCGCAGGGAAAGAAACGAAAAGAATAAAAATAACGGAATTAGCAAAAGCAGCCCTTCCTTATCTGCCCCTTACCGATAAAGAAAAGGAAACAACTTATTTTGATGGTATGAAGGCACAAGGAAATACATATGACCTTTGGAAAAAAATAGATGAAAACGACATACAACTATTTTTTAGATACGTTACAACGGAAGTTCCTGAGGATTATCAACCTGAACCAGATATGCCAGCCGATGCAAAGGACATAAAGTTCCATTATGATATCACCTATTCACCGACTTTAGATGAGAACGGGGAATTTGTTTTTAGTTCGGATACTTTCCATTTATATAAAAGCAACGAGTCAATTCGAGTTAGCTACAAAGCTTCGGGCATTGAAGCGATTGTTGCTCCAAATACTGCAGTGTTAGTGAACGAAATCAAGTAAAGATTACATACATTGCTAACAAAAGTACAACATGAAGCCAGTAGCGTGTTAGCGGCAAATCCAAAAACGGTATTAGGATGAATATACTAAGTAACAACAAAGCCTAGGTACTCAAATTAATGTTGAGCCTGGGCATTTTTTACGTGATTTATTTATCTAACGAACGTGTTGTTTTTCGAAATTTCAAATAAATGAATGACCACACCCTAATAAAGTGGTAAAGTATAGAAAAAGTGAATGGAGAATTATGTAATGGAAAAACTGAAGAAGGTTGAATTAAAACATTTTTCAAGTGAATATATGCAAGGACTGAACGCTTTTGTACTTACTGAAGAGCAAAAACAATTTTCTGCACTGCCGAGTAATTTTGAGGAAATTAATGAAGGACAGCATCGCATTGTAATTCTAAGTGAAAATACACCTGTTGGTTTCTTTCTCCTAAATGCAAATGAACGAGTTAAGAAATATTCTACGAATAGAAATGCGATGCTATTATCTGCATTATCAATTAATCATACAGAACAAGGGAAGGGCTATGCAAAACAAGGAATGACATTACTAGTTGAGTTTGTTAAAGCAGAATTTCCAAATTGCGATGAAATTGTTTTAGTTGTAGACAAAGATAATATTCCAGCACAGAAACTATATGTAAAAGTAGGGTTTGAAGATACAAATGAAAGGCTAATAGGACGTATCGGCGAAGAAATAATCATGAGGCAATTCATAAAATAAAGTTAGACCACCATTGTCACCAGAGTTTATGCTACATTTTGTAGATGAACTCTGGTTTTATGTTTTGGGGAAATGTCGCATCCATTCTTGAAAAAGAGTTTCATCGATCAAGATTAGCAAAGAAAATTATTTAAAATATCCTGATTAAAAATACACCGGCTATCATCACCATTAAACCAATTATTTGTAATGGTTGAATTCGATTCTTTAGCGAGTTAAACAATCCGAATTGCTGTACCAGCAAGCTACCAGTGATTTGACCGAATAAAGCAAGAACTACAGTTTGGCCATTTCCAATTTGATTGACAAGAAATACATTGATGAGAACATAAGATCCTCCTAAGATCCCGCCAATCCATATCCACCAAGGAGCAGCTTGTTTAAAAGGCTCTTTAATACTTGTGTAAGATCGATCTTTTAACCCAACAATTATAATCAAGGTAATAGTACCAACAAAGAATGAAACAAGGGCAGCATGAGAAGAAGAGTGAAGAACTTTTCCTAATTGTCCATTAACAGCGATTTGGATAGCTAGTAACATTCCTGCTAGAATCCCTACTATGCGCCAAATCCATAGATTCCGCACACTCTCCTTATTTGTTTGGGGAGAATACTGTTCATTTTTCTTGCTTCGTATAGCTGTAGCTAAAAGGACGCCTAGGAAGACTAGTAATATGCCAAAGATTCGATTCCATCCAAAGGAATATTGTGTTGCATTAAACCAGCCATTATGATCGATTAACATACTCATGAGAGTCATTCCAAAGATCGGTAGGATAGTTGTTTGCACACTTCCCAATTTAGGAAACAAGAGAATGTTAGTAGTTATCGCAATAGCGCCACCAATTCCCCCCAACCATATATAGATAGGTTGGTTCAACAATAAATCTAATGGAATCCCCAGTGATGAACCACTACTTACTAATGTAATAGTTAAGAAGATGACACCAACAGCGAAGGAAATCATTGAAGCTAAAAAAGGAGAAATCACAAACTTTCTTAATTGAGCATTAATGGCTGTTTGCACAGCAAGAATAGCTCCAATACTTATAGCCAAAAGTACTGCAAACATAAAAATTCATCACAACCTTTGTTGAAGAAAATGTAAAAAAACAAATGTAAAACAACGCATGATTGATTATATCAAAGTACGTGTTGAATTTTATAAAATTAAGCACTGAACACTTAGTAAGAAATAGATTTTATTTAGGATGTGGAACGTCACCCAACACATTAAGATAACGATAAAAAAATCAGTTTCTCAAAAAAGAAATGATTTTTCATGTATAGAAGCGGTTAAGAAATAGAGCTTTATGTTAATAAAGTATAGTGTAATCTCTTCATATTCTGTATATTGGTGTATGAGGAGGAGATTTAATGGCAAGAAAATGGATTCTACCATTATTTATATTAGTAGGTGTTTTGATCTCTGGTTGTAGTGAGGGCCAGGAAAAAGGTAGCAAAGATGGTGGAGATGTAGAAGTAACTATTCCAGCTCTATTTTTTGAGGGTCAGGACATTGATTCTGTTATTTCAAAGGCAAAAAGCAGTGGGATGAAGGAAGTCAGTAAAAATGAGGATGGTTCTTTAACTTATAAAATGTCTGAAACAGAACATAAAGAAATGATGAAAGGTTTAAAAGAAGGCATTCTAGCAAGTGTAGATGAGCTTAAAGCAAGTGAAGAGTTCAAATCTATTAAAGATGTAACCTATGACAAATCCTTTTCAGAATTCACTTTATCTGTAAACAAAGAAGAATTTGATAATAGTCTTGACACAATGGCCTCATTCGGACTAGCTTTAACAGGTATGTACTATCAATTATTTAATGGTGTAGATGAAAAGGATTATAAAGTCAAAGTAATTTTTAAAGATGAATCAAATGGAGATGTAATTAACACGATAGTTTATCCAGATGATTTAAACAAGAAAAATTGATCAGAAGAGCACCTAACATAGGTGTTCTTTTTATATGTGATGGGTGCAATCGAATGGGGCAGTAGTAGTTGTTCCTGATTCTTGATGGCTTTTTATTTTTGCAAAGATTTTGTGTTCAAAGTAGAATATCAGCATCAAATTCTTAATGCACACATGAATAGGCATTTTAAGAAACGACTGACCAAAGCCCAGATACTCATTAATTTTGAGCCTGGGCTTTATACTTATTTAACTTGTACTTCCTTTTATTTATTCTCAAGATGGGCTGAAAGAGCTATCTAAAGAAATTTTTAATGGCATCCATACGAATTTTGCTATAACATTCTTCGCAACGAAAAATCTTATCGGTTCTTTCCTTTAACTGTCTGAATCTCAGTGACCCCTCGTATACTCTGAATTTGTTTCTACAACTAGAACAAATTACCTCATAGTAATACATACCTATCCTCCTCAAGTCTGACCTATTACTTTTTCGTTGATTTATCAAATATTGTAATCAGTTCTCTCGTATATTCCTCAACATTTAACTGGGGATTTCTCATTAATTCAATAGTGAATCCATCAATGGAATTTCGTATCGTTAACGCCATTACTCTTGAAGCCAATTTGGTGAATTCTCGGAAGACACCCGCTTGCATTCCTAGCGTAAGTATGTTTTCAATGGGAAGAAAAATAGTATCATCATGATCCGCCGCAAATCGTAGTTTGCCATCAGCAGTTCTTTCATTAGAAACAATTTCAATGACAGCGAAAACATGCTGCCGATTTTCATCTATGAATCTAAGGTTTGATTCAATATAAACGCTAAGCCTATCTATAGGAGATTTTTGATTTTCTATTAGAGGAGCAGTATAAGCTTGACATGCCATATAGTAATCATAAATTACTTGCTCTAATAATTCCCCCTTACTTGCAAAGTGATAGGAGATAACCCCCTTACTGATTTGTGCACGCTTTGCAATTTGACCTAAAGAAGCTTGAGCGTAACCCACCTCTGCAATGGTTTCGATAGCACATTCCACAATTTGAGTTCTACGAGCTTTTTCAATAAATGACATTTCTTTTTGGTTAGTTGTGTTATTTTTTTTACTCATGTATTTATTTTAGCACGGTTGTACTAATTAAGCAATTAAAAAAACATTTAGGGAGGTTCCTAAATGGAGGCTTTTCTTTTACTTTGAAATTAAACCAAAGCTTGTTCAGAGCTAGACTAGGGTGTTTTGTGACGAAGATGATGATACTTTAGCTTAATGGAATTATTTCTTAGCCTATTTGTAAGTGAAAGTAAGTTGTTTATTATCTGTTGACATGGAGTTGGCTCCATCTTTTAAGATGAATAAAATCAAAGAATGGAGTGATGGGGATGGTCATTATGACAACT
This sequence comes from Lysinibacillus sp. A4, assembly GCF_024919535.1. Taxonomy (NCBI): domain Bacteria; kingdom Bacillati; phylum Bacillota; class Bacilli; order Caryophanales; family Bacillaceae; genus Lysinibacillus; species Lysinibacillus sp. A4. Next base: position 160,949 of record NZ_JANWTB010000004.1, on the reverse strand, counting down.
ATACTAATTGTGTTATACGCGGTTTTAATAGGGGTGGCTGGGATAAAAAAATGGAAAGAAGTTGGATTTGAAGTACGAACATTCATATTTATTATCGTATCAATTAGTATTCTCTTAATATTATGTCTACCAAACAAAGACTGGATGTTTATATTACTGATAATTGCATTTATCCTGATACATATATTGGCAGTTTCAGAAGGGCGGTTAACAAATGGACGAATTACATTCAGCCATCATATCATTCGTTTCATTTTCCATTGTATAATTACCCTAATGGTTTATAAATTTATATTATAGAAGGGGATCATAATGAAAATTGGTGAATTTGCAATATGTACTGGTCTTAGTAAAGATACTATACGTTATTATGAAAAAATGAATTTATTGCATCCAGAAATTAAAAATAAGCACCGTAATTATAACAAGAAAGACTTTGATACAGTGGAAGCAATTCTTAAACTTAAACAAACAGGATTTTCTCTTCAAGAAATCAAAATGCTTTTTGATTGGTCGGAAAATATTGATCAAAATAAAAAACTGACAAAAGAAGAATTACAAAATCTGCTTGAAATCAAAGTTATATTTCAAGAAAAATATGAGCAGATGTTACAAAGAGAATATCAGATTAAACAAATTAAACTAGTTTTATTAAATATAGATAATAAAATAAAGCAACTTTTAGAGAAAAATAAAGAAGAAAATTGTTGATTTTAACGATGTATTTAGAAAATGTAGGAAAAGAATGTACCCATATTTTAGAAAGTGATAAACATTGATCCTCAAGAAGTATGCGAGCGATTGGCAAGCAAATGAAACTTTCGAGTACCACGATATTCAGTATGAAAAACAATAATTTAAGCTGCTTCTATTTAGCTTTTCACCGATGATATTCAAGCTTCTTATCAATATATGAGAGAAAATAATGTTGAACTTGTTACAGAGATTCAGGATAATTTTTATTTTGTGTTTAAAGATCTTGATGGCAATTTACTAATGATTTGTAAAGAAGCTTCTTAAAAAATGTGAACATTGCCTTTGGGACTTTACTAAATAAATCAAATTTTCATTAAAACAGAGAAGAAGGTGTCAGCCTGTAGACAAACTTTATTGAGTTTGTCTACAGGCTGCTAAAACCACTGGAGGATTTAATAAAACAGAAAGATTACTGGAAAGAAAGTGGGGAGTCAATAGCAGCTGAATATGCATTGTACAAAGTGATAAACGACAAACAATTCAAGATTGATGATAAATTAATCAAGTTTTACATGACATCAAAAGCGTATTAGCGAGGAGAAGGTAGACAATTAATTAAGTTTACCGAGGATTATCGAAAGAAAAAGGTCACTTCTATTAAAAGTGACCAGGATGTTTAGTTATGCTTTATTAAAACTCTAGGGGATTAGGTGTTTATTCAATTTTATTGAATTGTAATATTTCCTTTATATGTTGCAAAGTAAATACCTGCATCAGGATCGTATGCATAATCAAATCTTGTTAGGTATCCTGCGTATTTAAAATCTCCATCCCATTCAACATGATAAATTTGTCCAGGTGGAAACGTTGAAGTTCTTGTATTAACTGTGACATATTTAGTATACACAGCAGCTGGACTGACATTGTCTATACTAGTAGAGTTTTGAACAACGTTGATTTCGGCTGCTGAAACATTACCTGATGGATAGATGAAAAATGAAACAAGTAAAGCTGAGAGTAGAGCAAAACCAAAAATGCGACCTTTAATTGTTTTTACCATTATTATTCCTTCATTCTAGTATAATCCCCTAGTAATTTACATTTAATCATATATTAGTGTATATTTCAATAAATGGGTATTATTGGTTTTAAAATTGATTAAAAAGTAGGGGCTACACATGCATTATGAGTGGTTAAAGAACTATCAATAATTAGCAGATTAATTTGTACATAGAATAAGCGTTAATCTCAAAAAAATCTACATAACATACTTTTTATATTTTCATAAATTTCTCCTTGCTAAAGAGCGAATGTTTGTTCTAATATAAATACAAACAAACGTTCCGTAGAAGGAGAGGTCAAAATGGCGAAAATATATAATTTTCCAACTAAAGCATTTCGAGATATAACAAAAGAAAGAGTCGATGTTGTAACTATTGCTTCTGGTTTTATGGGTGGTGTTGTAAAGGTATATGAATGTGAAGGGACAGTCATTATTCATAGTGAAAATAAGAAATCCAGCCATGCTAGTATTTCAAATGATCTTGGTCAGGTTAAAGAATGGGAGATTAGATATGCAATAGAACATATATTAAAAAGAGGCATTACAGAAGTGAATATAAAAGTTAGTAATACAGGAGTTGTTCATATTCGTAATAAAGAAATGAATTCACTTTCTCAGTAAAGTCAGGTCACTTATAAAATAATATGAGTACTGGTTATATCGTTAATGGTCTTTTTAAAACGTAGTTTGCAACTATCCCTTCGACTGTTAGAGGCTTTTAAATTTGTTCCAGCTAACTCTGTTAGCAAGTAATTATCAACTTGTTTGGAATGATCATGTACAAGAGATAACAGGTCAATTGGAGTTAGATATTTAAAAGATATTGTTCTGTAAAGTTATTTAACTTTTAGAGGTTTTACAAAGAATGAAATGAACATAACAGAAACCCCTATAGCAATGAATAGTATTGCAACAGATTTATTTGAAATAAATGAATTGTATTCTAGGGCACCTGTTAATCTCGCTGATCCGATTGAAAGCGATAAGATGCCTAAAACAAATATGATATGTCCAATTTTAGAAGGTGTTTTCATTTTATAACAACTCCTGATATTTAGGTAATAACTTACAAAAGGATAACATGATTAGGTAATATTTGAAAATATGGTTCGGTTTGATTATTGCACAATAGGAGTATTTGAGGTTGATGGAGGAAGTACAAAAGTCAATATGGGCTGTCAGTAAATTATATGAATTTATAATAAAGGGGTATGTTTTTATGAAACCATTTATGTTACGTCATAAACTGGGTTGGCTACCTAACAAATTAGAGTATCGCAGAACCTATATCATAGGTTTTAAAGGAGAAACAGACGAAAGTTAAACTTTCATGCTAACAAAGAATAGTATGTAAGATTAGTAAATAACAATAAAGAAATGGTTGTTAGGAAAAGAGAATTAAAGAGATATTTCAAGGATGGTTGTTTACAGTTTCTAACTACACAATATGAGGAACATGCTTGAAAGATCTGGAATGGTAAACTTTTAACTTTTTTCTTTTTTGGGTTTAACAAAGTAAGAAATGAACATTACAGAAACGCCCATAGATATGTATAGTAGTGCAACAGATTGATTTGGAATAACTGAATCATATTCAAAGAAACCAGATAATCTTCCTAATCCAGTTATCATCAAAGTAATGCCAAAAATAAATATGATATATCTATTTGTAGAATGTATTTTCAACACAAAACAACCCCCGAGGCTTCCTAATAATTTATATAAGGATAACATAAACTGGTAAATATTTCACTATTCAGATTGAGTCAATATACATTATGAATATGTAAAATAAACACGTTCACTTGTACGTGTATGTCAGAAACGAGCAATTGATACAACTAATCATAAAGGCTTTCAAATCAAAGTGACAATAATGTTAGCTTAAGCAATTAATTGTCACCTTTTACGATGGTTTAAAGATACATTTTTTCTTAACATAGCTTTATTAAGCTATAAAGGAGAGAATGTCTTGAATATATTAGAAATAAATAATGATTTATTTAGAATGCTTAATAGTCTAGGAAAAGAATTTCAATTCTTCAATTTACCAATGATTATTATTGCTGAATACACAGTTATTTTCTTAGCTATTTTTGTTATTCTGTTCTGGTTTACCAAAGATAGAGAAAATAAAATAATGCTCATGTGCGCAAGCATAGCTTTCGTTTTGGCTGAAATTATAGGGAAATTTGCAGGGTTATTACATTTTAATCACCAACCATTTGCTGTCCTTTCGAATACAAATCAGTTGATAGAAAAAGCAATAAATAATTCATTTCCAAGCGATCATACCATATTATTTTTTTCATTCTGTATGTCCTTTTGGTTATTTAAAAAAGGAAAATGGAGTCTATGGATTTTGCTTGCTATATTAGTCGGAATTTCACGTATTTGGGTAGGAGTTCATTATCCATTAGATGTAATGGTAGGTGCTCTTATTGGAATTACTTCTGCAATAATAATTTACTTTACACTTCCGAAATTAACACTAATAGAAAATGGAATTACCAAATATGAATCCATTGAAAAAAGTGATTAGAAGAAAATTCCATAAAAAGAATCTAATGTAAAACAATATTAAAGGTCACGTCTAAAATTAAAGTGTACCCTTTACAAAGGGTACACTTTAAAACAGGTGTGACTTTTTCTTTTGCTTTGAAAACATCAAACAGCCAAAACGCTATGAGTTGAGATGGCATGGTTTGGTGATGTTTTAAAAGTGGAATTTGTAGAAAATTGTTCCAATTTATTATCTCTCAGATTATGATTTAGTGGGAGGTTAAATAATGTCAGATAAAATTAAAAACATTTTTATTGGAATCATATTTTTTGTTGTCCTAATTTTAGGGACATCATTCGTAATTGATACAATATTGATAGATGGATTAAAAGTTGATAATGGACTTATAGGTAGTATAGTGGGTGGGATAATAGGAATGGTAGGCGTAATTGTAACTACTTATTTCATTATCGAAGCAAACAAAAAATCAATGGAGGATTCGTTAAAAAAACAAGATAAGCAGGCAAGGGATAGAGATTACATTGCATTAATCCTTACCAAAGCATAGGAGTTGAACCATGAAATTATAAAATCTACTCAAATCTACAAAAAAATAATGGATAATTTCAGAATTACTAAAACACACCAAATCTTAATTAACACATATGAGGATAGATTTTCTTTAAAACGTAAAGATGACGGAATTTATGATATGGCTAAAAGGGATTTAGTCGAAAACAATCTGAAACTCGAAAAACTGCGAAACGAATTAACAGTTTGTTTAAATACTTTAATTATAAAAAATATTTACATCGGAATTTTATCCGACCAAATTAATGGTTACGAACATACAGTTAATCGGAATATCGAAATAATAATTAATAGTTTAGATTCGATAGGTAATTTAAATGAACTAGAAGAAACGTTACGATGGCATAATAAGTATTACATAAAGGATTCAAATAAATTACTAAAAGATTTGAATGATTTTGTTGTAGAAAAACTGAGCGAATTAAGAAAAGGCGTAAGTTGAATACTTTACTAATCAAAAAAGGGTTGATTTCAAACAAATTTTTCTAATAGGAGCGTGTAAAATGAATTTAAAAGAAAAGTTGATAGTAATAAAAGAAAATGGGTACCAAGTACCTCCCGATAGATTTCAGTTGATACTAGAAATGATAAATAACATTGGCTCTTTGGATGCCCAACTACGTGATGAGCTAATTTATACAACCTTATCACACTGGATTCCTGATAAATCTCTCACCGCAAACGAACTAGAACAACTTTTACCGGTTTTTTTGGATAAAAACCATTTGCTTTTTAAGCTTGGTGAAACAAATACAGACTCTGTCTTCACTCGGTCTTTCTCCATGCTAGTCATACCGCTTCTCTTAACGAGGCATAGAGAATCACCATTTCTCTCAAGAGAGCAAATTCATCACATAAAAGAGAAAATATTTTACAATGTACAAGAAGAGCGAGATTACCGTGGGTATGATGAAGAAAAAGGCTGGGCTCATGCCATAGCCCATGCAGCAGATGCGTTAGATGATTTGGCTCAATGTTCCGAACTGGATAAAAGCGACCTCTTAACTATCCTCGATTTGGTTTACGAAAAGATGACTATAACAGAGCGAATTTACTCCGATGGGGAAGATGAGAGAATGGTCAAATCCATAATTAGTGTTTTAAATAGAAAAATACTTAGTCAGACTTGTGTAGAGCAGTGGATTCAAAGTTTTGGTGATGTGGAGAAAAATTCAGAATTTCTCCCTGCCTTTAAGCAAAAAAATAATATAAAGAACTTTTTGAAAAGTTTATACTTTCGAGTTAAATTTTACAAAGCGGATGCCGTTCTCTGCTCCACTATCGAGCAGACATTATATAAAGTAGAAAAAGTATACTATTCCTAATTTAAAAAGTGTCGAATAAAAAAAAGAATATCTTCATAATGAAAAGAGAATTATATTATTTATTTAGTAATATAAGTTTGATTAGAATTAAAAGGAGAGTTTCTGTGGATTCTAAAGTTCCTATCCAAGTTCAAAGTTTTTTAAATGAATATTTATCGTTATTTGAAAATCAGATTCCTAATACACTGGATGCATTATATTTACATGGTTCAATTGCTCTTCATGCTTACATAGAAGGTTCTAGTGATATTGACTTTATTGCTGTTGTAAATCGATCCCTAACTGAATCAGAGGTGAAAATAATATCTGATCTTCATGAAAAACTAAATCAAAAATATAAGAAAACAGTAATGGATGGGTGTTATTTACTAGATAAAGATTTTGGTAAGAAACAATCTGAGATAAAGAATTGTTTATACGTAAATGAAGGTAAAACAAAATGGAGTAATGATTGTACTAACCCTATTACTTGGTGGATTTTAAAAAACAAAGGAATCACTATAAAGGGTTCAGATGTTACCACATCAGTTTTTAATGTTGATGAAAGTATATTAATTGAATATGTTTTAGAAAATATGAATACCTATTGGTTAAATCGATTGAAGACAATAAAAAAATATAAGACCATAGCTCTTCTGTTACCAAATAAATTTGTCGATATGGAAGTAGAGTGGTCTATTACAGGGATGTTACGTCAATTTTATACACTTAGAGAATGCGATATTGTTTCAAAGGTAGATGCTAGTAAATATGCAATCAATCATATACCAGAAAGATGGCATAACCTTATAAAAGAAGCTATTAGTATTAGAGAAGGATTGAACATACGTTATTATAAATCTAAAAAACAACGTATTGATGATACTATCCAATTCATGAATTACATACTTGATGCTTGCAATAATATTGAAAAATAATAAACTAATCAATGTTTAAATGTGATACATGTTACAAACGTTATATATGTTACACATTAGGTATTCAAAAATTTATCTTGTAAAATGGGAGGCAGGACGGTGAGGTAAGGTTTTCCTCCCTTGGTATTTATAAATTACTAATTATTACGGAAAGACAGACTGACCTGCGCCAAGCAAATTAGTTCGGAGCATGACATACATGGCCGGCCCATATTTTTTAAGAGATCTTAATTAATATAAAAGGCTAATAAATGAAACACCAAAATCTTTTAGCCCCTTTAAAGATTTTGGTGTTTTTTGGTTGAAATTGCAGATGAAGTGAGATAATATAATAGAACAAACGTTCTTTTGTGCAACTTCGATTTGATATAATACCCATATGCTGTATAATTTTAGTAATAAATACTTATAGCTAAAGGGGATAATTGTTTTGAATATTGAATTTATTAATAGCAAACTAATAGAACAATTAATTAGCGGTACACCAAAAGTAAAACTTTTTTTAATTGAAAAAATAAAAACAGAAGAAGCTTTAGATTATATTTCATATAAGCCATCATTAAGTCGTTCTTTACAAAAAGAAATAGTTGAAATTGTTCAACCAACTATAAATAAATTGATGGAAAAGGAACAGATTGAATTTAATGAAAATGGCCGACCTAACGGAGTTGTAGAATACTGTGAACAATCATATGTTGGGGTAACTTATGATAATTTGATAAATAGTTTAAAAGAACCATTTGAAAGGGTAGATGAAGAAGTTAAGAAAGATTTATATTGTATAGAAATTGAATTGGAAACCGAGAAATACCTTTATTTACTTAACCGTATTCCTCAATTTAAAAAATTCAATAAAGGGCTATGGGGAACATTAGCTGATCAAACATTTAGAAAAGTAACCGAGTCATTTATAGGAATAGAGCCGAGCTTTGATTTACTTATCTTTGAAGACGAAATACTCGTGATTAATAACGTATCAATGCAAAGGATTTTTGATTTAAAAACTATATACGTTCAGAATGCTAATACTGTACTGACCTCTTTTGAAGAAACACATAAAATTGATGGGTTTGAGCAATTTAAAATTGATAGCATTGAAGATGGTAACATTGTAAAAAGAATTTCAAGATTAATGTCAAAGCCGGAAAGAATGACAAGGTTCGTTGAAAATTTTGTTAAAGTAGAAGAAATAATAACAGAGTTTGATTTGAATATAGAACTGAATGAGGATAAATCTAAAATTAGATATACCGACAAAAAACAGTTAAATGATATAGTAAAATTACTTAACGATGCTTATTATAAAACAGTATTAAATGGTGAAAAAGGAAGAGACGACTTAAGATAGTTATGGAATGGAGGGGAGAGATGTGACAAATCTATTTAAGGTTTTACTTTTTATTTCATCGTATTCACCTTTATATTTAATTGTCGCGATTTCAATACTCCCCTTTAATAATTTTGATATAAATTCAATTATTCAAAATAAACTTGAATTAACAGTTTATATAATTTTAATTGTATTGTTTTTACTATCTTTCTTACCACTAGTGTATATAAACAAATGTGAATGTAACGATGATATAATTGGTAAGCAAGTTTCAAGAAAAAACGAAGAGATATTAAGTTATTTAGTAACATATATAGTACCTTTATTGGCAATAGATATGGAAAAAATAAGTACCCTGATAACAAATGCAGTACTTTTTATATTAATTGGGTTTTTATATGTGAAATCAAATATGCTTCATATCAACATAACTTTTTTAATATTTGGGTGGAATATATATGAAGATGAACTTGGAAGGATTATAATTTCTAAGGAGGATTCAGACTATTTTAAGCGGATGGAAGTTGGCCGTAATGATTTATCAGTGAAGCAACTGGGTAGCAAAATTTATATACACAGAAAAACATAATGAATGAAAACTAGATTGACGAGATATTACCAATATGAATTTCTAAAACATCCTTCGGGGTGTTTTTTCTTTTGCTTTGAAAACTACATCAAGTTGAGAGGGCAGAGTTGGGTGTGGTTTTGAGAGTAGAATTCTATGTAAATTTTTTCTGTTTAAAGAGCATACTAAATAATGAGGTGAATATATGTGTTTATATGGTGTGTATAGATGGGTAAACATAATAAATAAGAATCAGAATAAAAATGTGGTTGCTGTTGATGCATGTATAGCAGAGGAAATTCAAATTTTAAATGCAAGAGGAATAAAAACGATAGGATGTTGTTGCGGCCACGGAAGAGCAGGGCAAATAGTGGAATATCAAAATGGATTTAGAATTTGGAAAGAACGTGAATATCCACCACATGTTTTAATTGCTCAAGAAAGTATTAATCTAGCTAGACAATTGGGGTATAACCCTTATCCTTACTTCTCTGCAGATGGCAAAGATAATTACTCTTCCAAAGATATTTGAGGCTCATAGAAACGATATTATCAGGCGATTAAACATTGAGATAGCACAGAGCCTACAAGCTGGTGAAAGCTATACAGACATGGCAATCAGGATTGAAAATGCTATGGGTTGGACAAATCCTAGTTGCTCGTACAGAAGGTGGTCGAGTTAGATCACAAGTAGATTTAGCTATTGAGGAATAGGCGAGTAAAACAGCAAGGTTAACTAAGGTGTGGATGTCGTCACTTGATACAAGGGTTCGTAAGTCTCATAGAAAGCTAGACGGCCAGAAAGCTGATAAAGATGCCTACTATCACTATGGTAAGTGGAAATCAAAAGCACCGAGGTTATGGGGCATTGCTTCAATGGATATCCAGTGTCGCTGCCATACGGTTTATATGGTTAATGGCAAGTTACCAGAGTACAGGCGAGGCAGAGACTACATGGATGATATACCATACCAAAAGAAATTGGCTGCTCATATTGATGCTTATATGTCCGAATTAGGTTTGACATACAAACAAGCTTTTAACAAAGCATACAAACAGATTAAGCCTCCTAGCGTTGTGATACCATTCGTGAGTTACGAAGGTTGGAGAAAACAGTTTAATAGTGAAGTTTGAGTTATTTGGATAACCTTCATGTTTTATTATAGGTGATTTCATCGTTGGATAATGATGTTAAAATTGATAGGTGGTTTTAAAGGCTACTAAAATTATTGGTAAGGAGGTATAAATAGTGAATATTTATTGGCTAGGAGGAGGGCTTCTTCCACTTGATTGGGAGTTTTGTTTTTTAACAGTTAATGAATACAAGGAGAAATTAATTGAAAAAAGAGAGAAGAACCCTGACTATTTTGATATGCAAACAGGTGGAGTAGATAAATTATTTGCTCTTATAGATAAACGTGTCACGTTTGCTCTTAATAACTTTAATGGGACATTAGAAAAATATAATGAATTAAGGTGCCCTCCATTGATTACTCCAATACCTAGAGGGGATGATAGTAATGGGGCAGATTTTATCATAATTTTAAAGCGAGATGAAGATGGAGATACAGTAGTTTACTCTCCATATCCTATTTCGTATTTAGAGGATTAAGAGGGCCCATATTTCTAGAATCAAACTCCATTTGAGAAACTAACAGAGCAGTTTAGTTAAGCAACGGTAGTGAGTTTTTTAAGCACATAATTTAAAAAATAAAGGAGGGATAATGTTGCAAATTAATTTGAACAAATCTCTTGCTTGGAAAATAGGGGAGATGATTGATTCTGGCTTAATAACATATAAGCATTATTCCTTATTTTGTGATGATATTATTGATAAATCTGAAAGTCCTCCTTACTGGATTATAGAACTTTCATTAACAAAATTCCAAAACAATGCAGTAAGAATTGTAAATGAATTTGCATATTCAGAACCCTTTGAAAAATTTCCTGAATTAAATGATTTCTATTTGGCTTGTTTATTTTTGAAATATAGGCACCGTCAAATATCTTGGGCAAGTTTTCTTATTAATGCTGGAGGGTATAGTGACGGTTATCATTGTTCAATCCATTGTGAATTTTTTTATGACATGCTTAATGCTTATGAAAATTCTAAATACAGTAAAAATATAGAAGAAATTCAGGTAATTGACGTTGAAAATCTTCTTAAAGTAAATATCAGTGAAGCACAAGTCACTTATGAGATATTTGAATATTACTTTGACAAATATGTATCTAGTTTCTAATGAATACTAAAATTAGAGGTACTTTAGTGTAGCTTTGGTTTCAAACTTCTACGGATATTAGAGCATATTATGGAATTTGTTTTTTCAAGCATGTTCTTTAGACTTGTTCTCATAATTATAAAATCTACACAAGTCATTCATTTTGAATGGCTTTTTATTTTTGTCTTTATTCTCGCAGACGCTATAAAGAACGAGAACAAATACACTTTTGAACTGTTTAGGGATTCAATTGAATAACTAAATTGGGCAAGGCGGAAAACATGAAATACAATCCATTCAACCTTAAAACTTTATTACCCTTAGATATTCAAATGCTTGCGGGAGAAGGAGATCCTAATCTAGAGCCAACGCCTGAACCTACACCGGAGCCAGCATCAGGAGGAAACGGTCAAGGGGCTACATTGACACTTGAATCGGTTCAATCATTTCTAAACGACGATGATGAGGGTAAGAAATGGCTTCAATCATTTGCTGATACTCGAGTAACTGATGCGATTAAAACGTACGAAACTAAAACTCTTCCAAAGAAATTAGAAGATGAGATTTCCAAGCGTTACCCACCTGAATCGGAGGAAGCGAAACAGTTACGCGACTTAAAAGCACAATTTGAGCAGTCTCAAAAAGAAGCTACGCGCGAAAAGTTAGTTAATCAAGCATTGTCTACTGCAACAGAAAAGAGTTTACCAGCTAAATTAGTAGAGTTCTTTGTAGGTGAGGATGCAGAAAAGACAACTGCTAATTTAGGCATCTTAGAAGCTGAATTAATGCGGCTGTACAAGCAGAAGTTGATAAACGCTTCAAAGATGGAGGAACGCCACCACCACCAAAAGGCGGTAACCCTACAGCATTGACGAAAGAGGCAGTGCTGAAAATGATTACTGAAGAAATCAATGCTAACTGGGATGGTACTACACATAGAGACCCTTTTGATTAATTTGCAAGGATAAAGATTACCGATGCGCAATTCAAATTGGATATTTTGAATGGCTTAGAGGTAGTAAAAGAGGTGAAATTTACAGAAGCAAAAGTCATGCTTAATGAAATTAAAACCCTTTCCGTGTTGATTGTAGTAGGCAGAACGTATGTCCAAGTACGTGTACGGAGATTGTTGATTTGTTAGGATTGAAGATCATTAAAGATCATTTATAACAACGAGTGTAAAACAGAAAAATTGTATGAAATAAAATGATTGTAATTTTAAAGCCCAGGTGCTCATTTAACTACGAGTACATGGGCTTTACTTCATTGATCAAGCAATAAAATAATAATACAGAGAATGAAGACAAAAAAGAAAAAATAAACGACATGTACAACCGTGTCAACGGGATCGATGCTTTTGGGTTTGTTTTCGGGTGTAATAATCGCCTTTGTTGCTGTAGTAACCTCGTTAATAGTATTACAATATTCACATATCTCAATAACAGATCCATCTTTTTGTACTTTCGTAAAAGAATTATTGGCTAAACAATTAGGACATTTATTCATCGATATTCACCTCAATTTGTTTATCTACTATTTACCATTTTAGGGAATTTGGCGTAGTTTGTATATATCAATACTAGTCACTAATCTATTTACAACATTCCTGTGTAAAAATCTGTAAAAACGGATGAAGATTATGAGCTGAAGTAATAGTGCCAGTAAAAATTTTTTAAACGTAAGCCAGATAATGTACCCATTATTGGTTTATCAAGCTTACATTTAGCACATGAAGAACACGAAGTACTAACAGACGATGGGCTTTAAGGACACAGGGTTATAACGTAATAGGAATGGTCAAAAGAGATGAAATATTATAAGCATTAATTTCAAAGAAAGATTTTAAAGGCTTTCAAATATGATAGTAAAACACCAACAAGGAAATAAGCGCCCAAACACATGAATCGTGTAATATGATTTGGAATAAATTGCGAAGGCATTACTGAAGCAATGTGAGAAAGCAAACAAAATTCTTTAGCATCTACAAATTAGATGAACCATTAGAAGGTACCATAATAAAAATGTATTTATGTAGTAGAAATTTGTTTAATCAAAAAAATGCCACAGATTGTGACAAAGAAATACTATTAACTTTAAAGGAATTCATATTGTTCTTTCCTTATAATAATACCTGCCAAAACCTTCATGATTTACATTTTACAAACTGAGGTACACATTTTACAAAAAGTCCGCGTACCCCAGTTTGTACCCCACATCGTACCCCAGTTAAATACATTTAGATAGGCTTCGTTAAACAGGTATAGAAACCTTCATTAATACAAAACCTTGATATTATGCACATCAAAAAATTAAAAACATCAGGATAGAAACCAAGGTCATAAGTTATGCTTATAGTTATTTTTTTATAAACCCTTTGATTATCAAGGGTTGGGGAGGGGCTAACCGCATTGGTGCCCCAAAAAGTGCCCCATTTTAAATGAAAAATAGTGTTTTAATCGAAATTGACTATTTCACTTAGAACTTGCATTGCTCTTTTCTCTCGATCTGCAAACGAATGGGCGTAGGTTTTTAAAAGTGTAGAAGTAGTCATACCAAGGATTTTGGCAATCGTTGTTGGCGGTGTACCGGATGCAATTGAGATGGTAGCAAATGTGTGTCGTAAACCATGAGGAGAGATGAGTTTAACGTCATATAATTCATGCATTAAGATTAGCGTTAATCTAGCTGCATTTTGATTAAGAGGCTTGCATGTTTTACTTATAAAGACAAGATCATCCTCGCTATGTTGAATCCCGAAAATTAATTTTCTTTCGATACACCATTTTCTATAACGATCTAATTGTTTACTTAGTACCTCTGTCATATCAATACAGCGAATACTGTTTAGTGTTTTGGCCGAGCGCTCCCCATAAAAATCACGAGTACGATTGATGTAAATTAGATTATTCTTAAAATCTATATCGGACCAACGTAAACCTCCAGCTTCGCCACGTCTCATACCAGTAGCTGCTAGAATAGAAATTAAAGTATATCTAGAAATATCACAAGATTGCTTTACACATTTAAGTAAGTATTCTAGCTCAGTCGGAGTTAAATAATTGCCCTCGACTTCATCATTATTAATTTTTTCTATCCTAGGTAATTCAGCTTTCGCAATGCGGTTTTTATCCAAAATATCATCTTCCACAGCAGCATTAATACATCCAATGAAAAAATTATGATACATTTGAATGCTTTTTGGAGCAGCTATTAAAGATAATTTATCAATAAATTCAGATTGGTATAAACTTTTGGACAGTCGAGATAGCTTATATCTACCAATATAAGGTTTAATGTAAATTTCAATTACGTTACGATAAGTTTTAGGGGAGGTACCTTTCCACTTTGATTTTTTACGATCAAAATAAATATCTACCCATTGAGCAATTGTCATGTTTTCATTAAATATTATTTTTTCTCCACCATTTAAAACAGTAGCCTTTAATGCTGTTAATGCTTTTTCAGCTTCGATACTAGAGTTAAAGTTTTGTCTCGTTTTTTCTCTACGTACTCCAGTATGGTCATAAAATTTGTAACGGTAGGCAAATTTCTTCTTCTTGTTTGAATCATAATACCAATAAATATTTTCCTTTTTAGTACTATTAAGTTTCTTTCTAACCATATCGTCCACTTCCTATCTAACTGACCCGGACAGGTACATTGATTAGAGTTTAAGGACAATTAGAACATCACTCCTTCCACAGTAATTTGAAGCAGATAACCTATATTAAACTCACTTATGAACTGTCCTATATTCATCATCTCATATTTAGACAGGCCATATTATGCAACCTCTGCATAATCTGCTTATTGTTATATTGTGTTAATCTCCTGAAAGCAAAATCATATTCTACGTTAAAAATTTGCATTACTTTCATAATTGTTTGTGGTGTATGATCGTCAATTGACAAAGCCTCCAACATAAAAGTAGGAATACAAGCGTGGTACATAAAATTGTTGGCCTTGAATTCCTGATATTCACGAAATAGGGGATACATATGAAATTGATCACCTGTATGTAATAGGACATGTGATAGCTCATGGCAAAAGTCTTGCCATTGTTGCTGTGGCGACTGATTTTCATTAAGAAAAATATAATGCCGCCCATTAATAAATAAGGCCTGACTCTTATCTTGCCAATAAAAAACTTTCAATCCCATTCTAAAAGCCACTTCTTCAACATTCAGCAGGGTAGGGTCTGTAATGCCCAAGCGAGTGTAGAACTGTTGGACATAATCTTCAAGATGTGTATAGTGCATGTAAATCAACCTCTAAAATGACAAAATAGAACGTATGTTCTGTTTTATTGTATAACAAAACCCTACTATTTGGAAGTAGGGTTTACTAACACGATTTCTGGATATTCATCATATGTTTGGTCTTTTAAAAGTCTGCCATTTCGAAATTTTTGAACGCCACCCCATTGTTTGAAGAAAAAGGCAACATTATTTTTTTCACAGTTTAACTTTATATCCCAAACCCACTCTTCTTGCATAGGTCTAGCTCCAGGACCGGATTCACCTCCAACAATAACCCAGTGAATATCAGTTAAATCCATATTATTTAATGGTCCTAATAATGGTTCGCATGATAAAAACCTGACTGTTGCTGGTACTTTTCTGAGATAATCTATTCGATTTAGTACACTCTCATTTTCTACACTCACACCAATCCAAATATTTGGTCCCCATGTTAAATGTGGAGCGAGTTCACTAAGTCGTTTTGCACGCTTTGTTAAAATTTGATATGTGTGTCTTGGCGTTTCATTCATTGTATCAAAAACTTTTTGGATGAACTCTAATGGAACATCTTCATGGAATAGATCCGACATAGAATTCACAAAAACTTTACGAGGCTTAGCCCATTTATAAGGTAAAGTGATTAAATCGTCGTGTAATGTAACCTTAAAACCATTAATATAACGAGGATTACCCATAGCTACAAGTCTTTTTGCCATTCGTTCAGCATAACAATGTTTACAACCTTGAGAAACCTTCGAACAACCTGTAACTGGATTCCAAGTTGCTTCAGTCCATTCAATGCTGCTACTACCTGCCATAATATCCCTCCTTATTATATTATATCATACTCTACAATAGAGAACAAGTGTTCCTGTTAAGGGAATGTTATTATAGTTCCTTCTTTAAACCCAGACTTACTTCCATTTGGTCTTATAACTGCAATTTCTTTGGCTTTGAACATAGGTTGTAATGTTTTCTGTTTTATATGTCCTGATAAATACGGTGTCTCCGTAGCAACAAAATTATCAATTTCTGTGATTTCCATTGCTTTTCCACTGAACTCTTCAAGTAGTAATTGTTTTAATGGTGTTAGATCAGGTTCTTCCTCAAATAGTACAATTTGGTTAGGGTTAGTGGTATCTCTAAATTGATAATTGCCTAGTGGATCAGCTTTCCACATTGCTTCTTTCATTTTTTTTAAACCAACCAAATTGTTTGTTGCATATACTAAATCAAAAATATGAGCATTATTTTTCGCACGTACATTAAAGCTACGAGTGTAACTTACATTTGCAATAGATTGTAATTGATTTGCATATAGTTCAGTTAATTTCGGAGCATCGTCAACGACTTCTTTCCATTTGTCAGTACCATATAATTCTGTATGGTCACTTACATGTTTAGACCTCATTACTCCTGAGTACATGTGATTAAAGAATACTTCGCATTTTTTATATGACATTATTTTTTTAACTATTTCAAAAGGAACTCCTTTAGTACCGAAAGGGTCAATAAATGCGAAAGTAGGTGCTAATTTATTGTTGTTCTTATCTAGGTAGTCGAAAATTTCCACCATTACATTTCTGAATTCATCATTTATTATGGACACAGAAAAATTTGATGGTAATTTTAGGTCGTTAATTTCTTTTTTTAGAGATTCAAAAGATTCCTTATTTGCTTCTATAAAGAAAAAAACAAATTGTTTATCTTTTAATTTGAGATAATGTTTTTCAAAAATTTCTCGTGCAATTTTTAAAGCATAAATTGGTGAACCGTCCTCTCCTTCTAAATATCTTCCAGGACCAGCAAAACCATCAATGTATACTATCTTAGGGTTCGTAAATGCCATTATTGGAAACCAAGCCCCTAGGTAACTTTTTAAAATTTTATGTTTAGCTTTAGTATGTTTTTTAATTTTCCAACTCATATATACGCCACCTCAAATTAAAATTAAGTTAAACTCTAGATAACTTTTTAAAAGTTAAAATTAATAACCGTATTTGAACAAATAATGAAATTAATTCTATAATACTAGTAAATAGTTCTTGCGTAAATATACCTATCCAATTTATAAAAAAATAATATAAAACATAAATGAATAATACTACCAACTATAGTGCTTTTAAAGGACATGAAATTATCATGTCCTTTTTAGATTAATAATTAGCTATACTTAGGGTGCTGGGCGCTCGTGGGTATATTATTGTTTCCTTACTCAATACCTATGCGTTGCACCTTCTGACTACGTAAAATGATTCGTCAGCTTGGCTCAAAGTTGCCATAGCAATCGTGCCTTAGGTTTCCTTTGAATTCACCCAGTACATGCTCTATAATTACTTATAAAGTGGGCATGGTAATATACCGACTGCGCTATTATCAAATGCAGATGCAACTCGACTTACTGCTCCATATAACTCTGTGTTTGCACGAGATGACTTATGGTTGCCTAAGAATTTATCCATAGCGTCACCCTCTTTTGTGAAGTTACTTACAGCACCGTAAACTGTATCATCGGCGACTGCTCTTGCAGCCATCAATTTGTTATCAGGAACGCCTTTATGCGGTCCTTTCTTTATGTTTCCATAACAAGTAGGGTTTTAATAGGATATTTTAACGTTCACAAGCCCAATTATCATTATCACGATCATGCTTTGAAGCATAAGCAGGATGATCAGAACCTACACCATTTGGATAAACTTTTCTCAACTCTGTACAATTTCGATAGTACTCTTTTTGTGGGGTGTTTTGTTGCTGTGAGTTAGATTGTTGCACTGCAGCTTCGGCTTTTTGCTGTTGTTTTAACTCTTCTTGTTTTTTAGCTTCTTCTTGACGTTCTAATTCGGCTTGTCTTTCTAATTCTTCTTGACGTTCTAATTCGGCTTGTCTTTCTAATTCTTCTTGACGTTCTAATTCGGCTTGTCTTTCTAATTCTTTCTGACGCTCTAATTCCTCTTGCTTTTCTTGTTCTTTCTTGCGCTCTAGTTCTTGTTGGTTCTTTAATTCTTCTTGTTTTTTTAATTCCGCTTGACGTTCTTCTTCTTGTGCTCCATTAATAGTTAGGACGCATCCAGAAAGGGATAATATACAGCCAAATATAATAATAGCGGGTATTACTTTAGATTTTGCTTTAAGATGTTTATTAATTTTGTATTCACGTAGTCCCCATAGAATTAAAACAACACCTATAATAAATAAAGGGTATTTTATTACTACTACCAATGCAATTATAGCTAAAATCAACAATAAGCAACCATTCATCTTAATTCCTCCACTAGCTTGAACCCTTTTGTTTTAAGATATTTCATATTATGTTCAAATGTTTCGACAGTATCAGAGCAGTCTATATTTTCAAAGTCTAAATACTCTAGTTCACTTCTATTTACACGTGTTGAAAGTATACAGCCCATTCTTGGTAATGGTTCAGCTTGACTAGAATCGTAAACATGGATAAGCACAGAATCAGTAGGGAGAATGGCAAATACTTCTCTAGCAATTCGAATAACACAACTGCAAACATAATCTTGATAAAGTGCCAAATAATTAGTTACACCCATTTTCTTTCGAGAGACTTTATTTGTTGATGTTAGAGTCAACGTTTCTTTAGGCACGACATCCTCATTCCCGACAGTAAAATTAACGATGAGTTCATTGGCATGAATATCAAAACTTAAATGGCTCCCAAAACTTTCGATATCATCAAATGGTGCATAATCAGTTAAGGCGATAGTCCAAACATTTCTATCACCATTCAAAATTCTAGGAGCAATATCTTTTAACCTTTGCTTTTTTTGATGGATTGTAAGATCTAATTCTTTAGCTTCGGGTATGCGCTCTTCAATTAGTAATTTCTTAGCCGCAACACGATTGAAAAGTTTGTCACGCCAAGTAGGTTTGTAGTTAGCTATTTCATCCATAATAGATGTTACATTAGGACCTTCATTTAATAAGTACGATATGTCCTCTGTAGCAACTAAGTGCCAATCGACATTATCTGCTACTTCTAAATGAACAGAAGTTAGCATAGCGACGTATGCATTGTGTTTTTCGACTTCTTGTATGTTTTGTGACATGTCAGGTACTACAACGTTAGTAGACTCATAAGCGACTCTCTGTGGTCGTTTTTTTCTTTTGGTCGTTTGTGAGGTAGAGTAGGAAAGCCCCGTGCCAGGAAGGGAAATAGAATTTGTCCGTCTACCATTCCCGAATGTAGTACGTGCATATTTATTTCCTACAGTTAAACTAGTACCTCTTTTACCAAAATTCACTTTCACACCAGGAGCTATTTTGACACTTTTTCTAAAACGAAATCCCATTTACGCAAACCTCCTTATGTAGTTTAATTTGTCAGGCTACAACTTTATGTATAGAAACTGATTCGAAATAGTAAGTTAATATAACTAGAAATATAAAAAAATATTTATTATCCAATATAGTATTTATTTTACATACCAGGGTTGTGATAAAGGACATGGCGTAGCCGCATGTCCTTGTTTATACATTATTTGGTTCTGCAGTTACTATTGTGTGAGCAGTCAATAAATGCTATTTGGCCATCATCACTTTCTGAGAAAAGTAAATGCGTGTTTTTATCATATAAAAGTACATGAAGTTTGACTGGATTCATAAAATAGAATGAAACACTACTTTCGTGTTCTTCGGCATATAATTCGCTTACACGTCCTGGGTATCTTTCTATCATAGGGTAGGAGAAGATATTTATTCCTTCTTTTAACACCCCTATATCCATTAAAAATCTCCCTAAATAATATAGATTGTTTTTATATCTCCCCGTTATCCTTCAAAATCTCCCACATCTTTCGAAGCTTCTCCAAATCCTCTTCCTTCGACTTCGGCAATTCTTTGTACCATTTTTCAAGGGTAGGGTTGTTGGCGAAAGCCTGGAACTCAGCTTCGTCTTTTTCAGCTTTGGTTTCCTCTGTAGAATTTGGTTCTAAGTAGCCAGCCTTAACTAATAACTCTTTGTAGTCATAATTGTATGCCTTTGATAAGAGTTTCAGTGTTTCAGGGGTAGGGTTTACATGTTTTCCTGAACGTTTATCATGTCCTTTTTCGATAGTGTCTAAGTATGTATGACTAATACCGATACGTTTACTGGCATCTCGTAAAGACTCACTACCTCTTAATTCTTTCAGTAATTCACCTAAAGTTTTCATGTAATCACCACCTGTAATACATACTTTACAATACTTTAAATATTTTATGTATTTATTTAACTAAAAAATTTTGTTAATCATTGTTGACAATTAAGTAAACCTTGTATTACACTAAGTGCACAAGGAGGTGTTATTCTTGGTTAACAAATTAAGGGATATTAGACTGCAAACAGGGATGTCAGTTTCAGAACTTGCTCGTCGATCTGGTACAACACGACAAACGATTACTAATATTGAACTTCATGGGCAAGAGCCCGGTGTTAAATTAGCATTACAGATTGCTCAAGCTTTAAACAAGGATGCAAAAGATATTTTTTTTGATGATTTTGTTATACAAGGTTTACAAAAAAGCTTTGTATAAAATACCTTCTATTAATCCAACTTCCACAAATAACTAAAAATAAAGAGGTGAGTGATTAATTATGAACCAATTAGTCGTCATTCAAAACCGCCAAGCTGTTACAACGTCTTTGCAAATTGCGGAATCGTTTAACAAAGAGCATCGCAATGTTTTACGGGATATAGAAGGGTTGCTCAAAAATGAGCAGACCCAGAATTTATTCTTTGAAAGCTCTTATCAACATACGCAAAATAAGCAGTCTTACAAAATGTATTACATGAATCGAGATGGCTTTACGCTCTTAGCAATGGGCTTCACTGGACCTAAGTCATTAGAGTTCAAATTGAAGTACATCCAAGCGTTTAATGCGTTGGAGGAACAGCTTCATCCAACGCCGTTATCAGAAAGAGAGCAGTTGAAAGCTTCGATGAGACTATCACTTGAGACATCAGAAGAGATCGAAACATTAAAGGTCGAGGTGAGCGAAGTGAAAGAAACCATTCAATCACTTTATAAAACGATGCGTATTGATGGCAATCAAGAGTCTCAAATCAGCAAACGTGTCCGAGAAGTAGTAATTGCCGCGTTAGGTGGCAAAGAATCGAATGCCTACAAAAAAATAAGCCGTCAAGTATTTTCAGCTTTTTGGCGAGATTTCAAAAATCATTTTGAAGTCCCGAGGTATGGAGAAATTCCTAAAACACGTTTTGCTGAAAGTATCAAATTTATCTCCATGTGGCAGCCATCTACTACGCTAAGAATGGAAATTAACGCGTACAACCAACAAGAGTTAAAACTTGTTGAAGGTGGTGCCAAGTGACTGTGATTAAAAATGATACAGATATTACTCAATTGGTACTCGAGAACGCTGGTCTTACTAAAAAAGAACTATTAGAAAGGTACGACCAAATAGTACAAGCCACCATTAGGAAACGAACACTGTATTGGGATATCGATGATCTAGTTCGAGAAACTAGATTTAGTAAGGCGTCATTAGAAAAATATATTCTTTGTGACCCTCGAATTAGAGAGCACCAAAGACAATTAGGCTCTAGATACAAAAGGGTTTGGTTAGCAGAACCCACAGCTAAAGTGCTCGATGAAATTTTGAATAAAGATTACTAAAAAACAACTACCCGGACAGGTATGTAAAAGAGATTGGGGCAAACAATCTCATATCCCAACTATAAAGATAACTTAATAGAGAAACCATGCGTGGTAAGCATAATATGCACTTTCTGCATAAGGAGGTGATTTCATTGCATGTAGATGTTGGAGAGTTAATCAGAAAGTGCCGCAAGAAAGCAAAATTGTCGCAGGAAGCCTTTGCGGAGCTTATGCACACTACGCAATCTACGATTAGTCGAATTGAGCAAAATCTCATTGCTTGTGAAGCTAAATTTTTAGCTCGAGCAGCAGCTATTACAAATTCTCAAGACACAGTAGTAGCGGCATTATTTAGCGCAGATGCAGCAGTGCAGTTTTTACAGACAGTACCAATGTTTATAGGAGGAGGGATTTTCAATTGGATCATGTAAAGAAATTGGAGCTAGAGATAGCCGCAAAGAAAGCATGCATTGAGGATTTACAAGGAGCCATGGCATTTCATAGACAGCACGGTACATACAACTTAGCAGCTGAATGTGCTTGGCGGATTAAAAAGGCAGAACATGCTATCAAACGTTTAGAAGTGCAGCTACAAGATAACAAAAATTTTGGTGGGTTAATTCAAGATTTTAGTAGGCGAGGTATTTCCCTAAAGGTGGTGAAGAAACTTGCTAATGAAAGTATTAAAAGTTAATAAATGGAGTAGTTTGTCATTGCAAGAACGCTTAGTTTCAGTAGGGAAGTGGTGGTCAGCATGGTGAAATGGCTAGTGAATTATTTGTATATGCCAGATGACGGCCGCGACCAAGAACATAAGGAGTTCTGTGTGAAATGCGGAATTGTCATGGTTGCTATTGGCGTACCAATTATTATTGCTTGCTGGCAATAAAAAAGCTGCTTAATCGTTGGCGCGATTAAACAGCAGAACTATATTAGTCTCGATAATTATATCACAAAACTAGATGATTGCGAGTACGATACTCGCTCTCGTCAAGCAGTCTATAACCCGTTCCTCCCCTTGACGGATTGCTTTGCAGTTATAGGCTGCTTGATGGGATTCCATCAGAAAGTAGGTGATTGAAATGCGTATTGTTTACTTCAAGCGGTTATCAGATCAAAAGGAATTTCGATTTTTACAAGTTAAGAACACGGGGCTTGAAGGTATCGCTAAAGATGGGGAAATTGTGACATTGAAATTTGCAGAACGTTCCACTATTTATTCACAGTAAAAACCACTGTTTGCGGCAGTGGTCTAAAGAAATTATTCGAAATAATAGTTACTTTGTATTTTACGCCCAAGACTTCAAAAAATCAACTAGCTAGGAGGAAGAATATGCTTTTTTCCGAGAGTAATGTCAATATTTCGGCAGCATTAGCTAAAGCATGGGCTACTATTCAAACACCAAAACATAATGCAAAAGTAAATGTTCGCACCAAAAATGGTGGTTCATATACGTTTGAATACACGGATCTCAATGGCATTTTAGATGCTGTCAGACCTATATTTGTTCAAAATCATTTATCCATCATTCAGAACAGCTATACAACCGTTGAAGGCAATTTAACCATGGCTTGTGTAGAAACCATATTCCTGCACGAATCAGGAGAGTATGTGAAATCTTATCCACTCAAATTTCCAGCAGCCAACAGCATGCAAGATTTCGGTGGTCAGATTACTTATATGAAGCGCTATAGCTTGTCGGCTATGTTAGGGCTGGCTACCGAGAAGGATGATGATGCAAATGGAGCGAGCGGTAATGATTATCAATATATTAATCAACCATCTCCTTCAAAACAGCGAAATAACAATGGTCAGCCACACCAACAAAAAAATCAACCAAATCACACAGGTTTAAGGACTCAGGAACAGTTCAATGAAATAGCAAAATTGTTGAGTGAAGTTGCCACAGCATATGGTTCCGATCCTAACACAGTTTATAACAGGGCTATGCAGAGATGCAAAATCCCTGATAAGAATTCGGATTTATTAACAATGAAAGAAGCGGATAGCTTAATTCAATATTTACGCGGTATCAAGATGCAAGTGCCTCAATGAATTCTGTACCGCACAGAGTGTTGTTACCACATTGGATTTTTGAACAGGCGGCAGACGATGAAAAGGAGTTATATCGCCTAATACGCCGCTACATGTGGCAGAGCTACCCTGATTACAAGTTGATCGAAATCAAAGGCAGTTTTGCCATTTGTAAGCGAACAGATGGATTTTTATAAGGAGGGCAAACCAAATGTTTACAACAGGAAATACAACAGTAGATGCGATTGGACAGATGCATTTAGAAGGGAATGTCATCCCACATACTTGGTATGAAAACATTCGATTAAGCACAGGTAAGCCTGATTTAATTGCTATCACATTGCTCAGTGAAATTGTTTATTGGTATCGCCCTACACATGTGAAAGAAGAGGCATCAGGGCGTTTACTGGGCATAAAAAAGAAGTTTAAAGCGGATGCGCTACAACGTTCTTATGATAGCTTTGTTGAACAATTTGGCTTTAGCAAAAAACAAGTCAGAGAAGCCATGGATCGTTTGGAGCAACTTGGTTTAATTACTCGTGATTTTCGGACAATCACATCCAATGGAACAAATTTATCCAATGTATTATTTATCGATTTGAACATAGGACTTTTAGAGGGTATTACCTTTTTAGGTAATAGGGTGTTACCCAAAAAGGTAACAGGGTATTGCCCAAATGGGAAAGAGGGTGTTACCGATATGGGCAACAGGGTATTACCCAAACGGGAAACACCTATTGCCCCTGAGGGTAATACGTATACAGAGATTACTACAGAGATTACAAATACAGAGATTACTAAAAAGAATACTAGTCGCAAACGAGTTTACGACGAATCTTCTGTTGAATATCAATTAGCAAATAGGCTTTATGAAAGAATTCTTGCTAACGATGCCAATTTTAAAAAGCCAAATTTGAATAGCTGGGCTGATCATATTCGTCTCATGATGGAACGAGATCAACGGACAGCTCAACAAATTGAATACTTAATTGAATGGTCACAAAACAACAGCTTCTGGCAATCAAATATTCTTTCAACCAAAAAACTACGTGAAAAAGCAACCACATTAATCCTTCAAATCAAAGGGGAAAGGGAGAAAGCTAACGGAAGTATTCCTCCGCAATATCAACGGGTGCGGAGAGAGATTGTTCCACAATGGTTTAAAGAGCGGCAACTTGAAAAACCACAAAATGGAGAAATCATCGAATCATCAATACTTATTACGGATGTAGAGGCGGAGCCGTCGGAAGAACAGAAAGCTTACTTTGAAGCAGAACGACAAAAAATCTTAGCAACGCTAGGGAAGGTGGAAGAAAAATTTGAGCAGACATGAAGAACATATGAAAATGCGTGACCATTTCGCCAATGTGGCTCAGGCTAAAGGTACTTTTACTAATGGCACTGACCAAGCACTGGTACGGGCAGTGACACATGATGAAGTAGCGAAGCGTATTAACCAGCTTGTCAGTGATTATCAGTTCCCGCTTCCAGTCCTACAAGACGTACAGAAGCGGTTAAGTGACAGCAACTGCACCGATTATGCAATGCAACAACTTAGATATTTAGAAAACAATGTGCATGCTGGCATAGCTACAAAAAGGGAGGATTAAAACAAATGATTAATCGTGTTTTATTAGTTGGCCGTCTTACAAAAGATCCTGAGTTACGTTACACACCGAACGGTATTGCATCTTGCCGCTTTACAGTAGCCATTAACCGTACATTTGCCAATCAAAATGGTGAGCGAGATGCAGATTTTATTAACTGCCAAGCATGGCGTAAAGCAGCTGAAAATCTAGCAAACTATCAGCGCAAAGGAGCACTGATTGGTTTAGAGGGCCGTATTCAAACGCATAGTTACGAAGATCAGAATGGACAAAGGGTGTATACCACAACGGTTGTAGCGGACAGTATCCAATTTTTAGAGTCACGTTCTACAGGCAGTCATCAGCCCAATTCATATCCGCAACAACAGACGCAGTATGGTGGACAAGATTATGGCAACAACCAGCCAAACTATGCCGGCGGGCAATCACAGCAACAATTCGGTGGTTCTATGCTAGGGCAAGGTGCTTATCAGCAAAATCAGCCACCTATGAATCAATCTAGCTATACAAGAGTAGATGAGAACCAATTTGCGAATAGTCGAGGACCGATAGAAGTGTCTGATGATGATTTGCCATTTTAGGAGGCTGATAGGATGAGGCGTTGTAAAAGATGCAACAGACCCTTAAAAAATGGAGAATCCATTGTAAGACAGTATGGGGTTACTTGCTGGAAGCGGCACTTGAATGATCTTGAGCAAGAGTTTTTGAAGAACCAGCTCACCATTTTTGACGTGCTAGAGGCAGAAAATCATGAAGAAATGAGGGCGCAGAATGTTTTATAATCAATCAACTAAGCAGCGTGCGAAATCAGTAACACATGCTAACCGTGGCAAGTTTTTAGAACGTGTCATTGATATGGCCAACACAAAATATCGTAATGCGGGATTAGCTGACATTCGTAAAATTCCAACGCCTGTACAAATTACAAAAGATAAAGGCTCCCAAGTAGAAGGACGGAAGGAAAAGCCTGAATGGGTGGACTATGCAGGTGTCTGTAATGGACGAGCAGTGGTGTTTGATGCAAAGGAAACAAAGGGCAAAAGTTTTCCGCTCCAAAACTTACATGATCATCAATACGAACTTCTCCGCTCCTGGTACGAAAAAGGCGCTATCACATTTTTGCTTGTGTATTTCAGCGAGTTGGATAAATACTATCGCTTACCATTTCCACCGCTTCAAGCAGCTTGGCAGACAGCTCAAAGTGGTGGGCGTAAATCGATTCCACTGGCAACATTTGAAGAACATGCAAGCGAAGCTGTATCGATGGATGGCTATACATTGCACTACTTGCTGCCATTTATCGAAAGTAGGTGGTGAGGATGTTACAGGGAAAATGTGTTGATACTGGAGGTTCTACTAATCTCACAAAAGGTGAACTTTACTATCTTTTCCCACATGGCGGTCATGCATATTGTGCTAGCCGCTTCCCTAGACCCGGATCTCACTTTGGAGCCTACCAAAAGAATCACTTTGAGCTAGTGGATGTTGCTATTGATGCGCCAGCTCAAGTACTTAATAAATATTTGGCTCGTGTAGTGAAACCACCCTCACATTTTTATCAAATTGACGAAGAATACATCATTACGGAGCCACGAGCAGATGGTTACTACAGTGTGTTTTTTAAGCATCGTCCAGATGATCCACCAATTGGGGCATATAAACGTAATGATTGTTTTGAGCGTATTGTGTCTCTTGAAGAATCAGCAAAAGACACGGCTACCATATTTGAGGTGGGTGATATTGTAGAAATTATAGACGCATCAATTATAGAACGTAAACATTATGAAAATGGTGTGCAAGCAACAGTAATAGAGAATTTTTATGGTTGCATATCAATTCAAAGAAATGAGCTTGTAAATAGGATGGTCGTAGGTAGCGTGCTTTTAGTAGGGGAGGAACTACAGACTGTTAAAAAAGTTGGATCTAGACCCGTACTGGAAGCTGTTATGGTGAACGATAAGCAGGAAAAGGTGAACCAAACGACAAAAATTGAGTGCGAAATATCTGAAATAGTGAAATTACCTGTCAAGAAGCAAAAATATGAGCAGTTGAGTTTGTTTTGAAAATGGGATAGACATTTGAAAACAATCATACTTAGGAAAGTTAAGTCAAAGGGAGTGAAATAGGGAATAGTAGAAAGATATTGTTCAGTAAAAAAGTAACCAAAAAGAATGAATCTCTAAGGTTACTTGAAATGTAAGTAAATATGGTTTCAACTTAATTTTTTAATACTAAGTTATTTTGAGAAGTTTTTATAAACTTACTAAATAAAAAACGTACGATTGGGCCCATAATAATAATTTGCAAAGGCAATGCTACAATAAAATTCCTACAAAACACAGAAAGGAATTCTTTAATAACCGAATTGGAATACAATCCATTGTGAAAATAACTTGTTATCAAACCATAAATAGACATAAAAAAAGCCATTCCAATAACCATGCATGTAGATATTGTTAGAATTTTAAGTAGAACATTTGATGTATTTGCTGTTAATTTGAAAGCTATTTTTTTAGCTATAGGTCCCACTAGGTACAAGTCAAGAATGATAGCAACAATAAAACCTATTAAAAAATCAGTAATTCCACCTAAGAAAGAAATTTGTCCAAATGTATCATTAAGGTAGAAGTTATAAAGGGTCATAAAAAGTACCATTCCAAAACACATTATTAAACCAAAATATAGACTTTCTTTTCTAGTAGTTGGCAAACGTCAACACTCCTTTCGTTATCGTTACTTGAGTAAGTATATAAATTTTATAAATACTTCGTAAGTGACAATTCTGTGAAGGTTTTGGAGGGAATTAAAAATATATATTACTGCACATTATGAGGAAAGAAACTAAAAAAGGGTCACAGAGCTGGTAGTGACCCTAAGTAATTTGGAGGCCGTGACGGTCAACCAACGCCACAGCAAGTGCGTGCGATACACTCAATAATTAATTTGTGCAAATAAAGATTACCTATACATTTATAACAAAGAAAAAACCCCAGTTTTAAACTAGGGAAACGGTTTGTCTAGTAAAAATATTATTTTTCTGGATAATCTACATGTAATGGTGGCAGAACTAACCAACCTTTATTTTTGTTAAGACGCAGTAGTTTAGCACCGATAAGGGCTTTTGCCGCATGGAATTGACCATACATTAAAGCAATATCTTCTCGAGTAGAAGTCCCCATTGCTTGACTACATGCAACTAATCCAGCAGCTAGATCAGCACTAAGAGCAGCACTAATTTCTGGATCATTAAATTTAGCACCCGCAGGGATATCTTCCATTCTTGCAACTGGTCTTTCTGGAGAAGCTGGAGGTAAAGCAATTCCATTCGTTTTTAGAATTTTTTCTAATTGCTTTACTTCATCTCTACAAAGTTCGATGATATCTTCAATAATTTTTTTGAGATCATCGTCTCCAGCATGATTATAAAACGTTTGGTAGCCAGAAATTATACCATAATCTGTGATCAAATTTGTCCAAACAGCAAATACTTCACCGTAATGTAACGGTTCATCTTTTGGATTTCCACCAAGAATACCCATACTAACACATCCTTTTCTTGTTTTTTCGTTATTTTACAAGGGTAGTATGGGTAAAATTTAAAAAATAATTCATTACTGCACAATATGAGGATAAGACGGATAAAGAGCGATTAAAACATCGCTCTAAAAAATTCATAAAATCCCATATTCATCGGTATTGCCCATATAAAGAAACCTAGTAGGGCAATCGGGCCAAGCAAAAAGTTGTAAATCTTCTTTGGCAAAATATTGCCTAATAGGATTTTATAAATTACAGCACATCCTATCATTACGATAGGTAACAATAACATCGGTGGAATAAAATATAGTAAACTCTCGCCAAGTGATAGTCCTGTAAATATGTCCATTGAATTACCTTGTTATGTATTTTTTGTAAATTATAACTTAAAAAAGCCGCAGCGTCATCACACGCTACAGCTCGAATAGGTTCCTGCCCTTTAAGTTCAGTCAGATGATTAATTATATCATAGGGGGCAAAACTATGACACAACAAATCAACACTTCTGAAAATGGTGTATATATCGTACAAGACGGTAAAATTACACCACTAAAACCCAAACCGTTTGGGCAAGATACAATCGTTTGGCACAATGGACAAGTGCTTGATGTTGAGAGAGCCGAACGTATTCGTATTAAAAAAACAAAATAATCGTCCTTACGGAAAAACCGATGGACACTAGTAGTTGTTGACAATTATGTCGCTCTATTAGTGTCCTTTTTATTTTTACATAGAGATAGAAAGGAAGATGGCCATGTACTTTCCTGATTTAATCGATGAATACAAACAATCACTCAAAAAGCTAAAGGCAGCAGGAGGATGTTCAATTATGGAAAGGGATATGTTGGAGGCTATTAAGTGGATGGAAACAGGATATGATCCAGCAGAGTATAGAGCCGCTACTCGTACCGATGTTTATGTTATGGACCATCATTTAATGCAAGATCTAATTACGTATGTCGATAGTGAGGAAATGACTCCTGGTGTACTTGCAGAGGTCATTGATTATAGTTATGACAATTCTGCAGTTAAAGAAATTGAAAGAATGTTTAATATTAAAGATACATTAAATCAAGCTATGGCCGGTTTAACGGAAAATGAACGAACCGCTTTTATTATGATACGAGCAGAGCAAATGACCTTTAGTAAGGCTGCCAAAATACTAGGGGTAAATCGTGGTACAGTGCAAAATTATGTAAAACGTGCGGAATCTAAAATTGCAGACAATATTAGTAAAGAAAAACCTTTTTTATTTGCTGTATAAAGTTTGTCGTACAAATGCCTATATAATAGAGGAATAAATTTTTCCTCCAGTGAGAGGAATTGCATATTTGAAAAAATCTTTATGTATTTAGTTATTTAAGTTGTAGGTTCAATACCTCATTTCAGAGATATTGTACCGTTTAACAATATTCATTTGCGCTATGACTTAAAGAAAACAATAAAAATGAATAAAGCCACTTGAATATCAAGTGTTACATTGATAATCATTATTATCACCTCACTTTATTCATTATTGTATGAACCATAGTCTCACAGTGTCACTATTAAAAATGGATTTTTTATCATAAATTTCTATAAAGGAGAATTACTTTTATGTATTTTTTATAATAATTTTCTATGGAGGTGGTGGTGATTTATGAGATATGGCTAGAGCAAGAGATCCTAGACGTGACCAAGCATATGATATATACAAAGCCCATAACGGTGATATAAAGCTTAAAGAAATAGCTGAACAACTTGGTGTATCTGAGGGGACCGTGCGAGGTTGGAAGAATAAAGATTCATGGGATAATCGTCTTGAAGCGGAATCGAATGGAACGTTCCAATCAAAACAGCCGAAAAATACGGAACGTTCCGTAAAAAAGAAAACGAAAAAAATGCAACGGAGCAAAGAAACGCCAGAAGCGGAACCACAAGCAACTGTACAGTTTGAAATCGTCCCCAGTGACGCTCTCAACGATAAACAGTTGCTTTTTTGTATGTACTACGTTAAATATTTCAATGCTACAAAAGCTTACCAAAAAGCATATCAGTGCGACTATATAACAGCTAATCGAAATGCTCATCGTCTGATGGTAAATGAAGGTATAAAAGAAGAAATCATGCGGCTAAAACAACAACTAGCTGACAGCTTGATGTTAGAAGCTCGTGATGTGTTGCAAAAGTACATTGATATTGCATTTGCTGACATCACCGATTTTGTCGACTTTGGCATGCTTGAAGTTGAGGAACCTATGTTTGATGGCATGGGGGATGTTATCTTAGATGAAGATGGAAATCCTAGGATGCACATATACAAGGTAAATACAGTACACTTCCACAATGCTACAGAGGTTGATGGCACGATTATAACCGAGGTCAAAAAAGGCAAGGATGGTATCAGTGTGAAGCTTGCTGACAAAATGGCAGCACTTGCAATGTTATCAAAGTACACAGATTTATTAAGTGATGAACAGTTAAAACGGTTACGTGAAGAAAAATTGAAAGTAGACATTGCAAAAGTACGTACTGAAACAAAAGGTGCTGGAGGTAGCAACACCACAGGCGTTGATTTAAGTAATTTAACGACGGAGGAGTTGAGAGCGATTGCTAATTCTAAGCGATGAGGAAATGAGCGCATTGGAAAACGAAGCGGACAAAGAACTTGCACGCCGCTTCTACCGTGATTATGTTGAATATGTGCATCACCGCCATTATGAGCACTTTCGTCATACTGAATTAATTTGCGATGTGCTCCAACGTGTGGCCGATGGTGAACAGTTATCTATCTTAATAGAGATGCCTCCACGACATGGTAAAAGTATGACGGTAACAGAATCGTTTCCGTCTTTTTATTTGGGCAAAAATCCTGATAAGCGGGTAATAGCAGCTGCATATTCAGATGGATTAGCAACCAAATTTGGTCGTCTAAATCGTAATAAGTTTAATGAGTTTGCACATGATCTATTTAATGTGCAATTATCCGAGTCCAATGCAGCTACAAAGGATTGGGGAATTCAGGACAGACGTGGTGGAATGATCTCCACTGGTATAGGTGGTTCTATCACAGGGCAAGGCGCAGACTTAATGATTATTGATGATCCAATTAAAAACATGAAAGAGGCTATGTCACAAACGATACGTGATAGTATCTGGGATGAGTGGGAGGCAACATTGTCAACTCGTCTACATGATGGAGCATCCGTAATCGTTATTATGACACGATGGCATGAGAATGACTTAATTGGTCGTTTGCTAGCTCGTAGCCCTCGTAAGTGGGTGCGATTGCGATTACCTGCCATTGCAGAGGACGAAAATGATCTATTAAACCGTAAAATTGGCGAGCCGTTATGTCCAGAGCTCGGCTTTGATGAGAAATGGGCTGAGGATAAAAAGGCAGAGGTTGGATCACGAACGTGGGCGTCTCTTTACCAACAAAGACCCGCTCCTGCAGGTGGTAATATCTTCAAACGTGAATGGGTTAAATACTATGTACGAGACGAGCAAATGAAGCGGGATTGGGGTTTAAGTGATGATGTTATTGTATTACCGATTCACTTTGACAAAATGGCTCAATCTTGGGACTGTACATTTAAGAAAACAGAAAGTAGTGACTTTGTTGCTGGCCAAGTATGGTCACGAAAAAAGGCACAGTATTTCTTATTAGATCAGGACCACAAACGTATGAACTTCCCAGATACAGTTAAAGCAATTCGCGCAATGACTGACAAATGGCCAAAAGCTACAAGTAAATATATTGAGGATAAAGCGAACGGCTCTGCTGTCATAGATACATTAAAAGATGAAATCAGTGGCATTATTCCAGTTGATCCTGATGGTGGTAAGGAGGCACGTGCAAACGCGGTGTCTCCTTTATTTGAAGCGGGTAATGTTTATTTCCCTCACCCGAATATGTGTCCTTGGGTGAATGATGTCATTGAGGAAATGGTGAGCTTCCCTAATGGGGCTCATGATGACATGGTGGATGCAATGACACAAGCGTTGAATCAGTTGTATACAAATAATTCTAGTTTGTTAGATAGAACGAAAAAATTATTAGGCATGGGCAGGTGATAAAGATTGAGTGTTCTTGAAGTAGCTAGACAGTACAAAGAGGATTTTATGCAAGGACATGGGAAAGCAGGTGCTAAAGATAAGTTAACTAGACAAGTCCCTGGTATTCGCAGAAAGTTAACCCATGCTGAAATATCTGCCCTATATGCAGATAATCCAATAGTACAAAATATTGTCGATATCCCCGCGGAGGACATGACAAGGCACTGGTTTACATTACGTATGAAGGATGACCAGCTTGCACGAGATATAATGGCACGATTAGCAGACCTTAAAGCGAAAGATGCTTTTAAGAAAATGAGGATGTACGAACGTATGCGTGGTGATGGATTTATTTCCTTAGGCGTTACCCAGCGAAGTAAATTTGAGTTACAAGATCCATTAAAGTTAGATGGTCTACTTTCTATAGATTACTTGCATCCATTCTCATCAATGAAAGTAAGCGAGCTTTTAATTAATGATGATGTATTTGATAAGAACTATGGTAAGTTGGAAAATTTACGAATTAGCCGCGCATCTAGGAGCGGAATTCAAGCCGTAGAGACTGAATCACTTGTTCATTATTCTCGTGTGTTGCATGACCAAACGAGACGCTTAGAGGATGAAGAACAGGGTATGTCGCTGTTAGAGTCGTTATATGATGCTATTACAGTTCTTGATACATCCCTATGGTCTGTTGGCCAGATATTGCATGATTTCACATTTAAGGTGTATGAATCTGCCGACATTGATAACCTGTCGAAAGAGGAAAAAAAAGAGCTATCAATGATACTAGATTTTATGTTTAGAACAGAAGCTTTGGCCCTTATTGCAACGGGAGAATCACTCACAAAGCAAACAACGCCAGTATCTGGAATGAAGGACTTGCTCGACTTTGTATGGGAATATATATCCGCTTCTGCTCGAATGCCTAAGAGTGTCATTAAAGGACAAGAGGCCGGTACACTTACTGGTGCACAGTATGATGTGATGAATTACTATGCCCGAGTTACCTCAGCCCAAGAAAATGAAATGAAACCGCTTCTTGAGCGACTTATTCGTATGTTGTTATGGGCAGAGAAGGAACCAGGTGGTCGAATTGATCCAGACACAGTTGAGTGGGAAATTAAATTCAACCCACTTTGGTCAGTGGATTCAAAAACAGATGCAGAAATCCGTAAAATCGTTGCAGAAACCGACCAAATTTATGTATCAAATGGTGTTATCTCTGCTGATGAAATTAGAGAGACCCGCTTCGGGCAGTTCGGAGTTTCTGACGATTTCAAGTTTAGCGGCGATGATGCACAATGGCAACGTATGGCCAATGAAGTATACAGTGCGTGGAAGGAAAATGGACAGCATGGCTAAACGTGTGCCACCTACTCGCTTTCCCGACGTTGTTGTTGCATCATATTTCCGTTCCATCGATAAATTGGTTCAAGAAGCGGGCAAGGCAACCCTTTCGTTATACGATACTGCAGTAAAAAGCGAAATGCAGAAAGATGGCCGAGGTTATGTGCAAGATGGTCCATTTAATTTTTTTAAAAAATTGACAAGTCATATCAAAAAAGCTGTTTCGATTGTGTATTCACAACAAAGGGTGAATAAAGCTGCTTCTTCTTTTATGAAAAATTTAAATCAGGTGAATAAAACCAATATGGAACAGCAAGGAAGGGTAAGAGGCATAGAACTAACAGCTACCGAATCATGGCTTGCTCCTTTCATGAAAGAGAATATCCAGAAGAATGTCGACTACATTACAAATATTCGTGATGAATATACTCATAAAATTGAATCTATTATTTATGAAGGTATAAAGGATGGCAGTAGCTACAAAACAATCCGTGAGCAATTGGAAGAGCAAATAGGCATGTCTCAACGCCGTGCTAAGTTTATTGCTGTAGATCAATCAGGTACATTATTTGGACAGATGACAGCGCAAAGGCATCAAAGTATGGGAGTCCATCGTTTTAAATGGCTCACATCGAAGGATGAGAGAGTTAGAGATACCCATAAGGTTCTAAGTAATAAAATATTTTCTTATGATAATCCTCCTGAATTTGGTTTGCCTGGTGAAGATTATCGTTGTAGGTGTGTTGCTATTCCTATATTTGAATAATCTTAGAAGGGATTTGTCAAATTATGTTGAATACTCTTGAATAAAGACTTGTTAGGAGGATATTCAATGATTGACATACCAAACATTTTTCTCGATACAACATTGACATATAGAGATCCATTCTTTAAGAGTAATTTTAATAGAAATTTAATTAAATTGGCTGAATATCATGGTTTTTCATTATATATGTCGAGAGTTGTATTTGATGAGACCAGAAATAAATTTGAAGAAAATGTGAAATTGAAAATGAAACAGCTTGACTCTGCACTTGAGGATTTAGACATTTATCACCCCACTAAGCTGAATGCAACGACACTTAATAGTTCAAAAGAAGATTTTTTGGCTAAATTCGATGCTTTCTATAAAAATCAAATTACTACAGGAATTATTAAGATAATTGAACTTGATAACGACTTGCTTCCAACACTAGTAGAGAGATCAATTAAGCGAGTAAAACCATTTGGAAACAAAAAACAAGAGTTTAGAGATGCCATTACATGGTTGTCATATGCAGCTTTTGCAGAAGAACATAATTTAAGCAATTGTTTTTTTATAACGGAAAATGTAAATGATTTCTGTCTAAGTAAGGGCAATATTCATCCTGATCTTCTAAATGACTCAAGCAAATTTTCACATTATGTTTCAGTAAAAGAATTATTAGAAAAAGAAAGTATCTTAGAACCTTTAATTCGTACTATTGATTTAGTAAATTGGGTCGAATCTGAAGAAATAAATGAAACGTATGTTCTGAGGGTTTTGAAAGATGAAAGTCAATATAATAATATACTTGGTAATTTACAAATGTTTACGTACAATAGTAAAATTTGTGATTTTGTTGAGGATACCCATATAAATGGTCACGTGGAACTTCGTACAATTGATATTTTTGAGGTGAATGGTGAACATACAAGTGTTGATGTAATTGGAGATGAAATTCTAATAAATGGATTTGCGAAAGTTAATGCCCAATTGGAATTTGGCTTGGATAACATTATGAGAGAATTAGATAACGATGATTATTATGTTGTTGAATTCAAGGAAATCGAACTAGAATTTGAATTCACATTCTCATACAATAAAGATCGCCAGGTACAACATTTTGAAGTTAATGATATTTTTATAAATACTACTATTAAACTTGAATTTTAAATTTGGATTAATATATTTTTCTACAAAAAAGGCAAGAAAGTATTTTTCGGCCTTTATTAGTGATTCAAAGGAGGTGATTTTTATTGAAAAATCAGCGCTATGACAAAGTACTAATAAACGACTACATGGAAACACCAGAAGGGTATTTAACGGTCAAAGTACCGATTACTCGTCCTGGTGTTTTTCCTTATGCACGGCAGGATGGTACTATCCAAATGGAAGCGAAGTTGCCTGATGAAATATTTAGTGATCGTACAATGCATTCAGCCTGCTCCAAACCCATTACAGATGAACATCCGAATGAACCGGTGACTTTGGATAATTATCAGGCTTATGCCAAGGGGATGAGTCATACAGACGCTCACGTGGAGGACTTGAAGCTTTATGTATCTATGACAATCACCGATAAGGATCTTATTAAAAAGGTTTACAACGGTAAAAGAGAAATCAGCATCGGATTTATGAGTGATGTTGTGGCAGAAGCGGGTACATATAATGGTCAACCATATGAGTATGTACAGCGAAACATTGAAATTAATCACATTGCTATTGTAGAGCAAGGGCGAGCTGGTCCAGAGGTAGCCATCCGCGCAGACAGTGACGCATGGCAAATTGATTCAGATGAAGGAGGAAAAAATAAAATGGCAAAAATTAAGATTGAAGGTTCAGAGTATGAAGTGGATCCAGCAGTAAAAGCATACATCGATGCTCTAAAAGCGAAAGAAGAAACAGCTAAAGTCAAGGGTGATAGCATGGACGCGTTACAAGGGCGTTATGATGCGTTGGAAGTAAAGCTGCAAAACGTTGAAACAGAACTTGCTAAAGAGAAGGCAAAGCAATTATCAGCAGATGAATTGGACAAGCAGGTAGAAGCACGTGTGCAACTCATTAGCACAACAAAGCAGCTTCTTGGCGATTCTTTCGACTTTACAGGAAAAACGGAACGTGAAATTAAAGAAGCGGTTATTTCAACAACTAAACAGGATTTTAAAGGTGATGGGAAGTCAGATGACTATATCAACGCCTTTTTTGATGCAACTATTGAGCAAGTCGCTTCACAAGGATTTTCGTCTACCGGATCTAATTCCATTATTACGGGTGATTCAAGACAAAATACAGATGTAAATGCAATGCGTGCACAGCGTTTAAACATGCGTTCTTAATTACTAATTAAAAGGAGGGCTATTCCATGGCCATTACAGAATATGGACAGTACATGCCACTAGCTGGCAGTCCAGGACAATTAGCAAACTATCAAGAGTATGCAGCAGACAGCTATCCAGCAAAAGAAATTATTCCATTTGGTGCGGCCGTTCAATTAACCGCAGATGGGACAGGGGTTGTGCCAGTTAAAACGGATGGCAAACCGATTGGTATTGCTTTATCACGTGGTATACATGATTACACAACGAATGCAGATGACCAAAAATATTTAGTTGGTCAACCGGTGCCAGTGGTTAAACGAGGCAATATCTTTGTTGTTGCTGGAGGGGATGTCACAAATGGCATGGCTGTACAAGTTGATGTAGCAACAGGCAAGTTTGTTGCAAGTGGTGGAAGTGATTTCTCACGTGCTGTATTCCGAGGAAATGCTACTGCTGATTCATTAGTTCAAATTGAAATTAATTTACCTTAAAGGAGGAACATAATTTATGTCACAATTCCGTGAAGATGCACTACTACGCCCACAAGATTTAGAGGCAGTAGACAAGAAAATTTATGAGCCAAAAAAAGAAGAATTAAAGGCTCGTACCATTTTAAACGTCAAAACCGACGTACCTGCAGGTGCTGAAACTTATTCGTATGATGTCATGACGCGATCAGGAGCTGCTAAAATTTTAGCACCAGGAGCAACAGACATCCCACTAGTTGATGCTGATTTAAAACGTCATACAGTCAATATTTATTCCATTGCTACAGCATTCAATATATCCGTACAAGAAATTCGTAATGCACAAATGGCACGTCGTCCCGTTGAGGTGACAAAAGCTGATACTGCACGCAAAGCCATAGCAGAAAAGGAAAACAAACTCGTTTGGATGGGTGACAAGGACCATAATATTTTAGGTGTGGTTAATGCCACTGGCATTCAAGTGCTCGCGGTACCAAACAATGAAGCAGGTACATCAACAAAATGGAAGGACAAAAAAGGTGTCGATATTGTTGAGGACATCAAAAAGGCTAAAAACTTAGTTAATAAGTTACCCGGTCATGAAGCAGATACGCTTTTCGTAGCTGCAGAACAATATGAGCATTTAGAAAAAGTCTACAATGAGCACACAATGCAAACGTGTTTACAGTACATTCAGTCACAAAATTGGTTCAAACGTATTGATTATACATCTGATCTTAATGAACAAGGCACAGGCGGGACAGATTGCTTTTTAGTATTTGATTCCTCACCAGATGTTGTTGAAATGCTTGTATCGATGGATATTACACGTCATCCGGAAGAATACAAGTTCCCTAATTATAAGATTCCGCTTGAAGAACGCTGTGGCGGTGCAATTGTCCGCTATCCAATGGCTATTGTGCGTGGGGAGGGTATCTAATGTTAGTACACAACAAAGGTAATTACACACGTATTGCAAATGATGTAAAGGTTATTCCTGGGGCAAATACATTACCAGAAGCTGAATATACAGCTTTTATTACACACCCAATCATTAAAAGCTTGATTAAAAGCGGAGAAATTGTGGTGCCAGAAGGACAAAATACGGCTTCTCTCAAGGATTTAGACGCAGATGAAGCAATTAAACTTGTAAAAGATACGTTTTCTATCGAATTTTTAGAGAAATTTAAAGAGGATGAGAAACGTAAAACAGTTCTAGCAGCTATTGATGCTCAAATTGCTGAAATTCAAGGGAATTAATATGAAAGTGAGGTATGGATCATGCCTGCTTTAACAACAATTGAACGTGTGCGCTTACTAGGAACCGAATTTGAGGCTATTTCTGATATGCGGTTGGAGTTATATATTGAGGATGCTTCTTTGGAAGTGTCCTCTTTAGGCGTTCCAGAGGCACATCATGAGCGTCTTACACGTTATTTAGCTGCACATTTAGCTATTTTATCTGCGGAGCCAAAACAAGCTATTATTCGTGAAAAAGTAGATGTTATTGAGCGCCAATACAGTGATCCAAACAAAAATATTGGGCTATTGGCTTCTAAATACGGTCAAGAATACCAAAGAATTTTAGAAGATTTAGCTGAGCTAGAAAATAAGCCAAAAAAACACTTGAATTTGATGGTGATATAAATGGGAGTCCGTATTATTAGCCGGAATAACAATATTCCACGTGTGATTCAGTCATTGAAGGATTTGAAAAAGTATGATATCGAAGTAGGGATTTTCGGTAGTTCGGGCGCTGAATATGTCATGATCGCAGGAGTGCAAGAATTTGGTATTACTATCCGTAAAGAAAGAGGTTCTATTGTAATTCCTGAACGTTCTTTTTTGAGGTCTACTTTCGATGATAAGAATAATGAGTGGTTCACATATTTAAAAAAACAATTAGAGCACGTAATTAATGGTCGAATAAACTCCCAAATACTATGTGAACGTCTTGGTGCCAAAATGGTGGGAGATATTCAGGAAAAACTGACGGATATAAATAGTCCACCAAATGCACCTGCTACAATTGCTAAAAAAGGGTCTAGTAACCCTTTGATTGATACAGGGGGTTTGCGTCAAAAGATCACATACAAGGTGGTGAGACGTTAATGCCTGAAAAAATGTTGTTTGGTTCTGTCATCCAATCGCAAGGGGTGCCTTTTATTGCCCATACGCAAGGCGAAGGTGACTATGTTGACGGAGAATGGGTTACTGGACAAGAAATACCTAAGGAAATGATAGGGATTATTTTACCTCTCAGCAATGATGATTTAAAGTATGCGGAAAACGGCACATATACAGTGAAAGAAAAGAAACTACTAACCATAGATCAAATACCAGAAGGTACAAAGGTAGAGTACAATGCGCAAAAATACACTCTTCAAGCTTTTAAAGACTATTCTGTATATACTGACGTCAATATATATTTGTTGAGGTGGCGTGAGAAATGAATTTAATGAAATTAATCCGTAAAGAGGTAGCTGTTGATAGTTCTTTAACGATTATTCGTGCTGACCAGACAGGGGATATACCGACATTACCTTATGTTACTTATAAAATAATTGGTGATCGAAAAGGACAAGGTAGGGAAAATATTTCTCATGTAGATCAACCAGATTCTTTAATTGAAAAACGGACACAAGAACGCAATTTCACGATTTCATTTAATACGTATGGAACTTCGCATGATAACTCTTTTGAAGTGGCTTCACAGCTTCGAAAGTGGTTTGAAGGGCGAGGTTCTTTCTTTTTGGATGGATTAGGGGTAGCCATTGTTAGTATTTCAGAAGTGGGAAATAGAACAACTTTTCTTGTGGATGCCTACGATGAAAAATGGGGATTCGATGTGATTATTCGTTACAACGAAACAGATCAATATGAAATTGATTACTTCGATAAAGTCGAATACGAAATAACAATAGAAAGAGAGTGATGGTATGGCTGTATCCGATAAATCACGGTTTGTAGAAGTCAATATTACACGTGAGACAAAGCCAGTTGCAGAGAAAGGTTTTGGATTACCTTTGCTTCTAGCAACAAATAAAGATTTAAAGTACAAGATCTATACAGACATTTCCGAAGTAGCAGAGGATTTTGCAGAAACAACTAAAGAGTATAAACTAGCTACTCGTATGTTTGGCCAGTCACCAAAAATAAGAGAGCTAGCTTGCTATGGGACCTCATATGTTTCAGGTGCTGATGATGTTACAGCATTACCGGCCGCCTTAAACGACCTTGTGAAAACTAATAACGATTGGTTTTATCTTGTATCAGTAGAAAACGGCGATGCAGAAATCAAGGCGTTATGTGAATGGATTTCAACACAAGAGAAAATTTATGGTGTTACGACTAAAAATATTGCGTTAACAGAAGAATTGAAAAATAAATATGAAAATGTTTTAGTGTCAGTGCACGATGATGAACATGCTTACCACGCCGAGGGTTTGATTGCTTATGGTGCTCCACAGGTTATTGGTTCTTATGTATTCAGTCATAAGCAAGTCAATGGTGTTAGTGCTGCTAAGTTATCCAATGCAGAAATTAATACAGTGATCGCAAACAATGCCACGACGTGTATAAATGAAATGGGATGGCTGATTAATGCAAGTGGTAAAGCAATTGGTGGAGAATATTTGGATGTTATTCAAGCAGATTATTTCTTACGTGCAAGACTCCGTGAGGATGTATTCCAAAAGCTTGCTAGCGTGAAGAAGATTCCTTATACAGACGCGGGTATTGCACAAATTGTAGCTGTAATGGACAGTCGATTCAAATCGGCTTATCGCCAAGGCATTATTGCAGAAGATGACAACGGCGAACCAGACTATCAAATTACGTTCCCACGCCGTAAAGATATTCCAAAGAACACAATCGCACAACGAATCTTACCAGATATTAATTTCCGTCTAGTGATCGCAGGCGGGGTGGAGAAAGTACAAATTAATGGTGTATTAACACTGTAAGGAGGCTTTTTAAATGAGCGTACACAATTTTAAGAATACGCAAGCTGTAGTAGCTGGCAATATTTTGACCGGCTTCGCAGATGGAGACGCAATTTCAGCAGAGCCAAACGAGGATAAGTGGACACAAACTGTCGGTGCGGATGGTAATGTCACATGGAATGAATCAAATAATGAGACTGGTACATTTACATTTAAATTAAAACCTGAATCGGCATCTGTACCTATATTGTTGCAGCTTTATAAAAGTGGAGAATCATTTGATGTTATGTTACATGATACAACGTTAAACAAACGTGTGACTGGTGAAGATTGTCGGATTCAAAAGTTGCCTCCATTTACTCGTGCGGAAGAAGTAGAGGCGTTAGAATATGTAATTTTAGCAGCACATTATAAGGAGGACTAAATATTATGGCATTTCAAGCAAAAACAAAAGAATATGAATCTAAAGCTGGCAACAAATACACATTTCAAAATGTAATGAACTCAAAGCAAGCTGAAATCATGGATGAAGGAACAAATGCAGTAGGGAAAGTACTTAATACAAAAATGATGCCTTTGATGCTTCAACATGTTGTTGTTACCCCTGCAGGGCTCACAATGGATGATTTTGAAACGTGGGCGGAACTGGAAGAAGTAACGAACGCCGCCTTTTCCTTTCTTCGAACAGGACAATAAAAAAATGAACTTTGCAGGGGTGAAAAACATCCCTGCTCGACATATAAAAAAAGTGAAAAGTAACTTATGGCCCTATATTGTAGCCAAAGAGTATGGTTTAGACCCCCAAATCGTTATGTCATGGGATAACGAGAGTATTATTGATGCCCTTGCAGCACTAAAGGTGATGGGGGTGATTAAATGAGTAACACTTTGCGTGATATGTATGTTGGTATTAACTTTCGTGATGAAGCTTCTGCTACCTTACAAGCAATAAATCAAGCTATGGATAACATAGAAAATGAAATATTAGGCGTTGGACAAGGCTTAAATCATACAGCTCAAGGCTTTACTCATTTCGGGCAAACAGGTCATACTGCTTCACAGCTTGTTTCAAGTGGATTAAATAATGCTGAATCAGAAGCAGACCAATTAAATCAAGAAGTACAAGATGTTAGCAAAACATTAGATGGTTTTAAATCTATGATGCGTGGTCTGGTTGGAATTGTAGGCGGTGTATTTGCTGTTCATAAGGTGAAAGAGTTCGGATTGAGCGCAATCGAGGCAGCCGCAGGTTTCCAAGCTATGAATGCACAGTTTGACCAAGTATTTACTGGTATGCAATCTACAGCAGATGAAAATTTAAATAAGATTGCTAAACAAACCGGGATGTTACCG
Organism: Lysinibacillus sp. A4; assembly: GCF_024919535.1. NCBI lineage: Bacteria > Bacillati > Bacillota > Bacilli > Caryophanales > Bacillaceae > Lysinibacillus > Lysinibacillus sp. A4. Next base: position 117,481 of record NZ_JANWTB010000004.1, on the reverse strand, counting down.
GAAAGGCTAAAAGGCAGTTTTACTCAAATAGCAGCATTTGCAAAGACGACAGGTGCGGATACTGCTGAAGCACTATCTTTAACCGAACGCGCAACTTTAGCTGCTGCTGATAGTGCAGCATTCTACGACCGATCTATTGAGGAAGTAATTGAAAACATGCAATCATTTTTAAAAGGAAACTTTGAAAATGATGCAGCACTCGGTATTTCAGCTACAGAAACTACACGTAATGCTAAAGCCAACGAACTATATGGTAAGTCGTTCATAAAATTAAATGAATCTCAAAAACAACTAACTTTAATGGCTATGGTTGAAGATGGGAACAAATTATCCGGGGCTTTAGGACAAGCATCACGTGAAGCAGATGCTTATGAAAACCAATTAGGGAATTTAAAGCAATCTTGGACGAATTTAAAAGGGAAAATTGGTGGCCCACTCTTACAACCATTTGTTGATGGTATGGCTTCTACGTCACAGTGGATCGAAAACCTAGATACTGATAAGTTAGTCAGTAAAATAGATCGAGTAGTTTCTTTTGTGGGTACAGCTAAAGATACTTTCATGTCATTGGTTAATGGTTCAGGTAATGTATCCAATTTATGGCAAAACTTCGGTCTACCTAAAGAGACTAGTGATAATATCGCTTCATTTGCAGACACAATGAGTAGTACAGTGGCTGTGGGAATTGACGTTGCAAGTGTTGCCTTCGATGGTTTTAAAACTGGAGTTAGTTGGCTTATACAAAATAAAGAATTAGTAATAGCTGCCACAGCGGGTATTGCGGGTGGTTTTGCTGTAATGAAAACAATCTCATTTGTAAAAACAGCATTAGATTTATTTAAAGCCAGTACAATTGCCTCTACTTTTGCGACCCAAGGCTTTAACGCAGCTTTGAGAGCTAATCCAATAGGAATGGTTGTGACCGCTGTCGGTCTACTAATTTCAGGAGGGATACTGTTATATCAAAATTGGGAGACCGTTAAAACAAAAGCTATACAACTATGGCAAGTTATTGATAACAACCCTATATTATCTTTTTTAGCAGGACCTATAAAAGGGTTGATTTCTGCAGGTATCACAATTTATAAAAATTGGGACACGATAACTAGTAATTTCAATAAATTCAAAAATGCTATCACAAATTTCAAGTTACCCAAATGGGTTTCATCTATAGGTAGCACCATAGGTAAAGCAGCCGGCGCAGTTGGCAATTTTATTAGCGGTTCCCATGCTACAGGTCTTGAACGTGTTCCTTATGATGGCTATGTAGCAGAGTTGCATAAAGATGAATCTGTCTTGACTGCTAATCAATCAAATAAGCTACGTAGAGCAGGGATATTAAGTCAGGGTAGTTCTGGTACACCGGAACTAAACCTTGATAATAGTTCTGAATCGGGTGTAGGAACATTTAATTTAGATAAGAAGGATAGTACTCCAAGTAACAATGGTGGTCATCAATTTATTTTCCATATTACAGGAGATAATCCACTGGATATAGCTCAAAAAGTCCGTGAGGTAATTAGTGAAGTGTTGGGCGAGGAATTACAAATTATGTAGGTGGTGATGGGATGCCGTATATAAAAGATGTATTAATCGATGTTATTACTAAGGTGTCGATGCCAGAATCGTCTACAACGACTGACCATGCGCTTGAAGATGGTGAGCAGATTACAGATCATGTGAAAAGTAACCCTATCACCATCTCATTAACAGGGATTATCCTTGATGATACACAGGAAAAAGTGTTAAAGCTTCGGAAATATCGAGAAGCTGGTGAAATCATCGATTTTGATTACATGACGTCATTAAAGCATGTTGTCATAACGGACTTTTCACATGATTATGAAGCAAAAATTAAAGATGGATATGCTTTTACAATGACACTCAAACAAATAAAAGTAGCTAAGGTTGCTAAATTTGTTAGTGTTTCTATTCCTGTTAAAAAACAAACAAAACCGGTTTCGAAAAAAGGTCGTCAACAGACGAAAAAGACACCTACTTCCGCATCAAAAACAAATAAATCAAAATACACGACACCTCCTAAGAGTTCATCTGGTGGTGGTCAAGCTGGATTGGAGGGGCGTAAAAATTGAATGAATACATTGAAATTGATAAAGATGAAATTCCCTATTCTTTTGAGATAGAGCTTGCAGGGGAAGTGTTTGAAATAGAGGTTAACTACAATCAGACATATGATTTTTTCACTGTAGACTTATTTAAAGATGGAGGAGTTCTTGTTATTGGAGAAAAACTTATCATCAATCGCCCTCTATTCGAAAATCGTGTAAATATTGACTTACCTAAAGTACAAATAATTCCTAAAGACCGTGCTAATTCTGCCACTCGTATTACATACGAGAATATGAATGAAACGGTCTTTTTATATGTAGGTGATTCAGATGAGTAATTTATACATGCGTAAAACTACATTTTTAATTAGTGATCGAGAAATTACGGATCCGTTAACTATAAAATTTAGTGTACCATTCGGAGACAATGAAAAAGTAGATACAATTGATATTAGCGTGTATAACCTAAAAGACAGCACTATTAATGCCATTGCTACTAATAAAGCTGCTATTTTAAGTGCTGGCTATGTAGATGACAATGGCGTTATTTTTGCGGGTACACTCAAGAAAAAAGAAACAAAGTGGGAAGGGCTAGACAAAATCACTACTTTTAAGTGCATTGATTGTACTATGGACTATACAAAAACGGTCATCAAACGGACTTATGGCCGTAATACGCATGCCTCTCTTATTTTAAGAGAATTAGCACGTGATGCAGGCCTTGCAATCGGTGATATTGATTTGCCAGTAGATTTTATATATCGTTCAGGGAAAGCACTGAATGGCAAAATTAAATTTTTAGTATCAGAGATTGCAAAAGACTGCAAAGCAAAACTGCATATCAATAAAGGACGTATGTATGTACGTGATCGAGCCAAAGGGGATAAATTAGGGCTAGATATATCAAAAGAAACTGGTCTTATAGATGAACCAGAGGAAATCGAAGAGGAAGTAAAGGACGAGAAAAAGTCCAAAACTAAGAACCCTAAGAAAAAGCTTAAAGGCTACAAAATTAAGGTTTTGTTAAATCATAAAATCACAACAGATGTCATTATCAAACTAACCTCAAGAAAAGTTAATGGGCTTTTCCGTGTATCTAAAGGTGAACATAAGGGCGATACATCCGGCCAAGAATATTATACAGAATGTGAGATTGTGCCAGTATGACGAAAACATCTATGACACAGTTTGTAAGTGAATCAATTGAAGAAAATTTAATGAATATGAATACATGTTTAATATGCGAAGTGCTTGAAGTAGACATGAATTTGTATAAAGCTGATGTCCAACCATTAAATGATCCGGAAGCAACACCTATTTTGGATGTACCGTTTAGTTTTTGGCAAACAGAACAATTTGTCATTCAGATGCCATTCAAAAAAGGTGATATTGTATTAGTTGTTTGCTCACAAGCTGATATTGATCCGTTGATGTTTGGCGGAGGAGAAGCTGCTAGTCGTTCGTTTAGTGCAAATGATGCCTTGATCGTGGGTGGAGTTAATTTCTTCACCAAGCCTTTACAAAATGTACATCCGGATGATGTGTTAATTACTGATAAGCAATTTAAAAATAAAATTCGCATTCAACCAGATGGTGAAATATTCATAGAATCTGATAACAAAATTACAGCTATTGCTCCAACTATTCATTTTAATCCTTAAATGTAGGTGATATTAATGGAAAAACTAGTTGCTAGAGTAACAGATCAGCACACCGGTACTTGCGACCATGGTTTACCATGTTGTCCTCATGGTGTAAGTGGGCCAATCGTAGAAGGAAGCACCAATGTATTTACAAATGGATTACCTCAAGCAAGGGATGGCGATTTAGTACGCCATAATTGCCCCCACTGCGGTATTGGATGGATTAAGGCTAGTTCGGAAACGGTACTTGTAAACGAAAAGAAAATTGCTCGACTTGGTGACACTGTGATTTATCCAGGAGGCAGCGGAAAAATCGTGCAATCTAGCCCAAATGTTTATTCAGGGTAGGAGGAGAGATGTATGCACACGTTTAAGTATAATGACGATGGCGATTGGGTGTTTAATGAGCTTGTACACGGTGATGAGCAGATCATACAGAATTTGAAGCATTTGTTACGCACAGTCGTTGGGGAATGGATATTCAATGATAATCACGGTTTTAGACGCATAGTCATTGAGCAAAAAATACCCAATAAAAAGCAAGTAGTACAAGCCATGCATGATTGCTTATACCAAGAACCGCGCGTTGCTGAGGTTTTAAGTGTTGAGTATGAATTTAATCGTATTAGACGACATCTTACAATAAATTTCAGGGTAAGAACTGTAGAAGGAAGAGAGATTGGAGGGGAGGCTATTGTTAACCAAGTCGGGATTTAAACGGCAAAGAACGGCTGATTATTTGCCGGTGATTGAGGAACAAGCACGGTATTTATATGGGGAGGATGCTGATTTATCAGATCGTACACCCGTTGGTAAAATGATTCACTTGCAGGCCCAACAAAGGGCAGAAGATAATGAGCAACTTGAAATGGTATATAATGCTCGTTTTGTTGATACTTCTGAAGGAGCAACATTAGAAGCTAACGTTAAACGTGCATTAATTACTCGTAAAAGGTGGATTAAAGCTTCTGGAGAGGTCATCGTCAATTTAGACAAAGGAGCAAAGATTAACACCGGTGATTTGTTTCGTACAAAATACAATGTATATTTTAAAGCATTAGATGCTATAGATGCAGTGGAAGATGGCAACTACCGCGTGAATGTTGAGGCGCTTGAATACGGAGCTATAGGCAATGTAGAGACAGGAGATATAAGTATAATTGTGAACCCACAAAGTGGCATCAATTCGGTAACGAATCCAGATGCTTTTTTTAATGGGCAAGATGAAGAAACGGATGCAGAATTGCAGGATCGTTACTATGCATCACTTGGAAAAGTTGGTGCTCGGCGTGTAGAGTCTATCGAAGCAAATGTTCTTGATGAAGTGGAGGGGGTACGAGCTGCAATCACAATTGAAAATGACACTAATGTTGAAGATGCAGAAGGACGCCCGCCACACAGTATTGAAACGGTTGTACTTGGTGGTTTAGATGAAGAGGTAGCAATGGCTATATTCCGTAAAAAGGGCGGTGGTATACGTGCATATGGCTCTACAATATATACATTTACAGATAATCGAGGAATCGTGCATGAAATCGGTTTTACACGGGCTACAACAGTCAGTGTTTACGTAAAGGTATATATCAAAAAAGGTAATCAATTCCCACTAAACGGTGATGATTTGGTCGTTGGACAAGTAGTCAAATACATTGGTGGTACATACGATGGTGTGTTGCATCATGGTGTAGGTATGAGCAAAGATGTCGTTTGTACAAAAGCCGAGGCACGTGTGTTATCTATAGATGGAGTTGAGGATGTCCGTGTAGAGTTTTCAATAGATGGTATTACTTATGAGCCCGATAATGTGGTCATTGCATTTCCCGAAGTTGCAGAAACAGACGAATCCAAAATTGAGGTGTTAAACCTTGTCTAATCAACGATTACAAACTTTATTGGAGCGTATGCCACGACATTTTACTCGAGCAAAAGATAGTAATAACTATAAATTACTTTCGATTATTGCAGAAAATGGTGTTGAAAATTTAGCTATACAGCAAACAATTTTGAAATATTGGGATGTAGATCAGGCAGAGGGATATGGATTAGATCGTTTAGGCAAAGATGAGGGAATTTCTCGTGGGGGTTGGGATGATGAAGAATATCGCAAAATGATTAAAATTCAATGCATTCTCAATCTATCTGAGGGTGATATTGACACTATGAACCAGATTATGGACGCCTATATGGGTAATGATTTCATTGGCTTTGAGGAAGGTTGGAAAGAATTTGAGCCAGCTACTCTATTACTCAACATTCGTGCTTCAGCTAAAACAATACCGGATACATTAGTGAAGCGTATTAAAACAGCAGGGGTAGGCATTTACATTCTTTTAAATGAATTGAACGAATTTATTTTATTACATGCCGGCACATATGCATGGCAGATAAATTATAAAATTTGTAGCCGTTTTAAAACAGCACCAACGCATGGAGCGTTAGGAAAAGAAATTATTAATGTTATTGATGGTATTTACGGTTTTAAAACAAATAGCCGTATTTGTGGTCGATTTAGAGCAGGGGGTACAAGTCAATGAATGAGATACAGCCAATAATGATTGAGTTAGTGCAAAAATATTTAAGTGATATGGTTGCAGGCGCAAAAGTAACTATTGATGGTGTTGTTCATGATAAAGAAATCTATCATACAAGTAATAAGTATGGGTTGAGAAAGTATGTAAAGTTATCGATGGAACAAGGCTTAGTAACTCGTGCTGCATTGGTAGACAACTACGGTCGTGAGTTGTATGTGAAAACCATGAACTACCAAAAAGGCGTTCAAGGGTATGTAATTGCATTTCCTCTACAAATTGAAACAAAGGAAGTGAAAGAAAATGCGTAATCTTATGAATGGTGAAATACCATTAAATTTTAAGAAGAATCCATATGACCGCACCCAATGGCATGATGATGTTACTGACCCAGTAACTAGTGAAGTTATTGAGGATGGAACACCATTCATGTCTGAGTATGCTAACAATTTTGAGTGGGGAATTTATAATGCCTATCGCTTTTTAATTGAAATTTATCGTCAAATGGAGCGTATGCGTGTTCAGTTAGAACTTGATGGTCGTGTGCCTGGCAACAGTGGAACTTTTGCAGATGTGTTAGATGGCAGTTCAAATAAAATTAGTTTGGACAAAGCCTTAACTGATGTTGTTGAAGCTGTGGCAATAGGTACTACTACTTTAAAAGTGGCTAGTGTTGATGGTTTTAAACCATTTACTCAAGTCACTATTTTTGATGATGTTGCTAAAGAGGACGTTGTGATCACAGAAGTAGGAACAAACACAATCAAAGTACAAGCATTAAAAAATGCGTACAAAAAGGGTGCGAAAGTGGCTCGAACTAACGTTTTAATAGATACAGTAAACACTGAAATGGGTGTAGGTAATTGGCAAACCTATAGATTAGAAATTGTGGAGGTGGTGTAACTTGGTAACAAAGGCGTTCACATCTACGGAATCTACAAGTCGTTCCCAAACTCTTAAGATAACCATACCTAATTTAACTAAAGTCATATCAGTTAAGGCGAATACAGGTAATGCTGTCGTTACATCAATTAATGGAAACGAAGTTACAATTTCATTGTCGGGTGGCTCGTCTACGCGTAGCGTACAAACAGGCGGTACGTATACACCAGCACAGACAAAAACAGGCGTTGCAGGTGGTTCTGTCAGTCCTGGAGATAGTATACCTTCGACAATGCCTTATAGTGATGGGCAAGGCTTCCACGGGACATTAAGCTTAAAATCTGCAAGCGCGCATAGTGATGGTGGTTCTAACGGGCGAATTTCTGCAGGTAGTTGTCCTGCAGTATTACCTAATACGGGCGGAGCGATTAAAACTTCGTATTGTACCTATAGCTATGAAGGAACTGTGACAAAACCTGCAGTGGATACCCGCACATATGCCTATTATTATCAATATGTCGTCACCGTGGATTATGAGGATAACAAGGCACCTACGGTAACTGTAACGGGTCCGACTAATAATATAACCTTGTATGAAAATGACACATTAAACGTCACAGGTACGGCAATAGACCAAGATCCAGATCAATCGGTTACTGTTTATTATCAAATTGATAATAATCCCAAAAAGGTCTTAGCAACAAATCTAAGTCAGATACAAATATCCCTATCAAAACAGCTCACATTTAAAGGTGGTAAGCTGTTTGATGGCGAGATAGTATTAACAGATACGTTAGCAGAAGGTGTACCACATACCTTGAAAGTTTGGGCCGTAGATAATGAAGGAGCTCAATCTGAAACAGTAGAGCGAACATTTTATGTCGTTCCAAACAGAGCCCCACTACTAGCTATAGATTCAGTGGTGCCAAGCGGAATTATTAATACTGATAAATTTAAAATCAGTGGTACTGCATCGGATCAGGACGCTAATGCGAACATTAAAGTAAACTATCGAATTAATGGGGCTAATCCAGTTGAAGTTTACAACGGAGCTGGTGGTGCTTGGGAATTTGAGGTTTCTCTTGCCCAACTCGTAGTCAATGAAAATACGATAATTATTGAAGTAATCGACAATTACGATGCTAAGACAAGTAAAACGATAAAACTCAATAAAAATGAAGTGAAAACGCCTATTTTGCAATCAGTAGCGAGGTATAAGATTTCCCCTCCTAAAGGTTCAGCAAGAGGCGTTTTAATATGGGTTCAACGTGACGAGGAATTGGATTTAAAAGTTGAATTATCAATGACATTGGTTGGCGAGCAGGAGCAATATATATTACTTGAAGCAGACCCAGAAAAAATAGTACCAGTTAATGATGGGATTGTGGAAGATGAATACTACCATGAAACTGTAGAACCAAAGGACAATATCATCCTTAAATTAACCACAACTAGACCCAACATAAATATTGACAATAAAGTTTATTTAATTATGGGGGTGGTTGAATAATGCAAAGACGTAGAAGATTACCTGATGGCTCATGGGGTCCACTTGAAAAAGTGGGTTCAATACCTACTACAGAAGATCAAGTAATGTCTTTAGGTGAACAACTGGCACAAGAAAAAATGAAGAATATACAAAAAAACCTCTTGATTAATAACTTAGGCTCGCAGCTAACACAACTGAAATTAGATGTAATTTCAATGAAGGGTGGTGGTGAATGATGGAGTTTTGGCAAATCGCTTTTATGTTCAAGTGGGTGACTGCTGAACAACTAAAAATTGCAGTAAAAACTGATGCAAATCCGTTCGGTGAAATTACGACTGAACAATACAAAGAAATAACGAAGCAAGATTTCAAGGCGCAAGCAGAAGCTTAGCGTTATTTTTTATGCCTTCACAGTTTGAGAAGGGCTTTTATATTGATTTCCGAGGTGAACTAATGGATGAACAACGTATTGGGAAGTTAGAACATGATATGACTGATGTGAAAACTCGCCTAGCCGTAGCTGAATCAAATATCAGGGAAATTAGAGAAGACATTGGTGGAATTAAAGATAATACAACTTGGATTTTAAGATTAGTTATTGGTGGACTAGTGGGAGCATTGTTGACCTTTATAATAAAAGGAGGAATGATTTAATATGAAAATCAATTGGAAAGTACGTTTAAAACACAAACCATTTTTAGCATCACTGTTCGCATTTTTGTTGTTATTAATTCAACAAGTAACAGCAGCATTTGGATACAGTTTACCAGAAGCGGTTGGTGAACAAGCCACTGCTATTTTTAATACTATTCTAAGCATTTTGATTTTGTTAGGTATTGTAATAGACCCAACAACTAGTGAGGTTAGTGATAGTGTACAAGCTTTAAAATACAAAAAACCAAAGGATGATGCTAAATGACTTACACCATTGAAAAACGCTTAATGTCAGGATTGCCAAATGAACGTTTAGATAGTGTTAAATATGTAATTGCTCATGAGTCTGGCAATCCAAATAATTGTGGACCGAACGCATTAGAAAATGAAATTGCTTATATGAATCGTAATAAAGCGAATGCATTCACTTCCCACTGGGTAGGTGGAGGAGGACGTATCGTGCAAATTGCGCCAGTTAATCGTGTTCAGTATGGTTGTGGTCCAAAAGGGAATCCACTTAGCTACGCACAGGTTGAGTTGGCTCGAACAAATGACAAAGAACAATTTAAAAAAGATTATGCAGCTTATATTTGGCTTTTGAGAGAACTTGCAAAAGAGGCAGGTATACCAGTTGTATTGGATGGGGCAGGTAAAGGTATCAAGTCACATCGATGGATTACTGACAATCTAAAAGGCACAACTCATAGAGATCCTTATGATTATTTAGCGAGTATGGGAATCTCCGAGGCACAATTCAAGCTAGACATTTTAAATGGCTTGGAGGAAGTAAAAAGGGCTCAAATTACAGAAGCTAAAGTTATGTTTAATGATACAAAAACTATTCCAGCTGTGATTATAGATGGTAGGACGCATGTTCAAGTACGTAATATTGCGGATTTGTTAAATTTAAAGCTTGTCTATAACAATGAAAGTAAAATAACAAAATTATACGAAGTAAAATGATAATATCAGCTCTCTTGTAATTCAAAGGCCCATTACCAATTAAGGTAACGGGCTTTTTTATTCTTCAATTGTCTCATCAAAAGTTTTTCTTCCTGGATTTATTTTATTAACATCAACATTTATTTTACTTATTGAATCTTCCGTTAAAGGTATTTTTCCATTATGCTCGATTTTTTTCCACACCTTTACATTACTCCTGTATAGATATTCTGATAAACGATATACATCAGCATCTAGTTTTAGACCTTCTTGATACGTTTCTTTAACTTCTTTTTCTATTTGTTGAGCGATATTTTTTCTCACTTCATCCGTAGTAATCTTTCCTTTGAATCCATTGAGTGTTCCTTGTATTTTGATATCAATTTCAAATTCAACTTGATCGTTTTTATTAACAATGGGCTTAACTTCGAGATTTAAATTATCTATATCAACAGTTAGATAATCCCTTTCACCACCTTCTAATTTAAAGGTAACTTCTCCCCGACTTGTCTCTTCATTCATCCATTGATTGCCTCTTGCTGAGGAATCTTTAATGAAACCTTTAATCCCATTTTTTGAGAGAATGCCTATACCAGAAAAGGTAGTTTCCTCCATTTCTCCCTCATCATTTTCCCAACCTTTCATTATCTTTACATAAGGTATACCAATCTCATGGCTCGGTTCATTTAAACCAATAATTAATTCCCTTAAATTTATAGGTTGAACAAATGTTAATTGTTTAGTAGTACTAATTGGATTACTTAATTTCGAAGCTGTCATAGAGTTTCGCAAAATTGGTGTTACAAGCATTAAGTCATTAATAGGGTCCGTTGTGCAATAAACCCAAATATGATATCTTGTTTCTCGAAAACGAATAAAAGTATCAATAACAGGAATGCTTCGTTCATTTTCCATGGCTCGTTCTGAGAATATTAGGTATCTCATATGCCCCCAAAAGATCTCTTGATCAGATGAACGATACAATTTATAAATCGCTTCTTCAATTGTTTTACCTTCAGCATACCCGACTTCAGCAGGTTCAACATCACCGCCCGATTGCTGTGATCTAGCTACATCAGCAAAATTGATAATTTGTAAGTAAACTTTATATTTATCGTCTTCAAAATCAACCCCAACGGCATTGATATAGTACATTCTTTGAGGTTCCGTTACATCCCAACAGCCTCCCAGGAGCAGAGTAGAGGATAAAATAAGAAATAATAATTTATTCATTGTCATTTTTTCGCCTACTTTTATTAATAAAATGTACCTTTAGTATTCGCCTACCGTTTTGGTTCTAAACTATAAAAAACACTTCTGTACTAGGGAGGCAAATAACAGTTGGGTTGATAAAACAGATCAATGCGTACAAACAAACGTTCTTAACCTAAAAAGGTTGCCGAAAAACTGAAACAACCACCTAAACACCCTGAACGTGACTAGTTTGATCTTGAGGAACTTGGCTATAGTTTAAGTGAAGTGTATTACATTTGATCAGATTTAAAAAGCTTCCTTACTAAACGCTAATGATTTAAAGAGAAGATCACTTGGTACTAAACGTGTATATAAAACTTGATATGGCCATCAAATCATTACAGTGTGATTATGACAGCTATTAAAACTTTTGGAGAAGATGAAGTGATGAGATATGTCCTCAAACCGTTGATAAAACAGGATTGAGGACTTTTGGCTGATTTGGTCTGACAACCAAGAATATTGACTAGAGAAATTACCGACGATAAAGTGTTTCTTTAGGCCAGCCTTGGTAAATTATCAGGTTTATAAATACTATCCTTTGAAGAATCTACACCTCCTACTAATTATTAGAGAATTAAAAAGTGTCGAATAAAAAAAGAAATTCTTCATAATGTATTTACTCTGTTGGTAGTTATTTGTAATAATAAAAATGTATTAATATAGTAGAATGTTTTTGTATTTTAAAAAATAAAAATGCCACAGATTGTGGCAAAGAAATAATATTAACTTTAAAGGAATTTATATCGTTCTTTCCTTATAAGAGAGTACCTGTCCAAACCTTCTTTATCTACATTTTTACGAACTGGGGCACCATTTTAAAAAAAGTTACAGGTGCCCCAGCAAGTGCCCCAAAAAGTGCCCCAGTTAAATACATTTAGATACACTTCGTTAGACAGGTATAGAAACCCTCATTAATACAAAACCTTGATATTATGCACATCAAAAAATTAAAAACATCAGGATAGAAACCAAGGTCATAAGTTATGCTTATCAAAAAAGATAATATTAATGTAATTTACTTATGAATATAAATGCGCTATCATGGGTATTGGAGAAAAGATGCTACACATTTTTAAAGCCTTTTCAAAAAGATATATTAGGGGGATCCGCAAATGGCACAAGGTAATTTACACAACAGCCGTGCATCATTCGAAGTGAATGGTAAAACTTACAATTACTATGACTTAGCTGCGATTGAAAAAGCTGGCGTTGCAAAAGTTTCAAACCTTCCTTACTCAATCAAAGTATTATTAGAATCTGTTTTACGTCAATATGATGCGTATGTAATTAAAGAAGAGCACGTAAACGAATTAGCAAAATGGGGCAATGGTGCTGATCCAGAAGCTGAAGTACCATTCAAGCCTTCTCGCGTTGTATTACAAGACTTTACTGGTGTACCAGTAGTTGTTGACCTTGCATCTCTTCGTTCTGCAATGAAAGAAATGGGTGGAGACCCAAGCAAAATCAACCCTGCTATTCCAGTTGACCTTGTAATTGACCACTCAGTACAAGTTGACAAATATGGTAATGCATCTGCATTACAAGCAAACATGGACCTAGAATTCGAACGTAACGCTGAGCGTTATAACTTCTTAAAATGGGCTCAAACTGCTTACAATAACTTCCGTGCTGTACCACCAGCAACAGGTATCGTTCACCAAGTAAACTTAGAGTACTTAGCTCCAGTTGTACACGTAAACGAAAATGCTGACGGCACATTTGAAACATTCCCAGATTCAGTAGTAGGTACTGACTCTCATACAACAATGATCAACGGTATCGGCGTTCTTGGATGGGGCGTAGGTGGTATCGAAGCTGAAGCAGGAATGCTTGGTCAGCCTTCATACTTCCCAATTCCAGAAGTTATCGGTGTTAAATTAGTGGGCGATCTTCCAAACGGAACAACTGCTACTGACTTAGCATTAAAAGTAACACAAGTATTACGTCAACGTGGCGTAGTTGGTAAATTCGTTGAGTTCTTCGGACCTGGCGTATCTAAATTACCACTAGCTGACCGTGCGACAATCTCTAACATGGCTCCTGAATATGGTGCTACATGTGGTTACTTCGCAATCGACGAAGAATCATTAAACTACATGCGTTTAACTGGTCGTGACGAAGAGCACATTGCGGTTGTAGAAGCTTACTTAAAAGCGAACCACATGTTCTTTGATCCAACATTAGAGCCAGTTTACACAGACGTTTTAGAAGTAAACTTAGCTGAAATCGAACCAAACCTTTCTGGTCCTAAACGTCCACAAGACTTAATTCCACTATCTCAAATGCGTTCTCGTTACAAAGAAGCAGTAGTGGCACCACAAGGTACACAAGGTTTCGGTTTAACAGAAGATGAATTCGAAAAAACTTCTGTAGCGAAATTCGCTGAAGGCGATGTAGAAATTCCAACAGGTGCTGTTGCGATTGCTGCGATCACTTCTTGTACAAATACTTCTAACCCATACGTATTAATTGCTGCGGGCTTAGTGGCGAAAAAAGCTGTAGAAAAAGGTCTGACAGTGCCGAAATGGGTAAAAACTTCTTTAGCACCAGGTTCTAAAGTTGTAACTGGTTACCTTGAAGATTCAGGTTTACAAACATACCTTGACCAAATCGGTTTCAACACTGTAGGTTACGGTTGTACAACATGTATCGGTAACTCAGGTCCATTATTACCTGAAATCGAAGAAGCAATTAAAGCAAATGACTTATTCGTAACTTCAGTTCTTTCTGGTAACCGTAACTTTGAAGGTCGTGTACACCCACTTGTAAAAGCTAACTACTTAGCTTCTCCACCACTTGTTGTTGCTTATGCACTTGCTGGTACAGTGGATATCGATCTACAAAAAGATTCATTCGGTAAAGACAAAGATGGTAACGAAGTATTCTTCGCTGATATCTGGCCTTCAACTGAAGAAGTTAATGCAGTATTAGGTACTGTTGTTAACCGTGAGTTATTCCAAAAAGAATACGAAACTGTATTCACAGCGAACGAAAAATGGAATGCAATTGAAACATCAACTGAGTCTCTATACACATTTGATGACAAATCAACTTACATTCAAAACCCACCATTCTTCCAAGGTCTTGCAAAAGAGCCAGAAGCTATTAAAGGCTTAGACGGCTTACGCATTATGGCGAAGTTCGGTGACTCAATCACAACTGACCATATTTCTCCAGCTGGTGCAATCGGTAAAGATACACCTGCAGGTAAATATTTAATTGAAAACGGTGTTGCAATCCGTGACTTCAACTCTTACGGTTCTCGTCGTGGTAACCACGAAGTAATGATGCGTGGTACATTTGCAAACATCCGTATCCGTAACCAAGTTGCTCCTGGTACAGAGGGTGGATTCACTACTTACTGGCCAACAGGCGAAGTAGAGTACATCTATGACGCATGTATGAAATACCAAGAGCAAGGTACTGGCTTAGTCGTACTTGCTGGTAACGACTACGGTATGGGTTCTTCTCGTGACTGGGCTGCGAAAGGTACATTCCTACTTGGCGTGAAAACTGTTATCGCACAATCTTACGAGCGTATCCACCGTTCTAACCTAGTAATGATGGGTGTTCTTCCACTTCAATTTATGCCAGGTGAATCTGCTGATACATTAGGCTTAACTGGTAAAGAAGAAATCTCTGTTAACATTACTGACAACGTAAAACCACGTGAAATCTTAACAGTAACTGCTAAATCTGAAGACGGCACAGTTAAAACTTTCCAAGCTTTAGCTCGTTTCGACTCAGAAGTAGAGGTAGACTACTACCGCCATGGTGGTATCCTACAAATGGTTCTACGCGCAAAAGCTGCTGAGTAATCATTGCCCTAAAAACCGATCTCTTTGGAGGTCGGTTTTTTTATTTATTACGAGAGTGATGGATAGAAGTGACCAAAATATGTATAAATAGCACCAAATGACGGATTTAATGGATAATTATAATTTAATTTCCAATGAACCTAGCATTTTTCCAATTCTTTCGCTAAAATTAATAGGTAAGCATTAAATTTACATAAACGGGGGACGATTGATTATGACAAAGAAAAAACATAAGTTTTATACGGCGGCAACAGCGGCAATGGCGGTTACTGCTGTTGCAGTAGTACCTGTATCGGCGGCTAGTCCATTTTCAGATGTGAGTGAGGATTATGCGCATTTTAATAGTATTTCCACATTGCATGCGGCAGATATCATTAATGGTTTTCCAGATGGTACATTTAAGCCTTCAAAGGATGTAACACGTGGACAGGCAGCAAAGATGATCGCAAGTGCTTTTCATCTAACTACAACGGATACGGCTGTCGAGAATCCGAATTTCAAGGATGTTGACTCATCTAGCCCATACTATAAAGCGATTGTTACATTAGTTAATCTTGGCGTTGTACAAGGCTATGAGGATGATACATTCCGTCCAGATGACACAATTACTCGTGGTCAAATGGCGGTAATGGTAGCAGAGGCTGCAGGTTTAACAGCAGAAGGTAAAAGTCCATTCACAGATGTACAGCAAGATAGTCCATTTGCAGATGCAGTAACAGCTCTGTATGAGGCAGGCATTGCGAAGGGTGTAACTGCCACAGAATTTGGCGTAGATAAAAATGTTACTCGTGGTCAGTTAGCAACATTTATTGTGAACGCATTAGGCCTAGCTGAAGATACACAGCCTACAACGGAAGTAAAAGAGGAAGAGCCTAAAGAGGAGCAAGTAACAGAAGAACAGCCTACTACAACAAAGGATAGTGCTTTGTTAGAGGAAGTATTTACGAAAACATTAGCCAAGCAAAAAGAGCTAAAAAGCATGAAGGCTACCATGACGATCTCTCAGACAGTAGAGGCAAACGATGGTAAGGAAACTATGAAAATGGATTCTAAAGGCAACATGAAGATGGAAATTGTTACAGAGCCAATGCAATTCTTTGCTGATGGTTCAATGGCTTTAACAGATCCAACAAGTGGTGAAGCGATTAATTTGCCGATTAAAATGTATATGACGGCTAAAGATGGTATGTATATGTATGAGGCAGAACAAAAGGCCTGGGTAAAGTTCCCGAAACAATTATTTGAAGATGTACTGAGCCAAACAGGGATGCAGACAGATGCAACTGAACAATTGGAGATGCTACAAGCATTTGCCGAAGATTTTACATTAGTAGAATCAGCAAATCGTTATGAATTAACATTAAAAGGCTCTGGCGATAAATTCACAGAGCTAGTGAAGCAGCAACTTGGCGCAATGGATTTAGGAATGGAAGCGGATCTAGAGGCACAATTAGGCAATATTTCCTTTGATGGTCTCACATATAAATTATTGATTAATAAAGAAACATTCGATGTAGAAGAAATTGCTATGGATATGACATTAAAGATGCAAGTAGAAGGCAATTCGATCAAAACAAGGCAGCAAACAACGATCAAATATCATGATTTCAATGCGGTAACGACAATTACGATTCCAAAAGATGTGCTAGACAATGCAAAGGAAATGGATTTGAGTGCATCCGAAACAGCACCAGTAAGTAAATAATACAAAAAGTAGGTTTATGCCAAGTATATTGGTGTAAGCCTACTTTTTTTATGCTTTAGTGGAAGCCCATTAATTCTTTTACTTTCGCTGTGTTTGGAGCAGATGTTAGAGTTTCTAGTAAGCGAAAGGCAACATCAAAGGCTGTTCCTGGATTGGAGGAGGTGATGATATGATCAGTTTGCACAATGCGCTTGTTGACAATTGTTGCGCCATAGCCCTTTAGCTGTGCTAAACGTTTACTTGTTGGATGATTATAGGTTGTTGCTTGACGATGCTGAAGAATTCCACAGTGGCCTAAAATAAGAGAAGCTACACAGATTGTTGCAATCGGTTTTTTGTGTTCATCAAAGTGGCGAACGACTGCCTGAAATTCCTCGCTAAACGCATCCTCATAAAAACCAGCTTCCTCAAAGCCTCCAGGAATCGCTAATGCATCAAAATCCTCTACTACAATTTCATGGAGCAATTTTTCAGGAGTGACTTTAAAATTCCAGGTGCATTCCAGCTGTTCATGCAGGCCGACCGTAACCACATCTGTTGTACCATCACCTTCCCACTTATTCCACCCGAGCACATCGGTAAATACGCTTGCCTCCACCGCTTCAAAGCCATTTGCTAATAGTAACAATATTTTTTTCATATTTATTTTGCCTCCTTTATTGCTTTTATTGTAAACAAAAGGGAGAAAAGATTACATACGTTGTATAATGGATTTTAGGTGAAAAACTTTATTTGAAAAGGTATTATGTCATAAATAATTTATTTAGAAAGGTGATGGACCATGGATCATATTGATACACAAATTTTACAGCAGTTACAGCAAAATGCCAAAATCTCGATGAAGGAATTAGCCACTACCGTTCATTTATCCTCTCCTGCCGTTATTGAAAGAGTCAAAAAGCTAGAGGAGCAGGGTGTAATTGAAGGCTATCATGCAAAGGTAAATCTGAAAAAGATGGAGCGTACGATTGAAGCCATTATTTTATTTAAGTCCATTGATTGTAAAAGTCTTTCTTCATTTTGTAATGCTCATCCTGATGTTTTGGCATGTTATCGAGTGGCTGGGGAAATTAGCTATATTGTTAAATTAGCGACCTATTCAGTAGAAACATTGGAACAATTTATTGATGCGGCTATGCCCTATGGCACACCTTCTACTAATATCGTATTATCTTCAACGGAAAAACAGGTGATTACACCATTTGCTGACAATGATTTGGAGTAAATGACAAAAAAGGCAAACCTCGAAGCCGTGAGCACCGTTTACAGGGTAGAGAGGAGGAAGAATGTTGCTAATTCATGAACTGGAAAGAATAATGGAACAGCATACAGAGAGGCTTATTCGTCTTGCCTTTTACTATGTTAGAGATTTACAAAGTGCTGAAGATATCGTACAGGATGTCTTTATTAAGTTCTATGATAATCAGCAAAACTATGAGGAACGTGGGGAGCTAAAGGCGTATTTATCAAAATTAGTTAGTAATCGAAGTAAAGATTATTTACGTAGCTGGACCTATCGGAAAATTCAAGTGCAACAGAAGATTTTTCCGCAGCAAACCGTTATGAGAAGAGATATGCTTGTACAGCAAGATGAACGTACTTTGATTGAAAATGCGATTCTAGCTCTCCCTTTCAAACAGCGAGAGGTCATTATACATTTTTATTTTGAAGAAATGTCTGTGGTAGACATTGCAGAGCTGTTAACGATTCCTGAAAGCACCATCAAAACAAGGCTACGTCGTGGGCGAGAGTTATTGAAGCTACAATTACAGCATGTTGAATGGGAGGTGCTCCTGCATGAGTAAAATGGATGCTCGTGTAGTAAGGGATTTATCAGAAAGTAAAAAGCGTGTGATGGCAAATGTGGTTCAGCATTTACAGCAACGCCAAGAAAAAAAATCTGCAAAACGTTGGCCATATGGTGTTTTGGCTATGATTTTAAGTGTCTGCATAGGGCTGTTTATATATCAGCAATATAATGAACAACAACAGCAAGCTTCTACTATTCCACCCGTATTAGATGAGCGGATTTTAGAGCTATATTTACAACTTGATTCTTTTATGAACGGAAAGAATCGTTTATATAAGGCAAGCTTTGATAATTTTTTATATTTTGAATCGACCTTTGCTTATGCGCAATCGAAAAAACTAGTACCTACACAAGAGCAAGTAGATAAGGCACTCGAACAGTTCATGCAAGAGTGGAGCTATGAGGATGATACTCGGCCAACTTATGATAAGCTTCTGCAAATGTTGCAAGTCACAAACGAAGGGTTTATCGAGAACTATGGCAAGCCAATTGCCTATAAAATGGCTACATTTGACTTATTATGGGAGGCAAGTCAAGCCGATTATAAGGATGTAAGTAATCCCATTCGTACATGGCTTGTCGAGCAAGAAGCCATGAATTATTTAGAACAACATTATCATAAAGACATTGCCGCCTTACGAAAAAAATATAAAATCCCTGAAAAGGACAGCCAAATGAAGCTCATCAGAAGTGGAACCGTCTTAGCGATTAAGGAACATGAATTTTTAGTTGTCTCAGGCGTCTTGGCTAGCGAGGTTGGTCAAAAATCTGTCGATGAATTAGTGCAAAAACACAGTAATGGTACATGGTTCCCTCTAGTGGATGTCCCGAAAACACTATCAGTTGGTGATCGAGTAGAAGTTCAGTATAGACAGTCGATTGGGAACGATGATGCTCAGCCATTCATTGATTATAAGGATATCGTAGAGATGAAAATAGTAATAGTAAAGGAATCTCACTAACAAGAAGCTATTCAATAGTAAAACATTTTTGATTCAAATCATTCAGCAGCCACAATATGCTGATCTCCATCAAAGTATTGCCACTTGTCTCAACGAAATTCTTTAAGATTGTCCACCGTTGACAGACAATTGGTAATTTGCTAAGATGAAGGACAATAAAAGCATACAAATTCGTTGATGAGAAAGAGTAGTGTTTCACTTTGTTCTACAGAGAGCCGACATTTGGTGGAAGTCGGTGTGCAGGTGTTATATGAAAATCCTCTCTGAGAAGATTAGCTGAATGGAGTAAGCTAATCCGGGTGTCTACCGTTAAAAAGAACACGTATGATTGTACGTTGCTGAGTGCTATTGGCCATCGTGTCAATAGAATTAGGGTGGTATTCGCGGTTAACCCCGTCCCTTTTCCTTGGGACGGGGTTTTTTGTATGCCTTTTATACAAATTTACTTGTATAGGAGGAACTAATATGCAGAAAGAACAAAAGAAAGAAACAACGGTTGAACGAGAAATAAGGATTCGTACATTATGGGCGCAAGAAGGGACCTTTGCAAAATCCGTAATTAATCGTGCTGAACAGCAGCCCTTTGTATTTTATGAGGGACCCCCAACAGCGAATGGTTTACCACATGTCGGCCATGCATTTGGTAGAACCATAAAAGATGTGGTGGCACGTTATAAAACAATGCAAGGCTATTTAGTTGAACGCAAAGCAGGTTGGGATACACATGGGTTGCCTGTGGAATTAGGGGTAGAAAAGGCATTAGGAATCTCAGGAAAGCAGGAGATTGAGAACTATGGGGTGGAGCAATTTATTCAAGCATGTAAGAAGAGCGTTTTTACCTATGAGCAAAAATGGCGTACTTTTACAGAGCAGCTTGGCTACTGGCTTGACATGGATGATCCTTACTTAACATTAAGTAATGACTATATTGAATCTGTGTGGCATATTTTAAGCCATGTTCACAAGGAAAAACTGTTATACAAAGGACATCGCGTTTCACCTTATTGCCCTAGCTGTCAAACTTCCTTAAGCTCTCATGAAGTGGCACAGGGCTATAAGGATGTTAAGGATTTATCCGTTACTGCAATGTTTAAGCTAGAGGATCGAGACGAATATATCTTAGGCTGGACAACGACGCCTTGGACATTACCAGCCAATGTAGCCTTGGCTATGAATCCTGCTCTTCGATATGTCCGTGTAAGGCATGCAAACAACATCTATATACTAGCCAAATCGTTGTTATCAAAGGTTTTTACAGAGCCTGTAGAAATAGTAAGTGAGCATGATGGGCATGAGTTTGCGGGTGTTTCCTATCAACCACCATTTTCTTATGTAAAGGTAGATAAAGGGCATGCAGTTGTCATGGCAGATTATGTGACAGAGCATAGTGGAACAGGAATTGTACACATAGCACCTGCTTATGGAGAGGACGATTATAAAACGGTGCAGCAACATGGCTTGTCCTTTGTCAATGTAGTTGATCTTAAAGGCTGTTATACAGAAGCGGTACCTGAGCTTGTTGGACGATTTGTGAAAGATTGTGATGTCGATATCATTAAAATGCTTGCAGCAAAAGAGCTTTTATTTGCTAAAGAAAAATATGAGCATAGCTATCCGCATTGCTGGCGCTGTGACTCACCATTATTGTACTATGCAACAGATAGCTGGTTTATCAAAATGTCGGCATTAAAAGAGCAGCTTTTACAAAATAATCAGCAGGTGACATGGTACCCTAGCCATATTAAGGATGGACGATTTGGCAACTTCCTAGAAAACTTAGTGGATTGGAATATTAGTCGTAATCGTTATTGGGGAACACCACTCAATGTGTGGATTTGTCAGGATTGCAATCATGAGGAGGCACCTAACAGTGTTGCAGCGCTACAACAATTAGCCAAAGGAGCTGTCAAAGAACAATTAGAGCTCCATAAGCCATTTATAGATGCCATTGTCTGTACCTGTCCTGTCTGCCAGGGCGACATGAAACGTACACCTGAAGTTATCGATGTTTGGTTTGACAGTGGCTCGATGCCATTTGCCCAACAGCATTATCCTTTTGAAGACGTAGCGAACTTTCATCATCAGTTTCCAGCAGATGTGATCATTGAGGGCATCGACCAAACGCGAGGATTTTTCTATAGCTTATTAGCAGTATCGACCTTGTTTACAGGAAAACCACCTTATAAAAATGTGCTATCGTTAGGGCATGTACTCGATGAGCATGGACAGAAGATGTCCAAAAGTAAAGGCAATGCATTAGAGCCTGTTGAGTTAATCCAGGAGTATGGAGCAGATGCTCTACGTTGGGCATTTTTAGTTGATAGCTCACCATGGAATCCAAAGCGTTTTTCGAAGAAAATTGTCTTAGATGCGAAATCTAAGCTGGTGGATACACTCGACAATACGTTTAAATTTTATGACATGTATGCCCAGATCGATAACTTTACGTATGATGCTACAAATACAGGTACACGTTCACAGCTAGATCATTGGATATTGTCCCGCTTACATCACACTATCCAGCTTGTCATAACCTCTATGGATGATTATCAATTTACACAGGCTACAAGAGAAATTGGTCAATTGGTGGAGGAATTAAGCAATTGGTATATACGTCGTTCACGTGCTAGATTTTGGGCAAATGGAATGACAGCAGATAAACGAGGTGCATTTAGCACACTTTACGAGGCACTGACATCCATTTGTCAATTAATAGCACCGTTTACACCATTTATAGCAGAGGATATCTACCGTCAACTATGTGGAAAAAGTGTTCATCTTGAGGAATATCCACTATTCGACGATCAGCTAGTGGATGTGAAGCTTGAACAAGAAATGGCAACGGTCTTAACAGTTGTGGAACTTGGACGTAGCATTCGCAATAGTCAGGGAATAAAGGTCAAGCAGCCTTTAAGTGAACTCATTGTTGCCCTAAAAGGTGAACTGTCGGATTACCAAGCCTATAGCGAACTCATTCAGGATGAGTTAAACATCAAAGCTTGTAGATGGACACATGATTTTTCAGCCTATGAAAGCGTGCATTATAAATTGAATTTTAAAACAGCGGGAGCGGCATTTGGTCCAAAGGTTCATCAAGTAACAGAGTATGTGTTGGCATTAACAGAGGAAGAGAAACAAAGGCTACAACATCATGAAACTATGGATCTCATGATGGACGGTCAACAGCTAACATTATTAAGAGAACATGTAATAGCTGAATCAATCGTCAAGGACCATTATATTTTAGCGGAGGATGGCACTTGCCGTGTCTTGATGAATGTTCAACTTACAGAGAGCTTACTACAAGAAGGGCAAATACGAGAATTGATTCGTACTATACAAGATGCACGAAAAAAATGGCAGCTACCAGTGGCGCAATATGTATCGATTGCCTTTAATGGTAGTGCAGGGGTACTTTTCATGATTCAGCAGCACGAAGCTTTATTACAAGAAAATGTATTAGTTAAAGCTATTCATTATGGTGAGCAATGGCCTCATGCAAAATCCATTGAGACGTCATTGTTTAATGAAAAGCTCACTTTATTTGTTACTCTATAAAAGAAAAGCTCAGGGTTACCTCCTGAGCTTTTTCTATGTACGTTAAAATAAGCCACTTGCGAGATAACATGCTGTTGCCCAAATAAAGACGGCGGAGCATTTATTAAATAGTCGCATCAATTTTCCAGAGCCGTCTAGTTTTTTGAACGAGGCGCCAGTCAATGTGAGACCGAAAAACCATAGCCAGGAAATGAACACACAAGCAACAGTGAACATTATTTGCTCGGTTCCACTATATTTTAATGCGCTTGTACCAATAACACCGATTGTATCTAAAATAGCATGTGGATTTAGAAGTGATACAGAGAGTGCGAAGAGAATTTGTTTTTTTATAGGCAATGCTTCGCTATTTTCAGTGTTTGCTGGATTTGAACGCCAAATGCTATAGCCCATGTAAAGTAAAAAAATGATACCAATAGTCATTAAAGTGATACGCAACCACTCAAACTGTAGAACTATTAATGACAGACCGAATACCGCAAGTAGAATAAGCAGTGTATCACAGATCGCAGCAGTCACACCTGCTGGCAAAGCACGTAATAAACTTGGTTGTGTAGCACCTTGTGAAAAAACAAAAACATTTTGTACGCCTAATGGCAAAATGAGTCCAAATGCTAAAATGATCCCATGAAGAAAAGCTTCCAATGACCATTCCTCCTTTCTTTACTTATTTTAGATATGGTATAACTAAAAGAAAACGACCAATTGGATGGTTTTTTATCCACCCAATTTTATTGCATGGAAGGAGAAGGAACATGAGCTGGCAGCCGAATAGAAGAAGTGATAATACATTACAGCAGCAGATTGTACAGTGGATAACAGCCAATGTGGAGCGAGGAGACTGGGCAGCAGGGACAAAACTACCTACCCAAAGACAGCTGGCCATGCAGTTCGATGTGAATCGAAGCACAGTTCAGCAGGCTTTGGAGGAATTAAAAGCAATGGGCATTCTTGAAGCAAAGATAGGCTCTGGTGTTTATGTTACGCACAATTCCTGGCATGCATTAATCCAACAAACACAGCCGAATTGGCAAACTTATATCGAAACAAGCATCTACAAGCCAAACTACCACACCATCCAATTAATTAACGAATACGAACAGCGCGAGGATGTAATTCGTTTAGGAACGGGAGAGCTAGCACCCAGTTTGTTGCCTACCGAGGAAATAGAAGCTTCACTGCGAGAGCTATCCTTTCAACCCAAAGCATTAGGCTACTCTTCGCCACAAGGTAATGATCAGCTTCGTAAAACTATTTGTAAATATGTTCAAAAAAGAGGCATTCCTGCTGAGCCTCAAAACGTCTGTATTGTTTCAGGTGCACTTCAGGCACTACAATTAATTGCTGTTGGCTTATTAGAGCAAGGGTCTATTGTGTTTCAGGAGCCAACCTCCTATTTAAATTCTGTTCACCCTTTTCAGTCAGTTGGCATGCAAATGATTAGTATTGAACGTGATGTACAGCTTGCTCAAACATTAGCGCAAAGGAAACGAAAGAAACAAGCCGTGTTTTATGCCATTCCTACTTTACATAATCCAACAGGTCATGTATGGACAACACGAGAAAAAGAACAGCTATATGAAGCTTGTCAGGCATCACGGATTCCGATTGTAGAAGATGATGTTTATCATGAATTGCTTTTTGAAGAGGCATCACCGCCGCTTAAGGCCATGGATAATAGCGGACAAGTTCTTTATATTGGCAGCGTCTCTAAAACCTTAAGCCCAGGGTTACGCATTGGCTGGCTCATCGGTCCAACCACTGTCATTGAGCGATTAGCCGATATAAAAATGCAAACGGACTATGGCTCAAGTGCCATTTCTCAGGAAATTGTCCTACATTGGCTGCAATCAGGAAAATATGAAAAGCATCTCGCAGGATTACGTCAACAATTACAGGAGCGAGCCGATTTTACGGAACAGCTTTTAAAGGAGAAGTTTACAGATGTGGCGAATTGGAGCAAACCAAGGGGAGGCTTTTATATTTGGCTCAAGTTTCATGAGCCGCTTGTAGATAAAGACTTCTTTATGAAGCTGTTGCAGCAGCAAGTATTAATCAATCCCGGCTATATCTACGATCCACAAGATCATCATCATATTCGTCTATCCTACGCCTATGCAACCTATGAAGAATTACAGGAAGGCTTACAAATCCTACATGAATGTGTGGTGGAGGCTATTGGACGAAAGAGTAAATAAGGGCTTGTCCTGAAGTTAGGGAAACGAGAGAAGGTTGCTCTAAAAGTGATCAAAGAAGTGAGAAACCCGCTCTAAAGTGGTTGAGAAACGATCAAACAAGTAAGGAATCCGCTCCAAAGTAGATGAGAAGTGATCAAACAACTGAAGAACCCGCTCCAAAATTAGCGAAAAGTGATCAATGTAGCAAGCTCCTCTCTCAATAAAGTATCTATGCTTAGTCAGCCAACCCACTGACAGAAAAGAAAGTGAATAATCCAAGCCGTCTATCCATACATTTTAGAAGAATAGAAGTATTTTATTTTGATTACAAACATAAAGAGGTGAATGATTGGAAAATTTGCCACCGGGTTATTTTCAGGTGCCTCAGCCTATTCGAGGTGATGGGGCTGGAGGGGTGGATAAAGGGCCACGGGATATTATGAGGGATCTCGAAAATCCTGATATGCTAGTGCCACCAACGACTGATGCGGGCTTGATTCCAAATTTACGATTCTCGTTTTCAGACACGCATATGACCTTAAATCAAGGTGGGTGGTCACGGGAAATTACGGTTCGTGAATTACCGATTGCTACGACTTTGGCGGGTGTGAATATGAGTTTGACACCAGGGGGCGTACGTGAGCTGCACTGGCATCAACAGGCAGAGTGGTCTTATATGCTGCTTGGTCATGCTCGCATTACGGCTGTTGATCAGAATGGTTGTAACTTTATAGCGGATGTGGGACCTGGTGATTTATGGTATTTTCCACCTGGCATTCCTCATTCCATTCAAGGACTTGAGGACGGCTGTGAATTTTTATTAGTATTTGATGATGGGCATTTCTCTGATCTGAATACACTGTCAATTTCGGATTGGTTTGCTCATACGCCAAAAGAAGTGTTATCAGCGAATTTTGGGGTTCCTATCAATGCTTTCGATCACATCCCGAATGAACAAGTATATATTTATCAGGATCAGGTTCCGGGGCCAATTGATTCTCAAAAAGTGCAATCTCCTTATGGGGAGGTTCCACAAACCTTTAAACATCGTCTGTTGGCACAGCCACCATTAAAAACACCTGGAGGCAGTGTGCGCATTGTCGATTCGACTAATTTCCCAATCTCTAAAAATATCGCGGCTGCACTGGTGGAAATTGAGCCAGGGGCGATGCGGGAGTTGCATTGGCATCCTAACAACGATGAATGGCAATATTATCTGCAAGGAAAAGGACGTATGACAGTTTTCACAGGAAATGGAACGGCTCGAACATTTGATTATCGGGCGGGAGATGTTGGCTATGTACCATTTGCCACGGGGCATTATATTGAAAACACCGGAACAGAGCCATTATGGTTTTTAGAAATGTTTAAAAGTGATCGATTCCAGGATGTATCCTTAAATCAATGGATGGCGTTAACGCCGACAGAATTGGTGCAAAGTAATTTACAGGTCGGTCCTGAGCTGCTTGAGGCGCTCAGAAAAGAAAAATGGCCAGTTGTAAAATATCCTGGTTTTTCCTATTATCCGAAATAAAGAAAGCAGGTGAGAAGTTCTCCACCTGCTTTTTGTTTAATATTGATATTTTTTGCGTGTCATTAGCAAAATAGCGATGGCTGGTATTGTACAAATGAGCATGGCTGCGAAGGACAGACCTGGTGATATTTCGTATAAATAGCCACCTAAAAATGTAAGGATGGCGGTACTTAAGCCCATAGCTAATGCAGAGTATAAACCTTGTGCATTGGGGATTTGTTCCTTTGGTAGCGCTTTTGTTAAGTAGCGAATAAAGGCAAAATGTGCTAATGCAAAGGATAATGCGTGCAAGGTTTGGGAAGCGATAAATACCCAGACATTTGGGAACAAAAAGATAAGTAACCAACGTAGGGAAGAGCCGCTCGCTGCTAAGAGTAATAAGGATGATGAGCGCCATTTCGTCAATAACGTATCAGCCTTCATAAAGTAAAGAATTTCGCAAATAACAGCGATATTAATAATCATACCCATATAGAATGGATCAACCTGTAAATCTTCTAAATAAATATAACCGTAGCTATAATAGGAGGCATGTGCACCCTGTAGCAAGATCACGATGAATAAAACAATCGGGAAGCCTTTGATAGTCCATAGTGTTTTCATCGACAATGATTTTGCACGCTGTTCTTTTGTTGGTACTACGAGTAATTCCTTTGGTGTTGCTAATTGTTGCATAAGTAACATGCCCACCAACCCTATAATCATGCTCCAAAAGATGATGTTCTTTCCAAAAATGCCTGTCAGCATACTAATAATTAAAACAGCGATGACAAAGCCAAATGAACCATAGGAACGGCTTTTACCATAATGAATATTGCCATACTGCACAAGCGTAGCAGCACTGCTTTCCACAGCAGGTAATAGCGCTGGGTAAAAAACACTAAATAAAATGGTCACGATTAATAATGCTGTAAAGCCTGAGCTTGGAATATAGAGCAAGGCAGTTAGCAACGAGCCTATTGCTAAAATTGTAATGAGTCGTTTATTGTGTACGTATTTTGCAAGTGTTGGGAAGAAGAAGAGATTGGATGTGGCACGAGCTAGGAGCCCACAGCCCATCACTACACTTGCCTGCGAGACGGTTAGATGTTTCGCATCCACCAGCCAACCTGTCCAGTAGGGTAAGAAAATGCCCCAAGTGATAAAAAATGTAAAGAAATTCTGAGAAAGCCATCGTTGATTGTTCATATAATTTCCGTACCTCCATTAACTATGTTGAATAATAGCATGTTCATCGCTACAATAATGTGAGATATCTCATATTTTTTATAGGAGAGAGTAAAAAATGCATATTTTAACAGCTGAAGCCCGTACCCATTATCTTGAAAAATATCCGATCGATGATTTTTTCTCATTTGATATCAATCCCTATTTAGAAGTCCGCCAGTTTGACAAGGGGGAGTGGATCTTCCAGGAAGGCTCCTTTCCAGACACCGTGTATTACATGATAGAAGGAAAGGCGAAGCTCTATATGACACATAAAAATGGGAAGGTTTCACTTATTGAATACCTAGAAGCTCCTCTTTTTATGGGGGAAATTGAATTGTTAAATGAGGCTAGGTATACAAAGGGGATACAAACCGTCACCAAAACAATTTGCTATTCGATTACACAGTCATGTAAGGAGAAGTTACTTGCGGATGCTTTGTTTTTACGTAGACTTTGTGTATTTTTAGGGGAAAAAGCGACAAAAATGACATCTAAATATACACAAAATCAGGCCTATCCGCTGGAAAATCGCTTAGCAGCCTTTATCCAATTATCAGCCGACCAAGGTGTCTACAAGGAAAAACATACGGAAATCTGCGAATATTTAGGGGTCTCTTATCGCCATTTACTATATGTTTTGGCACAGTTTTGTGAAGAGAGGATATTGGAAAAGCGTAAGACAGGCTACCAAATTATTGATAAAAACCGTCTCGCACAGCTTGCACAGGAAATACTATGAAAACAACCATTCCATAAAGGTTGCCTATTAGTGCAGATCAGCTGAGGGAATTAATTCAATTTTATAAGTTATAAATTAAAAAGGATTTGACTTCTTTAAATGAAGTCAAATCCTTTTTTGTTGTATTCACTTTTTTTAATTAACCAGCGAGCGATATCCTTACCACTATGGTAAAAGTCCACTTCATTTACCTTGTTTTTTTGGATGGAGAGGTCAGGGATGTTTTCTAAAACGTCAAAAGGTAAAACACCGATACATAAATGATTATTTGTTGGAAAATCTCCTTGTTGCTTACTGCCACTTTGTATCGATTCACTATGCTTGTTCATTGAGTTTTGTGTCATATGGAATGCAAGTAGTTCTCCTTGTGCCAATGCTGTCCTTGATGAGTAACCAGTACTTTTCATTCAACATGCCCCCTTTTGTCGTTACAGTTATTGTACAAGACTAGGTGGGAAAATAGCCGTTATTTACAAGGCTTTTACAATAACTTTAAGGTTCATGGAAAATTTAGTGATTTGTAACCGTATTCATACCATTATGGGATAAAAACCATAGAAAACTGATATAAATTCTTTTTAAAAACTCATACTCAAACTATTGTGAATTTTTCTAACACGAAGTATTATTGTAATTAGATTTAACGTGAAAGTTTTCACAAAGTCGCGAAATCGTTAGGAGGAATTTTTAATGAGTGCAATTCGAGTAGGTATTGTAGGATATGGAAATTTAGGACGTGGTGTGGAGTATGCCATTTCACAAAATCCAGATATGGAATTAGTAGCAGTGTTCACACGACGTGATCCTTCAACAGTAAACGTAGCAAGCAATGCAAGCGTATATTTAGTAGATGACGCTGAAAAATTCCAAAACGACATTGATGTTATGATTTTATGTGGCGGTTCTGCAACAGATTTACCAGAGCAAGGTCCACATTTTGCACAATGGTTTAATACAATTGATAGCTTCGATACACATGCGAAAATTCCTGAATTTTTCGATGCTGTAGATGCAGCGGCACAAAAATCTGGTAAAGTATCTGTTATCTCAGTTGGTTGGGATCCAGGTCTATTCTCTTTAAATCGTCTACTTGGAGAATCGGTATTACCAGTTGGTACAACATATACATTCTGGGGCGATGGCCTAAGTCAGGGACATTCAGATGCTGTTCGTCGTATTGAAGGCGTAAAAAATGCTGTTCAATACACATTACCGATTAAAGAAGCGGTAGAACGAGTTCGTAACGGTGAAAACCCTGAACTAACAACACGTGAAAAACATGCACGTGAATGTTGGGTTGTATTAGAAGAAGGTGCAGATGCAACAAAGGTTGAACAAGAAATTGTCACAATGCCTAACTATTTCGATGAATATGACACAACAGTGAACTTCATTTCTGAAGATGAATTTAAAGCAAATCATACTGGTATGCCACATGGTGGTTTTGTCATTCGCAGTGGTGACAGTGGTGCAAACGATAAACAAATTCTCGAATTCTCATTAAAACTGGACAGTAATCCAAACTTTACATCTAGCGTATTAGTGGCTTATGCACGTGCAGCACACCGTTTAAGTCAAGCGGGTGATAAAGGAGCGAAAACAGTATTTGATATCCCATACAGCCTGCTTTCGCCAAAATCAGCTGCTGAATTACGTAAAGAATTACTATAATTGTAGCTAATGGTCCCGATTATCATTGAGTTGATAATCGGGAATTTTTTTGAGTCTAACTTTTTGCTAAAATTAATGCTTCCTTTATAGCAAGAATAGCCTTTCTAGTTGCCACTGTTAAATTTTCTTTCATAAATGGTACTAAGTCTTTTGGAATTGCAATAACCACATATCCATACTTCACTCAAATTCATTCGCTCGGTAAAGCAGTTTAATTTAATGTCCATTATAATCGGAACTCGTATAATCTCTATATTTAAAGACGGTTCATTTAACCACTTTCCTTCTAAATTTTAGTAATATAACAGGATACTAAAATTAGGAAGAAAATACCAACTAAATTCTACTTCCATCCCTCAAACAAAAAATGGGGATAAAATCTATAAAAATACATAAAAAATATGGTAAACTGTCAATAATTTAATAATCTGAATTTTTGTAGAAATTTTTGTAACCTTACAAAATATGGAGGTTATGTTTAGATGACAGCAGATATTATTATTCAATCAAAATGTATGGCGCCCAATCCATCCACGCATTGTATTAATAGAGCAACACTAATGCGAACGCTAAAGAAAAGTCGTCACCATACTTGTACTTTTTTGCATAGCGGTGCTGGGTATGGTAAAACAACCATTCTAACTCAATTTCTTGCAACCGAATCAAGTACATTTTCTTGGTATGGTATTTCTGATGAAGATGATAATTTATTACCCTTTTTGAGACATCTCATTTTCAGTATACAGCGTGTCATACCGAAATTTGGTCATACATTTGATGGGTGGGATCAATTATCACGCTTTCCTAAAATGGATGAGCTCAATCGTTGGTATAAGCTATTTATCAATTGCCTCTGTGATATAGACGAGTCTCTTCTTATCGTGATAGATGACTTTCACCTAGTAGACCATGTTTTTCCTATTAATTATTTCATGGAAAAAATTATTGAATTTGCTCCACCTAGCATTCATTTTATTATTGCTTCAAGAACACTACCCAATTGGGATATTATGAGGAAACTAAGGCTGCAAAAAAGATGGCTGGTTATGAAAGAGGACGAACTAGCATTTTCGGCTGAGGAAATTTCGGTGTTTTTTGAAGAATACGTAGATGTACATTTATCCGAGGCTGAAATTAAAAAGGTATTAGAGATCACTGAAGGCTGGGCCATTAGTGTCTCTTTATTGGCAGAGCAATGGCATCATGCTTCGTTAGATCATTGGCTGAGGATTCCCACAAATGAGCTATTCACATATTTATCAGAGGAAGTTTATAGTAGGATGACTGCTACTGAGCAAGAGACTATCTTAAAATTAGCGATTTTTCCTACCTTTTCTGTGGAGCTATTGGAAGCTTTTTATGGCGCTGAGATCGCGCAAATGCTGAATGCATTAACTCAGCGTCATTTATTTATTCAACCTGTGACAACAGATGGCTACTATCGTTTTCATGCTTTGTTTAGTCGATTTTTAGGAATGAAATGGCGACAGTTTCCAAGTCTACATGCGGATCTTCATAAACAAGCAGCATTGTATTATGGAGAACTTCAAAATATTCAAGCTGTCCTGTATCATGCCTTTAAAACAAATGATCATCACTTTTGTGGAGAGCTACTACAGCTTCATGCAGCATCAATCGTACATGCTGGTCAATTTGAATGGTTACTCGAAAAAATCAATCGATTTAGTGCACAGGAAAAAGATAAATTTTATAAATTAAATTATTTTGAGGGTGAATGTCATCGCTACCGAGCTTATTATGAAAAAGCAAAACAATCCTATGAAAAATGTGCAATCCTCGCACAGCAGCAGCGGGATCACCTATTTATGACAAAGTCACAAGCTGGGATAGCCCATATTTACTTAGACACCATTCAACCTGCTTTAGCAGAGCCATATCTCGAGAAAGCATTAGAGCTAGCGAAACATACACCATTGCACAAAGAGGAATTACTAGAACTACAACGGCAATATGCTGAAAATTTAGTGAATCTAGGGAAGGCCAAGGGTGCACAGCTCTTTATGGAGGACGTTGCATTGCCAGAGAATGTCATACAACGAGCGAATGTCGATGTGCGTGTTTTACTTCGAACAGGACAACTACAGGAAGCCCAAGAGTTATTAGCGCAGCGACTTGAATTACCGCCTCAGCTTGTTGCAACTCATCGAGAAAGTGAATTGCTGGCAGC
Source organism: Lysinibacillus sp. A4 (assembly GCF_024919535.1). Lineage (NCBI taxonomy): Bacteria > Bacillati > Bacillota > Bacilli > Caryophanales > Bacillaceae > Lysinibacillus > Lysinibacillus sp. A4. The sequence continues at coordinate 84,646 of NZ_JANWTB010000004.1, read as the reverse complement.
TTTCGTTTATGCATTGTTAGGTCAGGGCAAAGAAGCCTGGTATGCTGCCCAACATGGCATTCGAAGAGGAATAAAAGAGAAGTCTATTTTCATAGAGGCGGTTGGCTATATCAGAAAGGCTCATGCCCTGCTGTTAGTGGATTTCCCAGATCATCAGGGGGCATGTCAAGCCTATGAAAAAGCATTGACCCTCATGAATGCCATTAATATTTCTCGTGTGAAGGCTGAGCCATATATGGGGTTAGCCATTGTCAAACATTCGTTAGGAGATATGGTAGCGGCTAAGAAATACTTAGCACTGGGCTTACAGGAAACTGAGCAAGTTCAAGATGCTTGGATGACAGCGCTTATTCTTTTAGCAGAAGTAAAAATAATACTTTCTGAGCAAGAAATAGGGCGAGCGAAGCAATTATTAAAGAAGACACAGCAACTATTTCAGGAGTGCGGTGATCGCAATGGCTTGATGCATGTGTTATTTTATCAATCAATGATTGCCCTGAAAGAGTGTAATAAGAAGCCGTTTCAACAGTATTTTCAACAGTTTGCACAACTATGTGTCTCAAATGGCTATGAATACTTCTTACAGAGGCCAACGATACTTGGTCCGAGCAATCGAATGGTTTTTTACGAGCTATTGCAATTTAGTCAAAAATGCCAGATGGTGCATCCAGCTATATTAGCATTGCAAAATCATTTTCAGGTCGAGGATAGCATTAGTTATCCGCATGATGAAATACAAATGAATCTTTTTGGAAGTTTAAATTTAATTCGTACACAACGAAAGCTGGAAGACAAAGAATGGCAACGTGATAAATCCAAGGAATTATTCGTGTATCTTTACTGCCATCGCCATCGCTTTACACCAAAGGAAGAAATAGCACAGGCATTATGGCCCGATCGTAGTGTCGAGTCCTTGGATCGTGATTTTAAGGTGGTGTTAAATACGTTGCTCAAAGTGTTGGAGCCACAACGACATGCGAGACAAGAGAGCTTTTTCATTCAACGGAAAAATAATATGTATCAGTTACAAAATATTGCTTTTCTCCAAATGGATATCGAACGCTTTCACTATTATTACAGCTTAGGAATGGACGAATTTGATCCACAGCTGTCCAATGAGTGGCTCTTATTAGCAGAAGCGAGCTATACGGACGTGCTCTATGCAGAAAAAAAGCAAATCGACTGGCTTACACAGGACCGTGAAAAGCTACAATTTTTATATATAGAAGTTTTGGAACGATTGGCACAAAATGCAACAAGGCAACAGCAATATAAAAAAGCCATTTTTTTCGCAGAGAAGATGCTACGCGAGGATGCACTCTGGGAGGAAGCGTATCGCCTGCTCATGTACAGCCACTATCAACTCCAAAACCGCTCCCTGGCCTTAAAATGGTATGAAAAATGTGTCCAGCAATTACAACAAGAGCTTAACACAACCCCGATGGAATCCACCATGTCAGTCTATGACTTAATAATGGGTTAGCCAGTGTTGTTTAGGCTAAGCGAAGTGATTCGAACTGCTCCTAAGTAATATGAAAGTGCTCCTAATTGAGGGGAGAGGCACTCCTAAGAGTAGTCAAAGCGCGCTAAGTGAGGGTAGACATGCTCATAAACCGTGTTAACCAGCTCCCACATATATAAACGATAAAAAAATGTAACCTATTTGGAGGAACAACAATGCCATTTTGTCAGACAAGTAAAGCGAATATTTACTATGAAATGATTGGAACAGGGGTACCTATCATCATGCTTCATGGTTTTTCTCCTGATCATCGTTTGATGAAGGGCTGTATGGAGCCTGTATTTAAAGAACGTGAAGGATGGAAACGTATTTATGTGGATCTTCCCGGAATGGGGAAGACAACAGACTATTCATCGATTCAGAACTCGGATGAAATGCTAGAAGCGATTATCGAATTGATACACACAATTATTCCGCAAGAGTCATACTTGTTAGTTGGTGAATCTTATGGCGGCTATTTAGCGCGCGGTATTATGAGGAAATCAGTGGATCAACTTTTAGGTACTGCCTTTATTTGTCCTCTCATCATTCCTGAAAAAGAACAACGTACAGTACCACCGCATTGTATTGTACAAGCAGATACGGCTTTTTTATCAACATTAAGTCAGCAGGAGCAAGATGACTTTATGGCTAATCAAGTTGTCTTAGATGCCTATAATTGGGAGCGTTATTCAACAGAGGTGTTGGCAGGGTGTAATCTAGCGGATCAGGCATTTTTAGAAAAAATTCAACAAAGCTACGGATTTTCCTTTGCCGTTGACGAAAAGTCCTTTGATAAGCCAAGTCTCTTTTTGCTGGGTAAACAAGATTCTGTGGTTGGCTATAAGGACGCGTTATCACTTCTAGAGAAGTTTCCCAGAGCAAGCTTTGCCATTTTAGATAGAGCAGGCCACAATTTGCAGATCGAGCAACCTGAATTGTTTACCGAGCTGATGAGTGAATGGTTGAATCGTGTAGAGGGAGCGATGGATTAAAGTGATACTTGCAAATGATAAATTATTTTTAAGAGAATTCAGGCAGCAAGACTGGGGTGATGTGCATAAATATGCCTCTCAGGAGGTTGTTTGTAGGTATCAAACATGGGGACCGAATTCAGAAGAGGATACAAAAGAATTCATTCAGGATGCTCTCGATGAAGCAACACAAACACCAAGGGAACGATATGTTTTTGCTATTATTCATCAAGAAACATTAATAGGTGCGGTAGAAATCATGATTAGGGATTTTGTAAATGAAGTCGGGGAAATTGGCTATATCGTGAACCCTGATTATTGGGGTAAGGGAATAGCAACGCAGAGTGCTAAATTGATGATGACTTTCGGCTTTGAAACATTAAAGCTCCATCGTATTTATGCAACATGCGACCCTCGAAATATTGGATCATCTAAAGTGTTAGAAAAAATAGGAATGTCAAAAGAAGGAATATTACGTGAAAACATGTTAATGAAAGATGGCGTTTGGCGAGATTCATTATTGTATAGTATGTTGCAACAGGAATGGTTATCATGAAGCGTACGATTAAAAGTCATCTTTATTTAGGGGTATAAAGTTATGTAGAAGGAAAAGAGCAATAAGAATCCGATGTATCACTGCAATTAATGCAGTAGGGAAAGAGAAACGAATTATAAGAAAAAAATAGATGTGGACTCTAAAAAGCAAGAATGTTGATTTCTAAACATTCTTGCTTTTTGTTTTAAGAAATGTTGTTTTAGTTGCCATTCTGCTTCGCTCCATTTTCGGGACAGAGCTAGGTGGCTCATATTTGAGCCATCTAGCTTGTAACTAATCTGTAACTGGACTTTTATATAGTGTTGTCATAGCAAGAAAGCGCTTTCTAGGGAGCTTATTTTGAAGGGGGATATGGGATGAGGAAGCAGTGGTATTGGTTTCTTTTAGTGATGTTGGCTGTGGTGTTGGTGGCTTGTAATGGGGATACGAAAGACGGCGCAACGGAAGCGGATTCTTCTGATGGGGAGACGAAGGCGGTTACTGCGGAAGGCGGCACAATTAAGATTGGTGTGCTTGCATCGTTAACTGGGGCGCTTGAGTCATATGGGAAGCAGACGCAGCGAGGATTTGATTTAGGAATTGAGTATGCAACAGGCGGCACGATGGAGGTCAATGGTAAGAAAATAGAAATTGTATATGAGGATACCGAAACAAAGCCCGAGGTGGCTGTACAAAAAGCGACAAAGCTTTTAGAAGATGATCAGGTTGATTTTTTAGTCGGCTCTTCAAGCTCGGGTGATACGCTCGCTGTTCTACCGCTTGCCGAGGAGTATGAAAAAATTATGGTGGTAGAGCCTGCAGTGGCTGACAGTATTACAGGTTCAGAGTTCAATGAGTATATTTTCCGAACAGGTCGTAATTCATCACAGGATGCCTATGCAGCGGCAGCGGCTATTGCAGGCAAAGGTGTGAAGATTGCTACATTTGCGCCAGATTATTCGTTTGGCTGGGATGGTGTGAATGCCTTTAAAACAGCAGCGGAGAAATTAGGGGCTGAAATTGTACTAGAGGAATATGCAGATCCTGCTGCAACAGATTTTACGTCCAATTTGCAAAAAGTGATTGATACGAAGCCAGACTATTTGTTTGTGGTTTGGGCGGGGGCAAATTCACCATGGAATCAAATTGCAGATCTTAAAATTCAAGAAAAGGGCATTAAAATTTCGACGGGTGCGCCGGATATTATTGCGCTTCAATTTATGAACCCATTGGTTGGGATGGAAGGCTTCTCGGTGTATTATCATACACTTCCTCAAAATGATGTCAATCAATGGCTAGTAGATGAACATCAAAAACGTTTCAATGAAGTGCCCGACTTATTTACGCCTGGCGGCATGTCTGCGGCGATTGCTATTGTGGAGGCATTGAAACAATCGGATGGGGATGCAGACGCCAACAAGTTAATTGACGTTATGGAAGGTATGTCCTTTGAAACACCAAAAGGGACGATGACATTCCGTGAAGAGGATCACCAGGCTCTCCAATCGATGTATTCGATTCGCTTAGAGCAACAAGATGGTGTGGATTATCCAGTACCAGTACTTATTCGGGAGCTTAGTCCTGAAGAGACAGCACCTCCCGTTATGAATTAAAGAATTGAGAGGCAGCATAGCTGTCTCTCTACATAAATGTGAGAAGGAAGGGAGTAGAGAATGGAGCCTATATTATATACAGATAATTTAACAATTCGTTTTGGGGGACATACGGCTGTAGATGGCGTTAATTTTCAAATGCCTGAGAAGCATTTAAAGTCCATTATTGGGCCGAATGGTGCTGGGAAAACAACCTTCTTTAATTTGATTAGTGGTGAGCTAAAGCCAACTGCGGGTGATGTTTATTTTAAAGGGCAATCACTTGCACAAAAGTCGGCCATTGAAAGAACTCGAATGGGATTGGGACGATCTTTTCAGATTACCAATGTTTTTCCAAACTTAACGGTTCTCGAAAATGTTCGTTTAGCTGTTCAATCCAAGGAGAGAATTCGTTATCAGCTATTCCGCCATTACAAAAGCTATCAGGCGATGACGGACAAAGCGGAGGAGTTATTGGCACTTGTGTTACTCGACAATAAACGAGATGCCCTGACAACAATGCTATCCCATGGAGAGAAAAGAAAGCTTGAGATTGCCATGCTACTCGCGTTAGATACAGAAATTCTACTGCTCGATGAACCAACTGCAGGGATGTCATTAGAAGAAGTACCTACGATTTTAGAAATTATTCGAAGCATAAAACAGCAGGGGGATAAAACCATTTTGCTCATTGAACACAAAATGGATATGATTTTGGATTTATCGGATTCTATTATGGTGTTGTTCAATGGTCAGCTATTGGCAGATGGCTCACCAGAAGAAATTATGAATAATGATACTGTGCAACATGCATATTTAGGAGGGCTGTATGATGACCACCTTACTGACATTAAATGAGGTTCACACGCACATTGGTCAATATCATATTTTGCAGGGCGTTAATTTTGAAGCGAAGGAGGGGCAGGTTACTGTACTGCTCGGACGCAATGGCGCAGGGAAAACGACCACCCTGAAAACAATAATGGGTTTAACGCCTGCAACAAAGGGGGACATTGCCTTTTGCTCCCAATCGATTAAAAAAAGTCCTACCTATAAGGTGGCGAAATTAGGAATCGGCTATGTACCTGAAAATCAAGGGATTTTTGCAGATTTAACGGTAGAGGAAAACATGAAGGTAGCGATGCGCAAGGAGGATACAGCCACATTAGAGCGACAGCAATATGTGCTAGAGCTGTTTCCTGACTTAAAGAAGTTTTGGAAAAAGGCTGGTGGGCATTTATCCGGTGGTCAAAAGCAAATGCTGTCCATGGCTAGAGCCTTTATCCATGATAGCCAATTAATATTGATAGATGAGCCTTCCAAGGGACTTGCTCCGATAGTTGTGGAAAAAGTGATGGAAGCAATTGTGGAAATGAAAAAGAAAACGTCCATTGTGCTAGTGGAGCAAAACTTTATAATGGCTAGTCGAATTGGTGATACCTATACATTAATCGATGATGGTAGAACTGTAAATTCGGGCAATATGCAGGATTTGATTGATGATGAAGAGCTAAAACGCAAGTATCTTGGCATTGGATAGAGGGGGGTGACTATCATTGGAGCTATTGGTCAATTTAATCATTAATGGCTTGGCCACTGGGATGTTAATTTTTCTGCTAGCAGCTGGTTTGACATTAATTTTCGGTTTAATGGATGTATTGAATTTTGCGCATGGTGGGCTATTTGTTTGGGGGGCCTATGCGGGCATCTTTACCTATATGTTGACAGAAAGTTTTATCGTTGGGATTATAGGCGCGATTGTGACTGGAGCGTTGCTTGGACTGCTGACAGAGAAATTCATTATTACGCCTGTTTACGGCAATCATATTCAGCAAATATTAATTACCTTAGGGCTGATGCTCGTTTTGCAGGAGCTTATTAAGGTGGTCTTTGGACCAAATGGGGTGGCAGTAAAAACACCAAGTTATTTAGCAGGTAGCTGGGAAATTGGTGATGTGATCATCATTAAATATCGTTTATTTATTATTGTCATAGGGTTTGTGATTTTTGGTATTTTCCAATACATGCTGAAGCGCACGAAGATTGGCTTGATCGTTCGGGCTGGGGTGCAGGATAAGGAAATGGCGCAGGCTCTCGGTATTCATATTAAGCGTGTATTTTTATACGTCTTTATGGTGGGCGCTGCTCTGGCGGCACTTAGTGGCATGTTGATGGCTCCCTATTCAGGTGTGATTTATGCGGAAATGGGCATGGAGTATGCCATATTAGGCTTTATTGTTGTGGTAATTGGCGGTATGGGTAGTTTTTCCGGCTCCTTGCTTGCAGCGATTTTAGTAGGGCTAGCAGGTAGCTTTATGGCTTATTATGTCCCTGTGCTGTCACTGGCGGTCAATATGATTTTAATGGCCATCGTTTTAATTTTCCGTCCTCAGGGGCTGTTTGCGATGCGAAAGGAGCGGACATCATGAACAACAAAATATCTTTACGCGCTTTCGCTTTTATCCTGTTACTTGTCATTTTTATTATCCTTCCTTTTGTCAATGATTCAAGGACACTACTTATTTTACTCACACAAATCTTTATTTTTGGGATATTGGCAATGAGCTATGATATTTTACTAGGCTATACAGGCATCGTCTCCTTTGGGCACGCCATGTTCTTCGGCATTGGTGCCTACACAACAGCAGTCATGCTTAAGCAGATGGATCACACACTCTTGATCTTTGTACTGTCCATCGTGATTGGTATGGTACTAGCAGGCTTCATTAGCTTTTTAGTAGGTTTATTAACCTTACGCTTAAAAAGTCATTTTTTTGCGATGCTGACACTAGCCTTTTCGGGGTTATTTTTAGTCTTAGCTGAAAAGTGGCGCTCTGTTACGTATGGCAATGATGGCTTTACATTCAGAGCACCTGATCTATTTAGAGATCGAATGACCTTCTATTTCTTTGTGCTAGCAAGCTTGGTTGTCATCTTTTTGGCGCTCTACCGCTTTGTTAATTCACCAACAGGCCGTATTTTAATTGCCGTTCGTGAAAATGAACAGCGGACGAAATCATTAGGCTTTAATACGTTGCACTATAAAGTCATTGCCTCAGTTGTGGCAGGCATTGTAGCAAGTTTTGCTGGCTCCTTATATGCAGTGTCATTGCGCTTCGTTAACACGAGTGTGATGGCCATGGATATTACGCTGGATGCGTTGTTAATGACGATTATCGGTGGAGTGGGTACTTTAGTGGGGCCGTTATTAGGCTCGGCGGTCATTGAATATGCGCAACATGCACTGTCGGGGCTTGCACGAGATTATCCTATTTTCGAACGTTGGATTATCTTCTTCGGGATTCTCTATATTTTAGCCGTTATCTTCTTCCCAAAAGGTATTATTGGCTCATTAAGATTGCTCTATTGGAAGTGGCGAGGAAGGCTAAAGCAACGAAAAACGACAGGTCCCTTGCCTCATGAAAAGGAGCGATTTGAATGACAGTTGGTATTGTTAGTACAGGTATTTATCTACCTCAACAGAAGATGGCGTCGCAGGAAATTGCGGCTCTTTCCAATATTCCTGAGGCCATTATCCGTCAAAAAATGGGCATTCATGAAAAGCCAATCCCTGATAAGTCTGATCATACCGTGCAAATGGGTATATGGGCAGCACAGGAGGCGATTCAAAAAGCGAATATAGACCCTAAGGATATTGATGTAGTCATCTATATGGGGGAGGAACATAAGGAATATCCACTCTGGACAGCCTCCATTAAAATGCAGGAGGAGCTTGGTGCAGTTAATGCATGGGCATTTGATGTGCAATTACGCTGCGGCACTACAATCATGGCGCTGAAAGTGGCGAAAAGCCTAATGGCCTCAGATGACACGATACGAACCATTCTGTTAGCAGGTGGTTATCGCAATGTTGATTTTATCGATTACAGCAATCCACGAACGCGCTTTATGTACAATTTAGCGGCTGGTGGAGGGGCCATGTTATTACAAAAAAACTATGAAAAAAATTTGCTACTAGAGGCAGATATTATAACGGATGGTTCTTTCTCAGAGGATGTAGTTGTGCCAGTTGGGGGAACGAAAAATCCATTAACCCCAACCCATTTAACCGAAAATTTATATAAGCTTGACGTTTTGGACCCCATTGGGATGAAGGAGCGGCTAGAACAAAAATCTTTAAGCAATTTTTTGAAGGTCATTCGCAGTTCTTTAGCGAAAAGTGGATACAGTGACGATCAGCTAAACTATTTAGCGATGTTGCATATGAAAAGATCTGCACATGATTATATTTTAACGGAGCTTGGCTTACAGCAGGAGCAGTCTATTTATTTGCAAGACTATGGACATATTGGCCAGATTGATCAAATTTTGTCTCTACAGCTAGCGCAGGAGCAAAATCAAATTCAAGCAGGCGATATTGTGACCCTTGTTAGTGCTGGCATTGGCTATGTATGGGGAGCTATCACAATACGTTGGGGATAAGGGGGAAATGGCATGGTAAAAATGATTCAACTAGCAAATGGAGAAACAATGGCCTATCGTAAGCGATCAGGTGGAGATCATCCTTTAGTGTTGGTACATGGCAATATGACATCTTCTAAGCATTGGGATATTCTGATGGATGCATTAGACGAGAAATACACCATTTACGCAATAGATTTACGTGGTTTTGGTGAATCATCCTATCTTAAGCCAATCACTGCTATTAAAGATTTTAGTGATGATCTCAAGCTATTTGTGGATGCACTGCAACTGCAAAGCTTTGATATGATTGGCTGGTCAACAGGTGGAGCTGTCTGTATGCAGTTTGCAACAAATTATCCAGGACACTGTCAACGGCTAATTTTACTTGCGTCTGCTTCTACACGTGGCTATCCATTTTACACGGATTTAGGAACAGGTAATCCAGCCTCCTTTAAACGAGCCTATCATTATGAGGAGGTATTGGTGGATACATCCAAAACAAAGCTTATTCAAGGCTTCTACGATGCAAAAAATGCGGAAGGCTTACAGTCTATATGGAATGCATTAATTTATACGCATCATCGACCAAACGAAGGAAAATATCGAGAATATGTAGAGGATATGCTTACACAGCGCAATTTAGCAGAAGTATATCATGCACTCAATACATTTAATATAAGCGCTGTTGACAATGAGGTGGCAAAAGGCTCTCGGGAGGCCATGTTGCTTCATATCCCAATTCTAGTGCTACGAGGGGATCGTGATTTGGTGATTACAGAGGAAATGAATGCAGAGTTATTACATGATTTAGGCAAAACAGCACAGTTTGTAAGCCTAAAAGATTGTGGGCATTCGCCTTTGATCGATGATTTAGCACAATTGACAGCTGAAATTGAAGCCTTTTTAGAAATTGGAGGAAGACAGTATGCGTTTGAACAATAAAGTAGCTATCATTACAGGCGCTGCAAATGGTATTGGCTATGCGGCTGCTGAGCGTTTTATCGAGGAGGGGGCATGGGTATTTATCGCCGATTATGACGATAAAGCAGGCATTCTAGCAGCACAACAACTAGGCGAAAATGCTGTATTTATACAAGTAGATGTTGCAAGTAGAGAGAGCGTTAATCAGCTGGTGACGGCAGTAATCGAACAGGCAGGACGGATTGATATTTTAGTGAATAATGCGGGGATTACACAAGACGCCATGCTGACAAAAATGACGGAGGAACAATTTCAGCAGGTGCTAGATGTCAATTTGACAGGTGTCTTCCATTGTACACAGGAGGTCATTCCCTATATGGTGGCAGCAGGTGGAGGCAAAATTATAAATACATCCTCAGTTAGTGGAGTATATGGCAATGTTGGTCAAACCAATTATGCAGCGACAAAAGCAGCGATTGTAGGTATGACAAAAACATGGGCGAAGGAATTAGGGCGTAAGGGGATTAATGTTAATGCAGTGGCACCTGGCTTTACAGAAACAGATATGGTCAAAAAAATGCCTGAAAATATTTTGGCTCAAATGCGATCAATCGTCCCCCTACAACGCCTAGGGACACCACGTGATATTGCCAATGCCTATTTATTTTTAGCATCTGATGAGGCCTCCTATGTTCATGGGCATACTCTGCATGTGGATGGCGCAATTATGATGTGATAGGGGGTAGTCAAGATGTTTGTTGAGCAAGAATGGATTTTAAAACGTGCAGCTTTAACTCCTCACCACATCGCCTTGATTAATTTAACTTCAAAGGAACAATGGACCTACCAGCAATTATCTGAGGAAATCGGCAAATGGAGTCAATTTTTCGAACGGCAGCAGCTACAAAAAGGAAGTAGAGTCGCTGTTTTTGCGAAAAATCATATCCAATTGTTTGCTGTTTTATTTGCCTGTGGGCTACGTGGGCTCATTTATGTGCCGTTAAATTGGCGCTTAAGCAAGGAGGAGCTAACACAAATTTTGGAGGATGCGACTCCTGCTATCCTATTATACGAAGAGGATAGTCATTGTCCCTTAGTTTTAGAAAAAATGTTTTCACTTCATGTTAGCCAGCATGAGAAGGAGATACAACCAAGTAGGCAAGACGTGGATGTGAATGATCCATGGTTAATGATTTATACAGGAGGCACGACGGGTCAGCCAAAGGGGGTAGTGTTATCCTTTCAGTCGGTCAATTGGAATGCCATGAATACTATTATTAGCTGGGGTTTACATGCTCAAGATCGGACATTAAATTATATGCCGATGTTTCATACTGGTGGCTTAAATGCTTTATGCATTCCCTTACTGATGGCGGGAGGAACCGTCATTATTGGCGATAAATTTGATGCAGAAGAGGCACTACAAGCAACGAACCAATATCAAACGACAATTTCTCTTTTTGTGCCAACTATGTATCAAGCAATGATTGCTACGAAGTATTTTCAGGAAAATCAATTTCCTTCCATGAAGGTATTTTTATCTGGCGGTGCCCCGTGCCCTCATCCTATTTACGATGCTTTTTATAATAAGGGATTATTTTTTAAAGAGGGATATGGTTTAACAGAAGCAGGACCCAATAATTTTTATATTGACCGAGAGCGTGCCTATGCAAAAAAGGGGGCTGTCGGGAAAAGCATGCAATTCAATGAAGCTAAAATCATCAGTCATACAGGAAAAAGTTGTGCACCTGGAGAAGTAGGAGAGCTATTGGTAAGAGGGAAGCATATGTTTCGCTTTTACTGGAATAACAAGCAAGAAACTGCCAATATCCTGCAAGATGGCTGGTTGAAAACAGGGGATTTAGCGATGATGGATGCGGAAGGCGATTTTTATATTGTTGGGCGTAGAAAAGAAATGATAATTTCAGGTGGTGAAAATATCTATCCTCAGGAAGTAGAACAATGTCTACTACGGCATCCAGATGTGCGGGAGGTGGCCGTGATTGGTGTAGGTGATGACTATTGGGGTGAGATCGTGACAGCTTTTATTGTTTGTCCCCACCAAGTAGCCTCTCTAATAGATGATCTTAATGAGCTATGTCATCAACAATTAGGACGTTATAAGATTCCAAAACAAATGATTTTCTTAGACGAACTACCAAAAACAAGCGTTGGTAAAATCGATAAAAAGGCATTGTATAGGCTTGTCGACTCATCTATCTGTTAAGTATGATGAGAAGGAAGAAACGCTCGTCTTTCTAAATCCGAAATAAGAGAGGGACACATAAATGGCCCACGCATTAGTTATTGGTGGAACAGGGATGTTGGCTGACACATCCCTTTGGTTAGTGAATGATGGCTACCATGTCTCAGTAATTGGACGTAGTGCCCATCGAATGGAAGATTTGCGAAATAGAACAACCAAACCCGCCCTTCTAACCCCGATTTTAGTTGATTATTGTAATATAGCCTTATTAAAAGAGAAGCTAGAAGAAACGCTCGAGCATAACGGGCCCATTGAATTGGTCGTTGCTTGGATTCATTCCTATGCGGACACTACATTAGAGAACATCTCCAATGTAATTTCAATAGAGAATAAGGGGGAATGGAAACTGTTTCATGTGTTGGGGAGTAAGGAGAATTTAAGTGAAGTCCAAGAGAAATTGAAGCTCCCTGCTCGTTCGCAATACAGGCAAATCCAGCTAGGTTTTATGATGGAAGAATTTCATGCGAGATGGCTTACGCATGAGGAAATATCGCAAGGTGTCGTTGCTGCTATTCAACAGGATCAACCTATCCATATCGTCGGGACGCTACAACCTTGGGAAAAGCGACCATTATAAACTAACTAACCTTCGTCTAACTAGATGGACGAAGGTTTTTACTTATCTTCATAATCAGTTTGTTGTAGATGTCTACATAATTGTGAGGGATAGTTAGGTTTGTGTGAAAAACGTCAGGATCAAGCAACTTTCTTCTCCTTACCTTTTACTTAGTATAACAAAATCATTTCCATATAACTTATCCTTATTTACTCACATCTCTTCCCATCAGAGCGACATATCAGTAAAATAGAGTAGGTTAGGGGGATTACATGTGAAAGATCAACGCTTTAAAATAGCGCATCGAGAGGCGCTTATCGGAATTGGACTCGTCCTTGTCAACTTTGCGATTTGGTTTGGCTTTGCCTATGGATTAGGTTCAGGAGATCCAAGAAATTATACGTATGTATTTGGTTTTCCTGCCTGGTTTTTCTATAGCTGTATCGCTGGGACAGGCTTTATGATCCTTCTTATCTGGATTGTGATGAAACTCTTTTTCAAAGAGGTACCATTCGATGATGAGGAGGTGGATCACTAATGCATTGGCAAGTTGTATTTCCATTGCTATTATTTTTAATTATTATTTTTGGAATCGGTATTTGGGCCAATAAGCATGTCCGCTCCTCTAATTCATTCCTGCAGGAGTATTTCCTAGGTGGTCGTGAAATGGGTGGTTTTATCCTTGCAATGACGATGATTGCTACATATGGCAGTGCGAGTAGTTTTATCGGAGGACCGGGTGTAGCCTATACAAAAGGACTTGGGTGGGTATTACTGGCAATGGCTCAGCTACCAGCAGGTTATTTTGTACTCATGATTTTAGGGAAAAAATTCGCCATTATTGCTCGTCGTTACCAGGCCATTACGTTAATCGACTTTTTACGTGAACGCTACAAAAGCCATGTCATTGTTATTTTATCAGCCATTAGCATCATTGTTTTCTTATTTTCGGCTATGATGGCTCAATGGGTTGGGGGTGCACGCTTAATTGAGTCATTAACTGGCTTAAGCTACACAGCTGCACTGTTTATTTTTGCGATTTCCGTGTTAGTATATGTGATTATCGGAGGCTTTCGTGCGGTTGCACTTACAGATACGGTCCAAGGTTCAATTATGGTGATTGGTACAATTATTTTATTAATCGGCACGATTGTGGCAGGTGGAGGCATCGACAATATAATGGCCTCACTGGTCGCTGAAAATCCTGACTTTGTGTCACCATTTGGCGCACAAGGAGATTTAACGCCTCTGTATGTCTCAACATTTTGGATTCTCATTGGTGTAGGGGTTGTAGGACTTCCGCAAATTGCGGTTCGTGCGATGAGCTATAAGGATTCCAAAAGTATGCATCAAGCGATTCTTATTGGCACGATTGCCATAGGGACAATCATGTTTGGCATGCATTTAATTGGGGTGTTAGCCCGACCTGTCTTACCGGGCATTGAGATTGGTGATAAAGTCATGCCGCTCCTGACATTGAAGGTATTACCGCCATTTTTAGCAGGAATCGTTTTAGCTGCACCAATGGCTGCGACAATGTCTACGGTTAATGCTTTACTAATGCTTGTCAGCTCTACAGTTGTCAAAGACATCTATTTAAATTATATGAAGCCGAAAGCTAGTGATGCAGAGATAAAGCGTGCAAGCTTTATTGTAACAACAGTCATTGGCCTAGCCGTTGTCATCTTTGCACTCAATCCACCTGATTTATTAGTGTGGTTGAACTTATTTGCCTTCGGTGGACTAGAGGCTGTCTTTATTTGGACAGTCGTTTTAGGATTGTATTGGAAAAAAGCGAATAAATACGGAGCGATTGCGTCAATGATTTCAGGCATGTTGTTGTATATTATGATTGATCGGTTTTATCCTTCTGTCTTTGGTATGCATACAGTCACGATACCAATTGTCGCATCCTTCTTTATTTTTGTGATTGTCAGTTTGTCCACTAGTCATAAATTTAAAAACGAAAAGCTTATGATTTAACGCCAAAACGCCACAGATTTCAAATTCTGTGGCGTTTATTTTAATGCATCATAAAATCATAGGCATTTTTCGCAAGTAATGTCATTGTAACGACAATAAATAGCGTGCGGACAAAGCCACTTCCTTTCTTGATTGCCATCCGTGAGCCAAGCATAGCCCCACCAATTTGCGCAATGCCCATGACTAGACCATAAACATAATGAATTTGACCTAAGTAAGCAAACATACAAACACCAGCCACATTACTCGCCAAATTTAAAAACTTCGCATTACCAGCCGCCTTTAAAAAATCGAAGCCTACCAATAAGAAGCTAAAGATTAAAAACGACCCTGTCCCAGGACCAAGAAATCCATCATAAAAACCAATAGCAAATAATAGCAGCATAAATAAAAACAAATGTTTTTTAGATAGATTTTTTACGGTAGAGACGGCACCCCAATCCTTTTTAAAGATCGTATATACCCCAACAGCCGCCAGCATAACAAGCATTAATGGCTTTAGTAATGCTGGATTAATCAGATGCACAGTCCAAGCACCACATAATGATCCGATAAATGCTAGTGGAAAATATTTGAGGACAGAGCGAATGTCCAGCTGGCCAGAACGATAGAAAGAAATAGAGGAAGTGAGCGAGCCCATAGCTCCTGCTAGTTTGTTCGTGGCAACCGCAGCAGCTGGATTGAGCCCAACAAATAGTAAGGCTGGTAGTGAAATTAAACCGCCCCCTCCCACTACTGAGTCAACAAAAGCCGCCAGAAATCCAAAAGAAATTAATAGTATGAGAATATGTACATCGATTTCAAACAACATATGACACCTCTTTATAATTAGTTACTACTGAAATAGTAACTAATTTTATTTACGCTGTAAACCCCATTTTTTCATTGGCAAATCTTCACATTGGTAGCCTATAATAAAGATAATGGAGGGATTACATGGAGGAATTAATCACCCAGCTGAAAGAAATGGGTTTTACAGAATATGAAGCGAAGGCCTATACGGCACTTGTTCAGCAAAGTCATGTCAGTGCCTATCAGGTTAGTAAAAATTCTGGCATACCACGTGCAAGAGTGTATGATATTTTAAATATCCTTGTAGAAAAGGGCATCGTGTTAAAAGAAGAGACCGCAGAACAAACGACCTATTCGGCAATGCCTGTGTCTGTGTTCTTACAGCAAATGCAACAGCGCTGGGAGTCGAATTTTACGTCTATAAGCGGGAAATTAGAGAAATTAGAGGAAAAAGTACAGGAAGCTGAGCCTAAAGTGGTTATGCTGAAGGGCAAGGAATCCATTATCAACTATTGTCAGTCACTTCTAAAGAAGGCGAAGAAAAAAGTGATGCTGTCGATGTGGGAAGATATGTATGATGCCTTACGTGAAGATTTGCAAGAGGTGGCGCTGCATGTTCCTGTTCATGGCATTACGTTGTATGTAGGAGAGCATCTCGCCTCAATTGACCAGCATAGAGCCACACATTATACAAAAAAAGCATCTACACCGCATTGGTTTATCTTATCGATAGATGGTCAGGAAATGATTTATGGTCATTCTCCATCTACCCAAGAGACGGCCTTTATCACCAATGATCCGGTTCATATTTATTTGTTAGAGGATTATATATGGCATGATGTGCTCATCAATCGGTTAGTAAAACGTGATGACCAGGAGTTAGAAGACTGGATTGCTAAGGAACGTAAAGCTTTTTTCTTAGAATAGTCGTATAAGGAAGGGGAGTTACTTGAAAAAATTCGTGTTGCTAGGTTTAATAAGCCTACTAATGCTAGGAGCCTGTAATGCTACACCACCTACCGATCCACCAACGATTCATGAGCTAACGGTTGTCCCAGATAATGTCCAAAAAAATATCGTTTCTAATGACAGAATACAACTATTGCATGAAAAGGATGCTCCATATTACCTTGTTTATTATTCAAAAGGGAATGTATTGGCAAGTATTACAGCTGAGGGAAATAGGCTTATTATCCAGTTAGAAGAAGGCAGCGATCAAAGGAAAGAGGCTCAACCCTATGTTTTTAAAGTCACCGTCAAGAATCCTGAGCTGGATACCATTGATTTGCGAATTAACGGTCAGAGTACGCCAATTGATCGTATGACCATTATGTGATAAAAGAAACCGAAATCCCTTTAGAAATGAGATTTCGGTTTCTTTACGTGATGTCTAATAAAAGACTTTGTCTACGTTATATTTAGAGCGGAAAGTATTAATCGCATATGTTTCGTAAATTTCACGTTCCATTGGATCTTCTACTTCATAGACTTCAATTTTGAACACTTCATCACGATGGTTTTTCATCGGAGATACATTATCCTCGAAATGTTTTTTAATACGTTGACGAATTTTACGTGCTTTCCCAACAAACAATAGCTCATTCTTGTCATTATAGAATAAGAAAATGCCGCCTTTATCTCGTGTGATTTTATGGAAGTCAATAAAACCAAAGTAAGGTGTGATCGGCACATCACCTGGTTTTAAATCTTGTTCACGTTGACGGATTACTAGATCTGGTTTTGGAAATTCAATTTTAATCAAACTATTCACGTTCCTCTCTCTTACTAAAAGTATATGGTAACATAATTACGGCATGTTTACCATAAATTTTAAATGTAGAAACCCCACAGATAGCAAGCTTAGTGTACATCAAATGACCGAGAAACATGCGCGTGAATCACAAAATATTCTATGAATTATTGATATTCTAACTAGTTCGTGTTACAATTCAAGATAATTAAATAATCTTATCAAGAGAAGCTGAGGGATTTGGCCCGATGACGCTTCAGCAACCTCTAACAATTGTTAGAAAGGTGCTAATTCCAGCAAAGGATTTTTTCCTTTGAGAGATAAGAGTGGACGTGAAAAAAATCCTTCTCATTCTATCTCGTATGGAATGAGGAGGATTTTTTAATTTCGTTGCATCCTACGCAAGCAAGATTTGCTAAAAGAGAGTGATTATAGAGAGGGGAAAGCAAGATGCCAATTAATATTCCGAAAAATTTACCAGCTGGAGAACATTTACGTGAGGAAAAAATCTTCGTCATGGAAGAAGATCGTGCGAAAACACAGCAAATCCGTCCATTAAATATATTAATATTAAATTTAATGCCTGAAAAAGAAAAAACAGAGCTCCAATTATTACGTTTATTGGGGAATACACCATTACAAGTCAATATTACCTTTTTGAATACAGCCACACACGAGTCTAAAAATGTGAGTAAATCCCATTTGCAGCTTTTCTACACAACGTTCAATCAGATTCGACACCGACGCTATGATGGTATGATTATAACTGGTGCGCCAGTAGAAAAAATGGCTTTTGAAGAGGTCAACTATTGGCAGGAAATTTCAGAAATTATGGATTGGTCTAAAAAGAATGTGACATCCGTGCTACATATATGTTGGGGGGCACAGGCTGCATTGTATCATCATTATGGCATTGGGAAGGTTGAGCTTTCTGCTAAATGCTCAGGCGTCTATTCCCATGTGATTACAGATTTAACTGTAGATTTGGTACGTGGCTTTAGTGATTTATTTACTGCGCCCCATTCACGCTATACATCTGTTTCGATTGACGAGGTTCGCAATCATCCAGATCTACGATTATTATCCTATTCAGAGGATGCTGGGGTATTTATTGTACAATCAAAAGATAATAAAAATATTATGATTACGGGGCATCTAGAGTATGATGCGACAACGCTAGCCGATGAATATAGTCGCGATGTGGCGAAGGGCATAGATATCGCCGTTCCTGTAAACTACTTCCCGAATGACGATCCGACACAAGTGCCGATGAATACATGGCGTGCCCATACGCATCTATTATTCTCTAACTGGTTGAACTACTATGTTTACCAAGAAACACCATATGAATGGGATTTTGTAGATGAAATCGAATATCATATTTAATTAATAAAAAGTCTAATTTCTTTTCTAGCTTAGAAGAAATTAGACTTTTTGATTGTCATTTTCTGTTTCCTGCTGAGGTGTTTCGTTATTTTGAGCCTTGGATTTACGATTGCGAATAACTACTACAATCAGCAAAAGTATGGGTAATAAAATGGTGAAAATAAAGGAAAAAATTGGCCAAATTTCATTATTATAATTAGTAGAATGCACAATATCTGGATGAACAATTTGAGAAAGTCCAATGACAATTATACCCATCGGTATAATAAGCGGACGATGATCCTTAATCTTCAAAATTTGTGCGAGGCCAACAACGGTCGTATAGAAATACATAAATGTACGAATATATATAGACGTAATCCACATAAATGCCATAATGATTTCAATGCGCTGTAAAAAATTCCCTATAGATATTCTTTGCGCTAAGGCATAGCTAGGAAATGTCCTTGATGCAGTGTTTTCAGGACCTAATACAAGAATTGATAGGACAATCAACGTAACTAAGACGATTCCGCCAAGGATTGCCCCAATATATAGCCCTTTCTGTGCAGACGGCTGTACATTGACGCCAGTAGGATAGAGCATCAATAATACAATTAATGGAAAGGAAAAGATACTCATAAAGCGTGCAATACTATAAAACATAGATGCTTTGGTCGCTTCTAGTAGAGGCTGAATATTCTCAAATGTAATTTGAGGGGTAATACTAATGACGAAAAAAATAAAAATAAAGATAAACAATGGGAAGAGGATTTCTGCCGAACGGGCAAAGGTCTCAATCCCTAAATAAGCGGCATACATAATAAGGATACTGAACAGTAGGGCAAATGCTAATGTCGGTGTCTCTGGCATAACTTCCGTTTTCATGAAAATACCGATAAAATAAAGTAATTCTCCAGCCGAAAGAAAGGTCATAATCAGGAAACAAATCGCTGTGATTTTCCCGAAAAAACGCCCAAGAATTTTTTCATTGGCCTCGATAAAGTTTAGGGACGGTGTTTGATTGGCCAGTGTTAAAAATAATTTTAGAACCAGTAAACTGAGCAGAACACCAATGCTTGCCGCTATCCAAGCATCTTGCTTAGCGGCACCAGTAATACTCGAAGGGATAATTAAAATCGCTGTACCGATAGAATAGAGAAAGGTAACGATTGTAAACTGTCTTGAACTAATTATCTCTTTTTCCATCAAGCTACCCTCCGTTTCTCAGTCCATCTTTCTATTTTGTGAATGACACAATGTAATCCCTAATCGGTGTGAAGATAAAGGTAATCAAATCTAATGGGCTAGGAATATGGATTTTAAGGGCAATCCCCATATTTAAAGCCGTTCCAATAAGTAGCAAAAAGGAGAATACAATAATGGCTTTTCTATCCTGTTGCTTTTTTAGCTTTGGAATAAAAACAAGAGCAACAATGATTGCAATAATCAAGATAGCTACTGCTAGTACCATCTCATTACTCCTCCTTTGGCTTGTTTAATAATGAATTTTGCATCGTACCTGAACCTTGGGTTGTTACCTTTACATGAACAGCCACTGCTAAATCTGGAAAAATGGAAGTCCAGTCATCCTTAATTTTTTTCCACTGCTTTGGATCTGCCCGATGTAGGGCATCCCCAAATCCAAAAACATCGACTTCATATTGCTGTTGAATTTTCTCTACTGTTTTTTCAATGCGGTCATCAATACCCTGGGCTGTTTTTTTATTAACGTAATCAATTGATTTATTTTTGGTAAGATCGATATCACATTCGACCTCTCCAACATTCTGCTCTACATTAATATGGACATCGATTTTCGGTTTGCCGTTTTTAAATGACCCTTTCACCTTTGTAGTGGATTGGGTGATTTCAGTAGACAAGGTCCCTTTATTAGGACAGGCGATGATTTCTATCGTACTTTGAATTTTGTCATTAAGAAAACTAATACTTTTGCTTTCGCTTTCAGTCAGTAGCCCTATATATTTATCCCCTTTAAATACTGCTAAACCTGTATAACGTAATAGCACAGGTGTTTTAACACGTTGCACATTTGTTTGATCTACACCTAATTTCTTATCGCCATGAACTTCAATAGCAGAAATTAACGCCCCTTTATGCTTATTGGTTAACGTATTGACTAATTCATCAATATTAACAGCTATTGTGGAGCCCCAAGCCTTTTCAGAGACATCAAGGGAATTCAAGATTTTATTAGCAGGAACTTTTTCGATGGGTGTTAGTACATTTAATACTTCCTTCGCTGTTGCTTCGTGAGACATAATGACGTCGAAATCCTTACGAAATTCATGGTCCCTTACAATTAAATCAAGTGCATCACTAATGCCTTCTTTCGCGAGATCTTCCCCTAATACAACCACTTGAAGGTGGGCAAAATAAGGTTTTCGAGCTGCAATAGTCGTCATTTTCCGAATGGCTTCAAAGATGGTCTCGCCTCTCGAATGATAGCTAACGACAGGAGAGCGTTGAGTGGAAGCTTGGCGCACTGAGACTTCACTAGGATCAACAATTTGAACTGTAATTTCATATTCCTCATCTATTTTGTCAATGCCAAATGCTACGACTATGGCCAATTCATTTAATTCACGCTTACTCCAGCAGCCACTTAACAGTATTGTGAGGATACATAGTAAGCAAATCCAGTTTATTTTTGCCATATTCCATTCCTCATTTATCCAGTTGTTATTTCCTGCTTTTTACATTGATATATTTATGTCCTCTAACAATATTTTTTTGATTGACCAAACGAGGTCGTGTAAGTAACTTTCTACGCGGGAACAGCAGAAACGCATCCTTCTGATCCTGTAATACCAACGGTGCGAATGGGCTTAAATAAGGTACACCAAATGAACGAATGCTACATAGATGAAGAATAATTAGCATAATGCCAAACATTACACCGAATAAACCAAACATAGCAGCTAAAATCATTAATGGGAAACGTAGTACACGAATCGTATTCGATAAGCCATAGGCAGGGAATAGAAAGCTACAAATCGCTGTTAAGGCTACAATAATTACCATTACAGCGGAAACGACGCCTGCATCAACTGCTGCCTGACCAATAACTAAAGTACCTACGATGGATACCGCAGGACCGATTGTTCGAGGCATACGAAGTCCAGCTTCCCTTAAGACCTCAAAGGCAACCTCCATAATAAGCGCTTCTACTACTGCAGGAAAGGGTACGCCTTCCCTTTGTGAAGCAATGCTAATTAACATGGGGGTCGGTAGCATTTCCTGATGAAAGGTAGTAATCGCCACATACAAGGATGGTGCTACTAATGCTAGACTGATACCAAAGAAACGCAAGATACGTACAAGTGAGCTAATCATCCAATGCTGATAATAATCTTCTGCTGATTGTAAAAAGGATGTAAATAGCGCTGGAACGACTAAGACAAAAGGTGTGCCATCAACTAGAATCGCCACTTTGCCATCTAATAATTCACCTGCGATGACATCAGGTCGTTCAGAGTTGTAGACGGTTGGAAACATAGAGTTTTTTGAGTCTTGAATAAAATCCTCAATATAGCCACTTTCCAGAATGCCATCAATATTAATACGATCTAATCGAGCCAATACCTCTGCGACGATTTTGTCACTGGCGATGCCATTTATATACATCACTACTACATCTGTTTGTGTCACATCTCCGATAACGCGTGATTTTATCCAGAGATTCGGACTTTTTATTTTGCGACGAATGAGCGCTGTATTCGTTCGCAAGGTTTCCGTAAAGGATTCCCTCGGTCCGCGAATTACGGATTCCGTCGATGGCTCTGTGACAGCTCGATCCTTGGCACTTCTAGTACTTGTCACAATCCCTTCGGCAAAGCCATCTAATAAAATAACCGTTTCACCATTGAGAATGGCATTGTAGAGTGTTGTGAAATGCTCAATATTCGTCACATCGCCTACCGTTAAATAGGAATTCCGAACATATTGATTAATGGTTGTTATTTCAATATCTTGTTCTTCTTCAATATTTGCCATCAGTTTATCGATAACAGAATCAGAAATAGTCGTTTTATCCGATAAGCCATCAATGGAAATAATGGCGAGGCTATGGGGATCAGTTTCTCCAATCGCAATTTCACGTATGATAATATCATTACTATGCCCTAGTGATTGTTGAATGATTTTTATATTTTTAGATAGGGAAGTATACAATAAATCGTTCGTTGTATGGGATGGGGAGGTCTCGTTATTGTTAGACATGGACATGTGTTTTCCTCCTCAAATGGTCGTTCATTACCTTTAGAATGGACAATTTTTTTGAGAGATAAACGAAAGAGATATGAAAAATCTAGCTATTTGTGGCAATATCACATTCCTTGCAACTTTCGTGTGTCTTGTTTTGTAATAAATAAAAAAACAGTCTGTCCTTTCATGTATGGAAAGGACAGACTGCTTTATGTACGATAGTCGTATTGTAATTCATCATTACTTGTATCAACATCAACATGTAAATTGTGATCGTTAAAGAACCAAAGATCTTTCTCATCAATGTAATAGATAACACCATCAATTTCTGTTTGCACACCTATGGCAATAGGTTCCTCACGTGTCATGCCTAGTGAAAAGCCTTCGTGAAACGGACTTGAGCCACCATAACGTGCATAAAAACGAATTGTATCACCAGGTTCAACTTCCATTTCATGTTTGAACCATTGTAGGGCTTCATCTGTCAATGCAATATTCATTTCAAATGCTCCTCTCTTCCTACAGCCATTTTACCTTTGGTTCGGTGCCGTTTTTAATACGAGCAATATTGGCACGGTGACGATAAATAATAAAGGTAAATAAAAAGGCTACCAAGATGCCTAATGCAAAGTCACCTGTAATAAAATAATAAACGATTGCATAGATAAGCGCTACTAAAGCGGCTATCATTGATGTTAAGCTGACGATTTTTGTGATTTTTAATGTCACAATAAAGGTAATAAATAGTAGGACAAAGAGTGGCCAAGAATAGCCTAATAATACACCAGCTGACGTTGCCACAGCTTTCCCACCACGGAAGTTGGCAAAGATCGGGAACATATGACCGATAACAGCGACAAGACCCAGTAATAAAGAGTGGAGTGTAGTATCAGAGAAAACAGGAAGTGTCACGAGTAAGACAGCGGCAGTTCCTTTTAAGACATCCATCACCGTAACAATAATACCAGCCTTTTTCCCTAATGTTCTAAAAGTATTGGTCGCACCAAGATTACCGCTCCCGTGTTCACGAATATCGGTATTATAAAAAATTTTGCCTATCCATAATCCAGAAGGTATAGAGCCGATTAGATAAGCACATAAAATAATAAGTCCATTGATCATAGTTGGACTCCTTTCATTCATAGTCCATCACTTGGTACTAATAGTTTGTAACAAGTATTTTACACTTTTTCTTGCTAATCTACAATGTTATGAAGGAGATTTCATCCGAAGTCTTGAATCAATACAAAAGAGAATCTATTAGCGAGGACTAGGCTTTTAGACATAAATTTGTAGGAAGCACTAAAACCTTTATAAAAATATAGGCAAAATGGCAATTTTGTCAATCGCTCATTCCTTTGGTAGAATAGAAGTCTAACTTTATCCTGTTTAATCGCAAGGCACGAGTTAGTGTGCTTTTATTTGCAAGCATCACAACTTTATTTTGCAACTAAGTAGGCTTCAATGCGTCAAATGATGATGGAAGCTAGAAGCAGTCTGTCTTGCTCAAATACCAATTTTAAGCAACTGTTGAAGATGTTTACTATTAATAAAAAAGATCAAAACTGTGAGCAAATTTTAAAATTTTATTGGACCTGTCGCTAGCTATTGACAGGAAATGCTATTATTATTAGGATGAGAACATAAATAGAACATGTGTTTGTTTTTTGGAGGGGAATTTTTTTGACGAATAAACAGTCACCTAGCGTCTATAATGATGACGCTATACAAGTATTAGAAGGATTAGAAGCGGTACGCAAACGACCTGGCATGTATATCGGTTCTACGGATGGCCGTGGACTTCATCACCTTGTGTATGAAATCGTAGATAATGCGGTGGATGAAGCACTGGCTGGCTTTGGATCTCATATTATTGTCACAATTCATAAAGATCAAAGTATGAGTGTGCGCGACTTTGGCCGTGGGATGCCAACCGGTATGCATAAAATGGGCAAACCGACACCAGAAATTATTTTTACAGTGCTACACGCTGGTGGTAAATTTGGTCAAGGTGGCTATAAAACAAGTGGAGGTTTACATGGTGTTGGTTCTTCCGTTGTGAATGCGCTCTCAACATTTTTAGAGGTGACAATCCATCGCGATGGTAAAAAGTATCGTCAACGCTTTGAGCATGGTGGACAGCCTGTCACAACACTTGAAAATATTGGGCAGACCAAGCAGACAGGAACGCTTGTTCATTTCCTACCAGATGAAACGATCTTCTCTGTCACAAAATTCAATTATGATACGTTAGCGGAACGATTACGTGAATCAGCCTTTTTATTAAAGGGCTTAAAAATTGAATTAATTGATGAGCGCGAGGAAGGCAAGAGCGATGTGTTCTTTTATGAGAATGGCATCGAGGCTTTCGTTGCGTATTTGAATGAGGAAAAAGATGTCCTTCATCCAGTAAAATATGTAGAAGGCGTACAGGATGAAATCGAAGTAGAGTTCGCTTTCCAGTATAACGATGGTTATTCGGAAACGATTTTATCATTCGTTAATAATGTCCGTACACGAGATGGTGGTACACATGAAACGGGTGCAAAGGCAGCATTGACGCGTGTCTTTAATGAATATGCAAGAAAAATTGGCTTGTTAAAGGACAAGGATAAAAACCTTGAGGGGACAGATATTCGTGAAGGCTTAGCAGCCATTGTATCTGTTCGTATTCCAGAGCACTTACTGCAATTTGAAGGACAAACAAAGGGTAAGCTTGGGACAAGTGAGGCTCGTTCTGCAGTAGATAGTGTAGTGTCTGAGCAAATTTTGTATGTGCTAGAGGAAAATGCAGAATTATCAGCTTCTCTTGTTCGTAAAGCGATTCGAGCGCAGCAAGTGCGTGAAGCGGCTCGTAAAGCGCGTGAGGATGCACGAAATGGCAAGAAAAATAAAAAGGGTAGTACGATTTTATCTGGAAAATTAACGCCAGCTCAGTCACGTAATGCGGCAAAAAATGAGCTGTATTTAGTCGAGGGTGATTCTGCGGGTGGCTCTGCTAAACAAGGACGTGACCGTACATTCCAAGCGATTCTGCCATTGCGCGGGAAGGTAATCAACACAGAAAAAGCCAAGCTACAGGATATTATGAAAAACGAAGAAATTTCAACGATTATCCATGCGATTGGGGCAGGTGTTGGTACGGATTTTGCGGTGGAGGATTCTGCCTACAATAAAGTAGTCATCATGACCGATGCGGATACAGATGGGGCACATATTCAAGTCTTGCTATTAACATTCTTCTATCGTTATATGCGTCCGCTCATTGAGTCTGGGAAAGTCTATATCGCACTACCGCCGCTTTATAAAGTATCAAGAGGTACAGGGAAAAAAGAAGTCATTGAATATGCTTGGACAGAAAGTGATTTACAAAAGGCCATCAAGAAGGTTGGAAAGGGTTACATATTACAGCGCTATAAAGGTCTTGGTGAGATGAATGCAGACCAACTGTGGGACACAACGATGAACCCTGAAACACGGACATTGATTCGTGTCACAATCGAGGATGGTGCACGAGCGGAGAGACGTGTCACGACGTTAATGGGTGATAAGGTGGAACCACGTCGTAAATGGATCGAAGCCAATGTAGACTTCGGTATGGAGGATGATTCTAACATTTTAGAGAATGAATTCATCCAACAAGAGGAGGACCAAGCATGAGTAGTACAGAAAAGTTTCAAGATTTACCGTTAGAAGAAGTAATGGGTGACCGTTTTGGTCGCTATAGTAAATATATTATTCAAGACCGCGCGTTGCCTGATGCACGTGACGGTCTTAAACCAGTACAGCGCCGTATTTTATATGCGATGTTTACGGAAGGCAACACACATGATAAGCCGTTCCGTAAATCCGCAAAAACAGTGGGTAACGTAATTGGTAACTATCATCCGCACGGCGATAGCTCTGTGTATGAAGCGATGGTACGGATGAGTCAGGACTGGAAGGCACGTCATATGCTTATTGAGATGCACGGGAACAATGGCTCGGTAGATGGCGATCCTCCAGCTGCAATGCGTTATACAGAGGCGAGACTATCAGCTATTGCCGCTGAAATGCTACGAGATATTGGCAAGAAAACGGTTGAATTTGTGCCAAACTTTGATGATCAGGATATGGAGCCAACTGTATTACCAGCACGTTTTCCTAACCTTTTAGTCAATGGCTCTACAGGAATTTCCGCTGGTTATGCGACAGATATTCCGCCACATGCCTTAGATGAAGTACTGGATGCTGTGTTGATGCGCTTAGACAAGCCTAATGTTACTGTAGATGAATTGATGACGGTGATTAAAGGACCTGATTTCCCAACGGGTGGAATCATTCAAGGTGTTGATGGCATTAAAAAGGCGTATGAAACAGGTCGTGGTAAAATCATCGTCCGTGCACAAGCAGTTGTTGAACCAATCAAGGGTGGTAAAGAGCAAATTGTTATCACTGAGTTACCATATGATGTAAATAAAGCGAATCTTGTGAAAAAAATTGATGAGCAACGTGTAGATAAACGATTAGAAGGCATTGCAGAAATTCGAGATGAATCAGACCGTACAGGCTTACGTGTCGTAATTGAGCTGAAAAAGGATGTACCAGGACAAGGAATTTTACAGTACTTGTTTAAAACAACGGATTTACAGGTAGCTTATAATTTTAATATGATTGCCATTCATAATCGTCGTCCAACGATGATGACATTGCCATTATTGCTAGATGCGTATATTGCCCATCAAAAAGAAGTGGTAACAAACCGTTCTATTTATGATTTGCAAAAGGCAAAGGATCGTTCCCATATTGTAGATGGATTAATTAAAGCCCTTTCCATTTTAGATGAAGTCATTGCGACGATTCGTTCTTCAAATGATAAGAAGGATGCGAAGCTTAATTTACAAGCAAAGTTTGATTTTACAGAGGTACAGGCAGAGGCCATTGTAAGCCTGCAATTATATCGTTTAACGAATACGGATATTACAGAGCTTCGTCAGGAACAGGACGAGTTAAATAAGCTAATTGCGAAGCTAGAGGGGATTCTGCAAAGTGAGGCTAAGCTTGTGCGTGTTATTAAACAAGAGTTACTAGATATTAAGAAACGCTTTACAGAGCCTCGCCGCTCGAAGATTGAGCAAGAAATTGAAGAAATTAAAATTACATTGGATGTCCTTGTGCCAAGTGAAGAGGTTGTCGTAACAGTAACGAAGGATGGTTATATTAAACGTACATCCACACGTTCTCATGCCGCTTCAAACGGGCAAGATTTTGCCATGAAGGATTCAGATTATTTATTGTATGAAGCAAACTTAAATACACAGCACCATCTACTGCTTTTCACAAATCGAGGCAATTATATTTATCAGCCTGTTCATGAGCTGCCTGATATACGCTGGAAGGATCTCGGCCAGCATATTTCAAGTATTGTACCAACAGGGGAAGATGAATCGATTATTGCGGTTTATGGTTTCGAAACATTTGACCAGCCAAATACGTATGTCTTCACAGCCACAAAAGATGGCCAAATTAAGCGCTCACCACTCGCAGACTATGCGGTAACGCGTTATTCAAAGCCAATTAAAACGATGAATGTCAAGGCTGGTGATGCGATGATCTATGCATCATTTGTAACAGATGACGTGGAGCTGATGCTCACAACGGATACAGCCTATGCGATTCGTTTCCCAATGGAGGAACTACCTGTGACAGGTGTGAAAACAGGTGGTGTGAAAGGGATCACACTAAAAGATGGAGAAGCCTTAGTTGGAGTCAATGTGTTACAGCCTGATGTTACCCACTATGTAGTGATTGTGACACAGCGTGGGGCCGTGAAGAAAATGAATGTCGCTGAAGTTGAAGTAGCAAGTCGTGCAAAACGTGGACTAAAAGTATTAACAGAGTTAAAAGCAAACCCTCACCGAATTGTGGCAGTTGTTCAAGCAACAGACGAGGAGCAGGTTGTGATTGAAACTGAAAAAGGTGTTCAAGAGATGATTGACGTACAAGCATTGTCTCGTGCGGATCGCCATTCCAATGGTTCATTTAAAGTGGATATTGCAACAGATGGAGCAATTTCTCATGTTGTAACAGCCAAAAAAGAACAGAAACCAAGCTAAAAGCATGCCCAGCCTCTTAGGAGCGCTGGGCTTTAAGCTCTATTCAAAAATAGCACCTTGTCATTTAAGTGAAACTATGGGTATAATAATCATCGAAAAGTTCATAGCGAAAGAATGTAGGGGGGCTAGTAATTGCTAGCTGAGATTGTGTCCGGTAGACGCTGACCCTTTGAACCTGATTTGGCTCGTACCAGCGTAGGGAACATCTATTCAAAAAGCAAAGTTTTGAAGATTGATTGCAATACGTCTGGGAGGAATCCTAGGCGTTTTTTTATGTTTTCAAGCAACAGCTTGCCAACATTGTATACGCTTTCTTCTGGTGACAACATTCATTCATGAACACTTTCATATTACAAACTGGGAGGCTTTCGCATGAAAAAATGGTTTTTTATTTTATTGGCAGCACTATTGACATTAGTAGGCTGTAGTGACAAGGATGACAAGCAGGCTGCAGACAAGCTGAAAAAGGTGTCTGTGGTACTGGATTGGACGCCGAATACAAATCATACAGGACTATATGTTGCCAAAAAACTCGGTTATTTTGAGGAACAGGGTTTAGATGTTGATATTATTATGCCTGGTGAGGCGGGCGCAGATCAGCTTGTTGCTTCTGGAAAGGCGGATTTTGGCGTGAGCTATCAGGAAGGCATAACACAGGCACGAGTACAGGATGTGCCGCTGGTCTCCATCGCAGCAATTATACAGCATAATACATCTGGCTTTGCTTCTATTGCTTCGAAGGGCATTACATCGCCAAAGGATTTTGAAGGTAAAACCTATGGTGGTTGGGGCGCGCCATTAGAGCAAGCCGTTTTACAATCACTCATGCAAAAAGAAAAGGCAGATATTAATAAGCTAGATATCGTCAATGCAGGGGATTTAGATTTCTTCACAATGATGGAAAAAGATATAGATTTTGCTTGGATTTATTATGCATGGACTGGGATTGAGGCTGAGCTGCGTGGGGAAAAGATTAATATGCTATATCTTACAGATTATAGTGATCAATTGGATTATTATACGCCAGTTTTAGCTACAAATGAAAAAATGATACAGGACAACCCGGATGTAGTCAAAGCCTTTGTGGCAGCTGCATCGAAGGGCTATGAATACGCAATTGAAAACCCAAGTGAAGCGGCTGATATTTTAATCGAAGCGGCACCTGATTTAGATAAAGCATTAGTGCATAAAAGTCAGGAATGGCTGGCTGATAAATATCAGGATGATGCCAAGCAATGGGGAGAGCAAAAGCTTTCTGTGTGGGAAAATTACGCGAAATGGATGTCTAGCAATCAAGTACTAGAGGGCGAATTTGATGCGAAAAAAGCCTTTACTAATGATTTCTTACCTAAAAAGGAGGCCAAATAAGATGGCAAATTCATTAATCAGTGTACAAATCATTCCGAAGACAGAGAAATATGAAGATGTTATACCATATGTCGATGCAGCAATTGCGGTGATCGATGCTTCTGGGGTGAAATATGAGGTACATCCATTGGAAACAACGATGGAGGGTGAGCTTTCAACATTGCTCCAAATCATTGAAAAAATGAATGAGAAAATGATTGAACTTGGTGCCATTAATGTCATTACACAAGTGAAAATTTTATATCAGCCAACGGGTATTACGATGGATACATTAACGGAGAAATATCAGTAATGAAACGTGCATTACAGAAGGGAAGGACGATAATTTTTATCGCCTTCCTCTTGTTCATATGGGAACTAATCGTGAGGTTTGCTGAAGTTCCTCATTGGTTAGTACCCACACCAAGTAGTATTTTGTCAGAAGCCATCCAGTCGTATCAAACCTTTCTACCACATGCATTCGCTACAGTACAATTAGCTCTACTAGGTTTGGCCATTGGCATCGCTTGTGGGCTAACGGTGGCAATAGTGTTGCATCGATTTACATTTATTCGAGAACTGTTTTATCCAATTCTTATTATGTCGCAGAATGTTCCTATTCTAGTCTTGGCACCGCTCCTTATTATTTGGTTTGGCTTTGGCTTATTACCGAAGCTTATCATTATCTGTCTTGTGTGCTTTTTCCCGATTGTCATTGCAGCGATGGATGGATTTAGACAAACTGCTCCAGAATTAAAGCATTATTTTGCCATGGTTGGTGCTACAAGGGCACAAACCTTTTGGAAGCTGGAATGGCCTTATGCCTATCCCGCTATTTTTTCAGGCATTAAAATTGCGGCTACATATAGTGTGATGGGGGCTGTGATTGCGGAGTGGCTTGGTGCAAAAAAGGGTATTGGTGTTTACATGACCCTAGCCCAATCCTCCTTCCGTACGGATCGCGTATTTGTGGCAATTTTTGCGATTGTTCTCTTGAGCTTACTATTGTTTAGTGGTATTCGTTTAATTGAAAAATTCATGGTGAAGGGAAGAGGCTATCATGCTCAGCATTCAAAACATCGCTAAATCCTTCGATGCGCTCAAAGTCCTTGATCAACTTTCTTTTGACGTCAAGGATGGAGAGTTTGTGGCCATCGTTGGTCCTTCAGGCAGTGGTAAAAGCACACTTTTTCAATTAATTGGTGGTGTTTCGCCAATTGATCAAGGAGCCATTTTATTAAATGGAGAGGATATCCAACAAAAAAAAGGAACGATTGGCTATATGCCACAGCAGCCATGTCTATTACCCTGGCGTACAATAGTAGAAAATGTCACGCTTGTAGAGGAATTACAACATAAACCAAATGTTGAACGTGCCAAGGAATGGTTAGAAAAGGTTGGTCTTGCCTCTTTTATCCATGCCTACCCGAACGAACTGTCTGGAGGCATGCAGCAGCGTGTGTCCTTTATTCGAGCAATGGTCAGTGATAAGCCGATTTTATGCTTAGACGAACCATTTTCTGCGTTGGATGAATTTACTCGACTGGAAATGCAAGCATGGCTTTTATCTATCTGGGAGGAGTACCGCAAATCCATTCTATTTGTTACACATAGTATTGAAGAAGCTCTCTTTTTAGCAGATCGCATACTTGTTTTAACCAAACGTCCAGCTACCGTTAAAAAGGAAATCATCGTGCCGTTTGAGAGACCTCGGAAAGAGGAAATTCGACATTCTGCAGCATTCACAGCGTTAAAGCAACAATTATTTATGTATTTACAGGAGGAAAAGGGTGATATGTATGTTGATTGATGCGCATATTCATTTGGATCAGTACACCGATGAGGAAATTCCTTCCTTATTAGAAGAAGTGAAAGCTGTAATCGCGGTTAGTATGCAACTTTCCTCTTGTGAAAGAACGTTGCGTTTATCGAATAGCTATCAGCAAGTAAAGGCTGCTTTTGGCTTTCATCCTGAACAGCCTTTACTAAGTCCAAATGATGAGACAGCTTTATTTGATTGGATTCATTCGCATCAGAATGATATGGTTGCTATTGGTGAGGTGGGTCTACCTTACTATTTAAAACAAGAGCAAGCGATTGATGAACGTCCCTATGTGGCACTATTAGAGCGTTTTGTTGTATTGGCGAAGGAGCTGGACAAGCCAATTGTGTTACACGCAGTATATGAGGACGCCCATATTGTGTGTGATTTGCTGGAAAAGCATCAGCTTCACGAAGCCCATTTTCATTGGTTTAAAGGGGATGAAGCTATTGTGAAGCGCATGATAGAGCGAGGTTATTTTATTTCTATTACGCCAGATTGCTTGTACGAAGAGGAAATTCAACAGCTAATTCATGCTTATCCCATTGAACTAATGATGGTAGAAACGGATGGTCCTTGGCCGTTTGAGGGACCGTTTACGAAGAAGCGTACATCTCCCTGGATGATGCACTCAACGATTGAGGTGATTGCCTCCATCAAAGGGCTATCAACACAGGAAGTGGCCAAAATTATTACGCAAAACACGAAAACATTTTATCGGCTTTAATAAGAAAAAGCAGTATAGGGTACGAGTTATTCGTCCTTATACTGCTTTTTATATTTCGTATAATCATGCTCTAATTTTTCGTTTTTTGTTTTCGTTAGACGTTCATGTGTACTAAAAGAGATAGATTGTCGATTTTTTTCAACATCTTTACCTACTGTGCGTTTAATGTGCATCCGCTTCTTTTTAGCTTTAGATTGTGACATGAGCATCGCCTCCAATTCATTTTTAATTCTATAGTAGCGAATAGGGAAGAAAAAGTAAAACCTCGTAAGCAAGATACTTACGAGGCTGTCGAGTGTATTAGTGAGATACGTCCTGTACAGAAATACCTGTGTTTGCTTTAACGTCAACTTCACGATACTTCGCATCATCTGTTTCTTTAGAAAGTAATGTGCCGATGAAACCACCAAGGAAACCAAGTGGTACAGAGATTAAGGCTGGGTTCGTTAACATAATTAAAGGATCACCAACGAAAATTGCCTTACCTTCAACTGGATTCCAAACGTTTGGAGACATAGCAACCAATACTAACGCAGAGATTAAACCTGTTAACATTGCAGTAACAGCACCCGCTGTATTAAAGCGTTTCCAATAAATTGTGTAGATGATAACTGGAAGGTTAGCAGATCCTGCGATACAGAATGCTAAAGATACTAAGAATGCAACGTTTAATGTTTGTGCACCAAGTGCTAATAGGATAGAAATAACAGCGATTGTAATCGAACCGATACGAGCTGCAAGAACTTGCTCTTTTTCTGTAATTTTACCCTTTTTGATAATTTGTCCATAAATATCATGAGATAGGGCAGATGCACCAGAAAGTACAAGACCTGCTACTACCGCTAAAATTGTTGCGAATGCTACTGCACAAACGAATGAGAATAGAATGTCGCCACCAAGTGCTTCTGCAAGAAGTGGGGCAGCCATGTTACCTGCAGCGTTTGCTGCGATAATATCTTCTTTCCCAACGAATGCTGCTGCACCGAAGCCTAAGAAAATTGTTAGAACGTAGAAGATACCTACGATCCAAGTAGCCCAAATAACAGATGAACGAGCTGTTTTCGCGTCTTTTACTGTGAAGAAACGCATTAAGATATGTGGAAGACCCGCAGTACCTAATACTAACGCAATTAACATAGAGATTGTATCAAGTCCATTTGTATATTTAAGACCTGGGTTTAAATAAGCAGCTCCACTGTCAGTAACCGTTGTCATTTCTTTAAACATTGTAGAGATACTGAAGCCGAACTCTTTTAATACTAAGAACGAAATAATAACTGTACCCAACATTAAAAGACAAGCTTTAATAATTTGTACCCAAGATGTTGCTGTCATACCACCGAATAGTACGTAAGTTGTCATCATGAATCCTACGATTAATACGGCGATCCAATAGTCGATTCCTAAAAGTAATTGAATAAGTGCTCCTGCACCAACTAGTTGTGCAATCATGTAGAATAAAACAATTGTAATAGTGCTTAAAGCAGCTGTTCCACGGACTTTGGCGTTATCAAAACGCGCTGTAATCATGTCAGCTAATGTAAATTTCCCAAGGTTACGTAATGGCTCAGCAACGATATATAATACCACTAAGTAAGCTACTAAATAACCAATAGAGAAGAAGAATCCATCAAATCCAAATAATGCTACAGCACCAGCGATACCTAAGAAGGATGCTGCTGATAAGTAGTCACCAGCGATAGCTAGTCCATTTTGCCAGCCTGTTAAGCCACCACCAGCAGTATAGAAATCACTTGCTGAAGATGTACGTTTAGATGCCCACCATGTAATAACTAATGTTAAACCAACAATGGCTACGAAGAAGAATATGGCTGTAAGACTCATTCCGTTACTCATCGGCGGCCACCTCCGTTCTCGTATTCAGCGATAATCGCTTTTGCTTCTCTATCGAAGCTGTTTGCTTTTGCTACATATAAATGACATAACCCCCATGTCATGATGAAAAGACCTGCTGCATAGATCCACACCCAAGTAATTTCCCCAAATGCCTTTTGGTGTAGAATTGTCGTGTACGATGTCAGAATTGGTAACAACATGTATGCCGATAAAAATATGGCAGTCATTGACCAAAGAAAAGAGTTCTTTCTTCGTACAAGAGACTTAAATGATTCTTGATTTGCAATTGAATCATAGTCAATCACGATACCTTTTTTTGCTTGATTGTTCGCCATTAACATTCCCCATTTTGTGTATATTTTTTCTACCTCAAGACTTGATTTTGCTAGTTTAGTGAATTCACATTTTCATTTTATGTAACAGTTCACAAAATTGCAATACATTTCAGAAAAATTATGTAAAAAAAATTTTTCAGAAAATACTCCTAAGAGAGAAAAAATGGCGCAAAGCCAAGAATATAAAGGGTTTTAGAAAATTCAGATAAATAAATGAAGTGAAGAGAAATCTAGATTCTTAACAAAAAATGAAGGGTAAATTTACAAAAAAATCTTGTTTTTTCAATTAAAAATAAACACTATTTACCTAGTGAAAATTGGATTTTTTCTGTTTTTTGGAAGTGAAATAATATTGTTCAATAAATAAATTGGTAGATATTGAATAACAAAAAAGGCGAAAAACTCGACCAAAAATCGAATTTTTTGCCTATTTTTTTGCATTTTTTGAATTGAGATTCATTATGCAGGAGGTGTATAAATATTAATGTGAAATATCAGAGACAGACACGCCTGTATTTGCTTTCACACGAATTTCTTTATAAATACGTTCTGCTTCTTCCTGTGGCACTTTGTTAGATGAAAGAACAGTACCTAAGTATCCAGCAATAAAGCCTAATGGAATCGTAATAATCGCTGGAACAGCAAGTGGCACAAGTGGTTGTCCAACAAAGATAGCCGCACCTTCAACAGGGCTCCACACATTTGGTCCCATTGCTCCTAAAATTAAACATGATACTAACCCCGTTACCATCGCAGTTACAGCACCTGTAGAATTAAATTTCTTCCAATAGATTGTATAAAGGATTACAGGTAGGTTTGCTGACGCACCGATACAAAAGGCGAATGATACTAGGAATGAAACGTTTAAGCTTTGTGCAAACAGAGCGAGAATTATAGACACGATCGCAATTGAGATAGAGCCTGTACGAGCTGCTACTACCTGTTGCTTCTCTGTTAATTTACCGCCCTT
This sequence comes from Lysinibacillus sp. A4, assembly GCF_024919535.1. Classification (NCBI taxonomy): domain Bacteria; kingdom Bacillati; phylum Bacillota; class Bacilli; order Caryophanales; family Bacillaceae; genus Lysinibacillus; species Lysinibacillus sp. A4. The sequence goes on along the minus strand of NZ_JANWTB010000004.1, from coordinate 48,606 downwards.
AATGATTTCTCCATAAATATCATGAGAAATGGCTGAAGCCCCTGTTAGTACTAAACCAGAAACAACGGCTAAAATAGTCGCGAATGCCACTGCGCCGATAAATGCCATCAATACATCTCCACCTAAGTAATGCGCAAGAAGCGGAGCAGCTGTATTACCAGCCTTACTTTCAGCAAGAATTTGATCTAAACCTACAAAGTTTAATGCACCGAACCCTAAGAAAATTGTTAATGAAAAGAAAATAGCTGTAATCCAAGTTGTCCAAGAAATAGAGGCACGTGCTGTCTTTGCATCCTTTACTGTAAAGAAACGCATTAAAATATGTGGTAAACCAGATGTTCCTAAAACTAAAGCCATCATCATCGAAACGGAGTCGATTGTGCTTGTATACTTAATTCCAGGTACAAGGAACTTTTCGCCATGATCTACTGCAATTGTGTCGAACATCTTCATAAGAGAGAAGTCAAATTTCATTAACACTAAAACCGCTAATAAACCTGTTCCGAATAATAATAGACTTGCTTTAATGATTTGCACCCAAGAAGTCGCTGTCATACCACCAAACAATACATAAGTTGTCATCATAACACCGACAATTAAAACGGCAATCCAATACTCAATACCGAATAATAGCTTAATCAATGCACCAGCACCAACTAGCTGTGCAATCATATAAAGAATTACGATAATAATGGTCCCAGACGCTGCCACACCACGAATTCGCTTTTCATTAAAACGAGCCGTTAACATATCTGCTAACGTGTAGCGGCCTAAGTTTCGCATTGGCTCAGCAATGACATAAAGCAGCACTAAATTCGCTACTACATAGCCTACAGAAAAGAAGAAACCATCAAAGCCAGTTAAGGCAATTGCACCAGACACCCCAAGAAAGGCTGCCGCAGATAAATAGTCACCAGCAATCGCAAAGCCGTTTTGCCACCCCTTTAAACCACCACCAGCAGTGTAAAAATCAGCCGCAGAAGATGTACGCTTTGCTGCAATATAAGTAACAACAAGTGTTAAGCCAACAATAGCTAAAAAGAAACCTATGGATACGATATTCATTTATTTTCCACCTTTCGCCTGGTACTCTGCAAGAACAGCAGCTGCAGCTTTATCGAATGAAGCAGCTTTTTTTACATATACTGTACAAAGCACAATGGTCATGATAAATAATCCTGCAGAATAAACCCATACACCCGTAATATTTCCGAAGAATTTTTGTTGTAGTACAGGCTGGAAAGCAAGAATCGGAAGCAGGATATAAAGAATTAAAAACACTGCTGTAATCGAGAAAAGAAAGGTATTTTTCTTTTTTACAAAGCTATTAAACGATTCCATTGCTTCAATTGCATGATAATCAATTGATTGGGCCTGTTTTTTGCTTGAAACATTCGCCATTATTATTCCCCCTAAAGTTATATATTTCTGTTTTAAACGACATATTTCTTTTTCGTTCGTCGTTATATTCACTTATTTTATGGGGGAGAATCCTATAATGCAATACTAAATTTTGAGTTTTTATAATTTTTAGTCACTTCTGTTTTGTGGAAATAACATAGAAATAATAAGGATTTATTAGAAAAATTCTGTTTAAAAGAGCGTGCGGTTTTCTGGTGAAATAATATTGTTAAAATAGTTTGTTGTTGATAAAAATGAATGTAGGAGAAAATACAAACATAAAAGAGAATTTTCTGTATTTTATTATTCTGCTATTAAATTCCATGGGAGCTTGTTAAGTAGAAATATTTTGTTATATAACAATTATCTGAGATTTTGGGAAATAACGAAAATGATAAAAAAAAGCTATGAAAAAATTTTTAAAAAGGATGTGTCATTTGGAAGAATTAGTGAGGTGGAATTCCAGAATCAGTTAATGTTCACATGTTATACAAATAGCCATCTGGGTGTAAGTCCATTATCTTGTGTTTAGCTTCTATAATGAATAAAATAAGGTGATGAAATGAAGGGAAGTGGGCACCACTAATGACAAAGAAAAGTATATTGCTAGTTTTAGTTCTAGCATTTAGTAGCATTCTAGCTGCTTGCGGTAGTTACAAGTTTGAACCAACATTAAATCTCGAGGTTCAAGATTTCACAGTAACAAATCAAAAAAATGAACAAGTGACCCTAGATGATCTTAAAGGTAAGCCTTGGCTAGCCATGTTTATTTTTACAAACTGTACGACAATCTGTCCACCCATGACATTTAATATGACAGAAGTTCAACAAGCACTACAGGATGAAGGCCTTGAAGATTATCAAATTGTGGCATTTAGCGTCGATCCAGAAGTGGATAAGCCTGAGGTTTTAACAAATTACTTAAATACGTATAATGTTGTAGATGAAAGCAAATGGCAGCTACTAACTGGCTATCAACAAAAATTCATTGAACAATTTGCACGTAAATCATTTAATTCATTAGTTAAAAACGATCCTAACTCAGACCAAGTCATACATATGTCGAGCTATTATTTAGTAAACGCAGACGGCACAGTTGTAAAAGACTATGATGGCGCGACAAACGTACCAGTTGAAACAATCGTTGGAGATATGAAGGCTCTTATTAAGGAGAGCAAATAACACAGAAGTCCATGTGACTTTTGTGTTTTTTTATGGAAAGAGGGGAAAGTAAGATGTACGCCTTTAAAAAATCATTCGTCTCGATTTACTTTCCCAATATTGCACCGAATACGGCAATATTGTCTCGTTTTATGCAGCAATGGTTCATTAACTTAAACTATTCAACTGATTAGTAAGAGGAGGGATTTAAATGAATTAACAAGACCAGCTTAACTTGATTAAGGAAGACTTTATAAATTCTCAAAAGGTACTATTAGCAATTGGTGATGTAACCAGACAAGCCATTCTAATGGTATTAATGAGCACAGATTGTCAAACGGGATTGCGTGTAGGTGAAATCACAGAACAAACGCATTTATCTCGCCAGCTGTGTCACATCATCTTAAGATTTTGCGAGATGCTGGTGTTATTTTAATGCGCAAAGAAGGTACAAAAAACTTTTACTATATAGATATACGGACAAAACTAGGTTCGTTAAAAGATCTTGTTTTGGATATTGAGACGTTGTTAACGGAATTTTATTGACAATATAGTAGGTTATCTGGAGGAATGAACGATGAAAGCAATGGTGATCGATCAATATGGCAAAGCCCCAATGCGCATGAAAGAAGTACCTACACCTGAAATAAATGAATATGAGGTACTTGCTGAAATCCATGCAGCAAGTATTAATCCGATTGATTTTAAAATCCGTGATGGGAAAGTGAAGCTGTTAATCCACTATAAAATGCCACTAATCCTTGGAAATGATTTTTCAGGGGTCGTCGTAAAGGTTGGCGAAAAAGTGACGCGCTTTAAAGTAGGAGATGCAATTTATGCACGTCCAAGGAAGAGTAAAATTGGTACTTTTGCGGAATATATCTCGATTCATGAAGATGACATAGCCCTAAAGCCTAAAAATTTGAGCTTTGAGGAAGCTGCATCAATCCCACTGGTTGGCTTAACGTCATACCAAGCTTTACATGACATCATGCAATTACAAAAAGGTCAAAAGATTTTAATTCATGCTGGCTCTGGTGGTGTAGGTACCTTTGCTATACAACTAGCAAAAGTAATGGGTGCCTCAGTGGCAACAACGGCTAGCGAAGCTGGTGCAAACCTAGTTACATCTTTGGGTGCAGATAAAGTGATTAATTATAAGAAAGAAAACTTTGAAGCTATACTGAAAAATTATGATGCAGTCTTTGATACGCTTGGAGGAAAGACCTTAGAAAAATCTTTCGAGATTATCAAGGATGGTGGAAAAATTGTCTCCGTATCAGGCACGCCGAATGCTCGTTTCGCCAAAGAATATGGTTCAGGATTTTTCAAAACATTATTATTTTCAGCAGCAAGTCATAAACTGACCTCACTTGAAAAGAAATATCATGCTCAATATTCCTTCTTATTTATGAAACCAAGTGGCGATCAATTACGCATAATAGCCAATTTAATTGAATCTGGTAAAATCAAACCAGTCATTGATAGAACTTTTTCATTTGAAGATGCTCAAAAGGCGATGGAATATGCGGAGTCAGGTAGAGCAAAGGGGAAGATTATCGTAAAAATGAAATAGTCTTTATGTTGTATTTTAACAAAGGTTTAAGTGGAAAGTTTGTAATAACCGCAAACCTCAAGGCTTCTCCTTTTATAGGTTAGATGTAGCCCAATATTGAGATGAGCGAAGGTTCACCACTTGCGTTCTTTGAAGGCAAATATAGCAAAGTTAGTCAGCCAATAAGCTTATAATTACCTATCTCCTAAAAAGTAGAACCATCGTTTGAGCATTCTTTGTTGAACGGTGGTTTTGTCTTTGTTTCAAGTTGGAAAATGGATTGCTTAATTGCTGTAGTTATGGACGTTTTTATTCAATCCAAAGGTTGATAAAATCACATCATACTATAAGTAGGAGTGATAACAATGGATAAAGTACGTTATAAAGTAAGAGAAGTGTTGGACAAGAACAAAATTGATGCATTTTTGCAGCAAGCTCGCATTGGGCATTTGGGTATGGTTGATGGTCATTTGCCATATGTTGTCCCCCTTAATTTTGTGTGGACAAATGGAGTGCTTTATTTCCATGGAGCCACTGGCGGGAGACGAAATCAAGTGATGGAAGAGAACCCAGAGGTTTGCTTTACGGTTTGCGATGAATATGGAACCATTACAAATCCAGTACCTGCAAAGACGGACACGGCTTATATGAGTGTCATGGTTTTTGGCAAGGCTCATCCTATTTTGGATTTGAATGAAGCGACACACATGTTGCAAGAAATGATAAATAAATATGTACCTGGTTACTATAATCGCCCCTTATCCCAGCAACACGTGGATAAATATCGATCAGCCGTTTTCGGAGGGCCTGTTCAAGTTTACCGTGTTGATCCTCAACATATTACCGCGAAAGAAAATCCAATTGCCTTAGGGGAGATGTTCAATATTGAGAAAATCCCACATACATAGTATTGGTTTTAGAAATTGGTAAATCAGAAAGATGGATTAAAAAATATCCCATCCCTTAATCCTTATCTAATAGCAACATCAAAAACTCCATTTTGAAAAAAGATCGCTCAAAATGGAGTTACTCTCTTTAGATAAGTATGAGATTTTTATAAAAAAGTTTGAACATTTTTTAGCTATGTTGTTCCAAAATTGCGCCCGATTATTGAATATCCTTATTCATCCCAAAAAGCCGCTAACATCTTACAGTACAGCGTTTTCTAAAATAGTAAAAGAGCTTGTATTACAATTAATTTCTGCTAATGCACCAAGAGGTAAAATGAATTTTGGTTCAGTATGTCCAAAGTTCATATTGTATAGAATTGGTGTATCATCCAAGTTAAATTCTCCCATCACTTTTAAAATCTCTTCTTTATATTCTTCGAAATACTTTTCATCTTGTGGTTTACCAAATATAATTCCGTTTGCTTTTTGTAAAATACCTTGTACACCGTAGTTTCTCAACCAATATCTAAGTAGGTTAGGCTCCGGTTGATCTTCAGATGTTTCAAAGAAAAGGATGCAATTTTCCCAGTATTTTTCTTCAGGCCATAGCACGGTACCTTTAGCAAACTCTAATACTTCAATGCACCCTCCTATTAAACGTCCCTGCACTATACCTTTACCTTGCAGCAATTCGTATCCTTTATTAGGTTGCATTGTGCGTTTTTGATTTTTATTTGATTCTATCCATTCTAAATGCTCACTTGTCCATTCTACAGAAGGAACAATTTCACCTATTACTTCATTAGAAAAGAGCGTTTTCTGAATAGATTGAACGGTATATGAGTGCATTTCAACGTTTTCTGCAAAATCGGTTAAAATTGCTGGTCCATAAAATGAAGATATACCTGCCTTCAAACAAAATAAATGAGCAATCGTTACATCTGAATAACCCATTAAAATTTTAGGATTTTTAGTTATAACCTCAAAATCAATGTAAGGGAGTAAACGAACACTATCATCTCCACCAATATTTGCAATAATAGCTTTAATCTTGGGATCCTTAAAAGCCATCATTAAGTCCTCTGCACGTGCTTTTGGATTTTTGTCTAGATAATCTGCACCTTTCAAGCTATTTGGCATTGCTATAACTTTCAGTCCAAAAACCTCTTCAAGTCTTTTTACGCCCTGTTCATAACGCCATTTTAATTCTGGATCTCCAGCACCTCCCCAAGAAGGACTTATTGTGGCGATATAATCTCCTTGCTGGAGTTTATTTGGCTTTAATAACATTTAAATTCACCTCAAATTAGATTTAATTTCATTAAAAATAACATATTAATGGAAATTTTTAAACAGTCTATCATTTATGTTAAATAAGCTACTAAATACTTGTTTGGTAACATTGCACAAAATGATTTTATTTCACAATCTGGCCCGTTTGTTGAACAAAAAAATCCTACATAGCAACACAGGATTTTTAATCAAACTTTAAAATGAATAATCAATCTTTGTTTTAAACGTTCAATTCTTTTTTAAAACTACAATATAAGGATAGTGTTTTTTGATTGTACCTAATTTTATGGACTGCTAAAATTCGTAGTTTTGGATGTTTTTTATCAATCCGTATTACGTTATGCTAAGACCGTTCATTTATTAGCAAGGAGGGGAAGTGCTACTGTTTAGTTCAGGTAGATTGACATTTTATCAAATAGCAGCAAGTAAAGCGTTACTTGGAATCAAGCAAATTGAAATTTTACTGGAATGACACGTACATAAAGAGGGCTAATGACAATAGGAAAACGACATTCCACAAGGGAACAGTCCTTAAAGGCGAGAATACGTGATGAATTCCTAGTATAAAGAAGAGATTAAAATAATTTGTAGAAAGGAAGGAAAGTGTATGAACTCAACATCCGTTTCACTGAATGTACGTGATTTCCTGTCGCCCACCATCGCTGCTTTTATATCTGTCTTAGTTAACTATGGGGGCACTTTTATCTTGGTGTTTCAGGCTGCCAAGGTTGCCGGTCTAAGTCCAGAAATGACTGCATCATGGATATGGTCGATTTCCATTGGTGTGGGGGTAACGGGTATCTGGCTAAGTTACCGATATCGTGAACCCATTATTACAGCTTGGTCAACACCAGGCGTGGCGTTTCTTGTTTCGGCTTTAGCTGTTACCCCATATGCTGAAGCCATTGGAGCTTATATTATTTCTGCAATAGCATTTGTTTTGTTAGGTTTATCAGGCATGTTCGAACGTTTTGTCCAACTTATTCCTCCAGGTATTGCTTCAGGTCTATTGGCAGGTATTTTATTACAATTTGGTATTTCAGCCTTTGGTGGTGCGAAAGTGGAACCTTTACTTGTCATCGTCCTGTTTACTACGTATATCGTACTAAGAAGGTTTACATCTCGCTATGCAATTGTCGGTATTCTAGTCATTGGCTTGATTTATTTAATAAGTATGGGGCAGGTAGATTTCAGCCATATCGAGTTGGCCTTCGCGTCTCCTGTATTTGTTACGCCAACGTTTTCTCTACATGCATTATTGGGTGTCGCTTTGCCGCTTTTTATTATTACCTTAACAGGACAGTACATGCCAGGCATGTTAGTGTTGCGAAATGATGGATTTAAAACGAGTGCCAATCCGATTTTGATTGTAACAGGATTGGGATCACTCCTGACAGCACCCTTTGGATCGCATGCTTTTAACATAGCAGCAATTACAGCAGCGATCTGTACAGGGAAGGACGCTCATGAGGATTCAAGAAAACGTTATATTGCAGGTATTGTCTGTGGCATTTTTTATATAATTGTCGGAATTTTTGGGGTAACATTGGCTGCATTGTTTTTAATTCTCCCAGCTACGTTCATTGCAACATTAGCGGGATTAGCGTTGCTAGGCACAATTGGTAGTAGCCTTGCCAATGCTTTAACAAATCCTATTGGACGCGAAACAGCACTCATTACTTTTTTGGCAACAGCCGCAAATGTTACTTTACTTGGAGTTGGCGGGGCATTTTGGGGGCTTGTAGCTGGTTTGGGCGCACATTTATTAATGAATGTTCCATTGCTCAGAAAACAGCAAAGCATAAATGAGGGACAACAAATCAGACAAAGATAATATCACTACGAAAGGTGGTTTTTAACATCGATACGACAAAATCAATAGAAGCCTTCGAAATAGCAAAAAAACTTATGCCTGGTGGGGTAAATAGCCCGGTGAGAGCATTTCAATCAGTTGGGATGGAGCCAATTTTTATGAGTCATGGGAAAGGCTCAAACATATATGATATTGATGGCAATCGCTATATAGATTATGTTCTATCTTGGGGGCCATTAATTCATGGACATGCAGATAAGGAAGTTTCAGATGCACTTCTTGAAGCCATCAAGAGGGGGACAAGTTTTGGATTGCCAACTTTACAAGAAAATAAGCTAGCAACATTAATAGCTACTCGCATACCTTCCATAGAGAAGATTCGAATGGTTAATTCGGGTACAGAAGCGACAATGAGCGCCATTAGACTAGCTAGAGGCTTTACTGGCAAAGACATGATTGTGAAATTTGATGGAAACTATCATGGGCACAGTGATCATCTATTAGTAAAGGCAGGCTCAGGAATTGCTACCTTCAGCCTTCCTGATAGTCTGGGTGTACCTATAGAGATCACTAAGCATACAATCTCCATACCTTATAATAATATCGAAGTCCTGAAAAAGATCTTTGATAAATATGGCTCACAAATAGCAGCAGTCATCGTAGAACCGTTTGCAGGCAATATGGCGGGAATACCAGCTAACCCTGAATTTCTTCAAGCAATACGTTCTTTCACTACAAAGTATGGTGGACTATTTATACTCGATGAGGTCATGACTGGTTTTCGTATAGATTACCACTCTGCTCAAGGGCTTTATAACATAAAACCAGACTTAACATGTTTAGGAAAGATCATTGGTGGAGGGATGCCTGTTGGAGCATATGGTGGAAAAAAAGAAATCATGAATCACATTGCACCTGAAGGTAGTATTTATCAGGCTGGAACCTTATCGGGTAATCCAATCGCTATGGTAGCAGGGTATACCACAATCAATAAATTAAATCATAACAGTTATACGTATATCGAAGCGTTAGCTGAGCGGCTTATTCAAGGCTTATCAAAAGTAGCTCATAACAATCATATTCCACTTAAAACAACGAAAGCTGGGACAATGATTGGCTACGCATTCATCGATCATCCCTTACAAAATTTTGATGATGCTCAAAAAATAGATGCTGAGATGTTTCGCCGTTTTTATAAAGAAATGCTTAAACAGGGTATACTTCTACCTCCTTCTCAATATGAAAGCATATTTATCTCGACTGCTCATTCCATACATGATATTGATAGAACGATTCATGCTGCGGATCTAGCCTTTAAAAGGATGTCGTGTAATTAGATGATGCAAAGTGGACTACAAACATCCTATATCTATAAAATGATCGATTTGATAGTATAATACTTATTGACGGTACAAAACGATTAATTTTCGCATATTTTAACAATCTCTATTCTAACTGGAAGTGAATTGAATGTTACAAGTTAACCGAGACGATAAAAATCCTATATGGCAACAGTTACTTGACCAAGCTATTCATCATATTACAACAGGCAAATGGCCACCAGGGGAGTTACTTCCTCCATCCCGAGAACTCGCCTTATTAGTAGGTGTTTCACGCTCAACCATACAAATTGTTTATGAGGAATTATTTAGTCGAGGATATACTGTGACAAATTGGCGTGGAGGAACAAGAGTAAGTGAATGGGGATTTAAAACCAACTTGGCAGAAGAGGTGATTCCTCAAGGACCATCTACGCCAACATTACCTTTATTAAACGTGGCAGTTGATGAATTAAACAGTTGGTTTAGAGGCAAAGAAAATGGAAACGTCGCAATCGATTTTTGTCCCCATGAGCCGTATTTGGACGAGCATTTCCGAAAAACTTGGCGACAATCGTTTTTACAGGCTTCAGCAGAAACAGATCTGACCAATTGGGGCTATGGCGATGCCTACGGTTTCACACCGCTCCGTGAACAGATTCAACGTTACCTGACATTTGAAAGAGGTGTACATGTAGAGATTGACCAAATCATCTTAACCTCTGGCGCCCAGCATAGCATCGATCTGATTGCCCAAGCCCTTCTTAAGGAAGGAGAAACGGTTTCTGTGGAAGATCCAGGCTTTCCTGCAGCCTGGATGACCATGAAATATCGGCGTATGAATGTTGTTGCTGTACCCGTGGATGAGTATGGCGTACAAGTAGAGCAGATTGATCCACAAACCAAGCTTATTTTTGTTACACCTTCTCACCAATGTGCGGTTGGTGTCATAATGTCTGAGCCACGCAAACAACAATTGCTGCAGAAATCCGCGAAAAATCAATTCTGGATTGTAGAAGATGATTATGATGGTGAGTTTAGGTATCGAGGTGGCCCGCTTCCTACCTTGTTTAGCCAACAACCTCACAACACATTATATATGATGAGTTTTTCTAAAATGGTTGCTCCTGGCATACGAATATCGGCTGTTATCGGCCCCAAAGATGCTATTCGCCAGCTTGCGCAAGTACAACAATTAACCTATCGGCATCTTCCCATTATGGAGCAATTAACGCTTGCTCATTTTATTGAGCACGGTCATTTTATGCGTCATATGAGGAGAGCCAGAAATGTCTATCGACGTAGACATGAAGCGATGACAAAGGCAATCATGGCGACAGGACTAGCCGAACGTTTCAAGCTAAGTGGCATTGAAACGGGTTTGCATATGCTTCTTGAGGCGGAAGAATCGTTTGATGAAGAAGCAATGACGAACCTCGCACTCGAAAATGGGATACGTGTTTATCCACTGAGCAAGTATTGCTTAGAAAATAATCGAAAAGGATGGGTACTAGGCTTTGCTAAAATTGATGAGCAAGCCATTGAGGAAGGCATTTTTCGTCTTGCAAAGATCCTCTTGCAAGAAACGTAATCATTAGCCGGGCATAAAGGGAATTGGGGGTTGCGATACTATGCCATACATTCATGAGTTTGGAATCATTGCTTGTATAGAAAAAGACAAGGAGTATGCTGCTTATGAACCTGAAAAATACAATTGCATTGGTGTAGATGGTGACCTCTTTGATGAACTGCTTTCTAATGATTTTGGCAAAAAAATACATCGCCTCGAAACTTTTGCACACAACACAAATAGGTCATTTAAAAGTCTCGCCTATTGGGGGATAACCTTGATACCACCAAGCTCTCATATACAATTTTTAAATATGGTGAGTGAAGCCAATGTCGAATACCAATCTGCAGAACTTGAAGAATTAATCAAAAAAATAGCTGAAGCAATAAAACAAGATAAATGGATGATTCATTATGGTGTTTAATGTTTACCAATACATACAGCAAAAGGGAAGAGGCGATTGTTCAATTAGAGCAATCGCTTCTTATTATTAATGGGGAGATGTGTTGAAATGACAGTTCCCTAAAAAGTTTCAAAAATTTTGAACGAAATGCAACAATGTTGAGTCTAATGAGAGAAGGAGGCGAAAAAGGATGAAATTTGAATTAGAGCAGCGTGCTATACGTGGAGATCAAGAAGCGATACTTTCACTGATTGAAATGGATGAGGATATTTTATATCGCATGGCCTTTACATATATGAAAAATGAGCAAGATGCTATGGACGTGATGCAGGAGCTTGTTTACAAGGCACTCAAAAAAATGCATACCGTTCAACAGCACGAATATGCCAGAACATGGCTTGTGCGCGTCTTAATCAATTGCTGTAAAGACCATTTACGAAAACGTCCGCCGACTGTTCAAATTGAGGAACACCACTTATCTGAATGGGTCATCTACTCAGATATGGAGAGATTATTGGAACATTTATCTTTGTCAGAGCAGCAACTCGTCTATATGAAGTATTTCCAGCAATTGAAAAATAAAGAAATTGCTGAGCTCAATCAAATTCCTGAGGGTACTGTGAAATCGAAGCTTCATCACATTTTAAAGAAGCTTAGAAGCTTTGCTAGAGAAAAGGAGGACTGGCTATGAGTAAACCATTAATTGACGTTCCAAAGGAGAAACTGCAACAAGTTCGCATGAACATGTTTCGAAAGGTTCAACAAGAAAAAAGAAGAAAGAAGCGCATTGTTTCGGTTGCATGCATCTCCATGCTTTGCCTAAGCCTTCTCTTTTCAATTCGCGTCTCGCCAACGATTGCTAGTCAAGTTGCCAAAATACCCGGCTTTCAAGCAATTGTAACAGCGATTGCAATAGATAAAGGAATAAAAGATATTGTAGACCATGAATACTATGAAGAAATCAATGTGACGCAATCTAGAAAAGGTCTAGCACTTACATTGCAGGGCGTGATTGCCGACAATTTAGGATTTGTCCTGTTCTATGACGCTGATGCCTCATTTGATATTTCAAAATTAAACTTAGAGAAAGTTCAATTGTTTCAAGGAGCTGAGGAGATTGAATGCGGCTGTACGTTTACCATGAATGCTAGCAATCAAACATACATCTCTTCATCTGTGAAATATAGTTTTTTAAAGCCTATCGCCTATACTTCCAAGGATTTTAAAGCAGTCTTTCACTTTCAGGATGAAGAGAAAGGTAACATTGTAATATCTTTACCGTTTTCACTGAAAAACGAGATCGCAAAGGAGAAAATTTTTACTGCAAATCGTACGATCGATGTCAATGGGCAGAAATTTACGATTACACAAATTCGTCGTTCGCCATTAAAAGTGGCACTCGATATTGAGGTAGCCAAAGATAATACAATGCAACTATTAGCGCTAGATGATGTTGCCATCATGACAGAAAGCGGTGAACGTAGAGAAAGTATTAGAAATGACATTTCAACAGACGGGAATATTCGCGATGGCAAATTTACGCTCTATTTGCAAAGTAATTATTTCGATGATCCAGCGTCATTGACGGTTATGATTGGCGCCGTTCAAGCTGTGCCAAAGGGTGAGGATTTTATCGAAGTTGATTTTGGCACAAAAGAGATACTCACGAAGCCTACTTATTTTAAGGGGGACATTTCAATAGTGCAGCAAAGTGTAGCAGTTAAGATGAAAAAAAATAATGAAGGCAAATTATTAATGCTCTCTGACGCCATAAAAGAAGATGGCACGCCATTAGAATTCAAAAGTTTGACTATATCTCGAGACGAGCAGTATGTAGTGGAGACATCACAATTTGAAGAATATAATGGAAAAGCTAAGCTATATTTAAACTATTACCCTAATCCGATTGGGGAGAATATTGAAGTAAACATTCCATTGCAATAAAATGCAGCAGCTGTTCAAAAAGACGAACCTTTTTGAATAGCTGTTTTGCTATTTTGACTGCAAGGGTTGGGGGTTTCTTTTTTGAACAACTTGATAGATGATAGATTAAAGAGGCACTTGATTTAGTCATAACAGGGGTAACGATATGTTTAGATTCGAAGCGGTTATCTTTTCTAGAATTAGTTACATAGCTAGCTCTTTTTTCTTTTTGAACTTACAATGGTTGTAGAGCGATGATGGTATAATTACTTTAAACGGAGGTGGAAAATGGACTCTTTAGAATTAAACAAATCAAAATATATGGTCTCTAATATCAAAGACATTTTGCATAATAAGCTTATTCTTGCAAAACCGTTGACTAAAGATGACATCAAAGAATTAAACCTAGTCAATCCCCCTGTATACGATAAAGAGAAGTATCTTATTCAGGAACAGTGGTTATACAGCATGAATATCGGGGAATGGGAGGATGTGGAGATTATTATCCAAGGAAATAATGAAAATCCTGAGGTGAGAATAATCGAACTAGCAGAAAGAATTTTCGATGAACTCCATTTACATATAAGCCGCGCATTGGCGTATTTACATAAGTTTTTTCCTAATCAAGAAATAAACAGTTATTATTTATCCACAATAAGCTTTGGAAATATGGCTAACTTTGATAGTTATATCTTTTCAGGCTTTAGTTTAGCTTTTATTTATGAGGGTCACTTTGAGTTTCAGTATAAAGTGAAATTTAAAGAAAATGGTTGGCCTATTGGTTTTGAGGGTGGACCACTTTAATTCAAGGGGGAAGAAATAGTTATCCCATGACAAAATCGTTTTGAAAAGAGGGAGTTGAATGGAAGGTTTTTTCTTCATACTGATAGGCTTTTTAATTGTTGTTGCAAATGTGATTGGGTTTGTATTCTACAAAAAAAAGAAAAATCTATATAATGCTGCTTTTATCATTTTACTACTGGCAGGTGTGTTTGGTGGACTAGGAGGTGTATTAGCACTAATTATTATTCGTGATCCCTTTGCGTTATTCTATGGATTGAACATTGCCTATTACTTACTCATTAATAGTTTGATTGTATTTATTCTGGCGATTTTAGTTACGATCATTAAAAAATATACTAGTAGTAGAACCATATAATTAACTATCGTGATGCGTGAGCATTGAGTTGTTTATGAACGAATTACTATTAAAAACGTTAGGTGGGACGCTGTGCATAACTTGTTAGGAAAGGTTATTCTTATCACAGGTGCAAGCTCAGGTATTGGATTTGCCACGGCTGAGCTAGTGGCAAAACACGGGGCTAAAGTAATTATCAATTATCATACAAATGTGGAAGGTGCCAACGAAGCTGTCCAACGAATTCAAGAACAAGGTGGAGACGCCATTGCTATTCAAGCTAATATTGTGAATAAAGAAGAAGTGAACGCAATGATTGAGCAGGCTATTTCTACATTCGGCACGATTGATGTTTTAGTGAATAACGCTGGAGGCGGCATCCGTCAAAGTACTTTTATGGAGATGAGTGAAGAGCTATGGGAAGAAACATTAAAGCTAAATGTCAATAGTGTGCTCTTATGCTCTCAAGCTGTATTAAGACATATGATTCCGAAGAAATGCGGAAAAATTATTAATGTCTCTTCTGCAGCTGCACGTATTGGTGGGGCAGGGGAAAGTATTCATTACGCATCTGCTAAGGGAGCTATCAATACAATGACGATTGGTATGTCCAGAGAATTAATTGAATATGGAATTATCGTGAACGGGGTAGCGCCTGGAATGGTAGAGACACCCTTTCACGATAAATTTGCTCCTGGCGACAATCGGCTTGAACGAATGGCTTCCGCTGTACCAATTAAACGAGCTGCAGCGCCTAAAGAGATAGCAGAAGTAATTGCCTTCCTTTCTTCTGATGCCTCAAATTACATCCTTGGAGAAATTATACATGTGAGTGGCGGTAGATAAATAAAAAATAGGCAAATTATTATTGCTTTCGTCTATTATACTAACAGTCGTAAATTTCGGATTCTAAACAAGCTCCACCTTAGATGTCCTTAAATTTGGGGGCAAAAAAGGTAGGACTTGTTTCGCTTATTTTATTAAATCCGACACTACTTGAACAATTAAGAACAAAAAAATGATTGGTAAAATAATTTGAATCCATTTTGTTTGGATATACGGAACAATCTTTAAACCTAAGAAAGAGCCAGCAATAGAGCCAAGTGACACAGGGATAGCAATTCCCCAATTAACAATGCCAGTAAAGTAATAAAAGAGAAAAGCACCTGTACAGCTTGATAACGAGAGCATTCTCGTTAACTCGACTGCTTTTAAATAATGGTATTGTTTTTTCAAGAAATAGGTTATATTCATTAGAGCTGAGCCTGGTCCAAAACCACCGTCATATATGGAAATTGCAAATGGAATAAGCTTGTTCAAGGGTTGTTCCTCTGTTTCTTTTACATCTTTGACAATCCATTTATTACTGCAAAGGACAATCAGAAATGCAAAAATTAAGCTTATACAAGCGACGACATTCATGATTTGTTCCGATAAGAGGATTGCGAATAATGCCCCAAATACTCCACCTATACTAGCAACAAACATGAAAGAAAAATACTTTTTTACAGATAAATGTCCTTTTATGACAAATGAAACAACATTTGATAGGGCTGATAAGCCTGTCGCAAATTTATTAACAGCAACGGTTGTATGAATTGGAATGCCGACGAGCAACAATGAAGGCATCAAAATAAAGCCTGCTGCACCAAAAAGAACGCCTATTATGGCTGCGAGTAAACCAATTGTAAATAAAATAACTCCTTTTACTGTTAACCATTCATGTAGTAAAATTTCCATTCAATCACCTCAATACTTAAATTACTGGTAAACTATACATAAAACAAATATATAATTATTTCTTATTCATAAATATTATTTATGGATAGAAAGGTTGGAATGGAATGAATTTACATGCATTGAGGATCTTTACGAATGTAGCCAAGCTTGGGGGAATTACTGCAGCGGCGAATAGTATGCTACTAAGTCAACCTGCTGTTACCATACAAATTCGAAAATTAGAGAATGAAATAGGGGCAAAATTGATTGAAGGTAAAGGGCGTGGAATTCAATTAACGCCAGAGGGGAAGTTTTTATACGAGCAAGGCATGCGTTTATTTTACTTGGAAGCACAAATCGATGAGAAGCTTGGTAAGTTTTTAGCAAAGGAAGACAAAATACATATTGCGTCCTCTTACATCCCTATTAATTATATACTTCCGCCTATCATAGCTAAATACAAGCTTGCGCATCCTCAAATTGAATTTTTTGTATCGTTAGGCAATGTTCAATCTGTGGAGGAGCAAGTTCTGAATTATGAAGTAGATTTTGGCTTTGTCGTTCAAAGTAAAATTGGTCATGAAGATTTACAATTTGAAAAGGTATTGGATATCCCGTTTTGGTTTATAGTCCATCCTTCACATCCTCTAGCAAATCAAACTGTCTCCATCTATGAATTATCGAACGAGGACTTTATTTATCGGGAAGGTGGTAGCTCGACACTCGATTTATTGGAGTCCATTTTTTACACATTTAATGCGCCATTACCTAAATTAGGGCTTCAAATGCAGGGCTTACACGAATCCATAAAAGTAGTGGAAGCGGGGTACGGCATGACTTTAGCTCCGTCCTATAGTGTGGCTGAAAGTATAGCAAACGGGAAACTTGCTCAAGTGTATGTTGAGCAGGCAGCTATTCAGCAAAGTTTATTTATTTGCTCTCGAAAAACCGATCTCATGGAGCAACCATTTTTGCAATACTTAAAAACGCATTTGGCATAAATAAGACTTCTCTAAATTTAAGTGAAGAATTTAGAGAAGTTTATTTTATGATGATAATTAACACAGAAAATTCGGAAAAATAGTATTATAAAAGTATTTTTCCCTCTATTGAAACAACTGCTGCTCCTGCTACTTCAATAACAGCATTCTCCTCATCAGGTGTGATCGTGACATAAAGAGTCCCAGGTCTATTAATCGTATGTCCTTGCCCAATTACTAAGTGATGTTTTTCTTGTGGAGCTAGTATATTTTCTAGATATAAATAACCACCTAATGCACCGTTTGCTGCCCCTGTAACTGGATCTTCATCGATCCCTATATTTGGGCAAAAATCTCTTGTATAAATATCAAATTCCCCATTTGTGTCAAAGGTAAAGAGGTGAGTGGTTGATATGTTAAAATGATTGTTCATCTTTTTAAGCTCATTTAATTTAGGTTCTGCTTGATCAATTGCTTGACGTGTTTTAACGGGAACCATAAGATGTGGGACCCCTGTGTTCGCTATTTTTATCGGGTATCGATCATCAATGTCCGTTTCCTCTAAACCGACAAGGTCCGCAACGACTTCAGGGCTAATGTCTATACTTTTTACATGGGGACGTACTTGAGTCATGGACACGCTCTTTAAGTGATTGTTTTCCGTAATCCATTTTACAGGAATTAGTCCAATGTTTGATTCAAAGATTATTTTCTCGTCCTTATCAATCCAATTGTACTTACTAGCCATTAACCATGCTGTACCTAACGTAGCGTGACCGCAAAAGTCAACTTCTTTTGTAGGAGTAAAATATTTTATTTGATAATCTGCATTGTCATTTGTTGATGGTAAAAGAAAGGCCGTTTCCGAAAGGTTTAATTCATTGGCTATGTTTAGCATTTCCTCATCTGTTAAATTTTCTGCATGAGGTATGACACCAGCCGGATTTCCTCCAAACGTTTCTGTGGTGAATGCATCCACATAAAAAAACTCTACCACTTTTTTCATTGCTATCTCCTCCTTCATTCTAAGATTATTGTAGTATGATAGAATTGATAAGTAAAATTCATGTTTTTAATCTTAAACATGAGGAAGTCGAATGGAAAGTTAAATCTTATACGGAGGTTATCTTGTGAACCTTTTGCAAATAGAAATATTCGTCAAAGTAGTCGATATTGGGAATTTCACAAAAGCAGGAGAAATATTGGCGATGACACAATCGGGCATAAGCCATAATATCGCTTCATTAGAGTCAGAACTCGGTATTAAACTTTTGAATAGAGGAAGAAACGGCATCTCGTTAACAGATAGTGGAGAACGTATCATCAACAATATGAGAAATATCTTATCCGAAGCAGAAAGCATTAAACAAGAAGCGGCATCTATTTTAGGAATACAAAACGGAAAAATAAATATTGGCAGCTTTTCAAGTTTCGCTTCAAAAGTGTTGCCAACGATCATATCACGGTTTAAAGGAGAGTTTAAGGGAATTGAAATAAATTTTTATGAGGGGAGCTATGACCAAATTACACGTTGGGTAGAAGAGGGGAAAGTGGATATAGGTTTTACATCTTTAAGTAACCCTATGGATCATTTGGAGGCTACCACCATAGTAAGAGATAGATTAGTAGCAATCGTACCGATTCATCATCATCTTGCCATAAATGAACAAGTAAAGGCGGAAGAACTTCAAGGGGAGGCTTTTATTATGCCTCAGCTAGGATGTGAAGTGAGTGTTAAGAAGTTTTTACAGGAACAAGAGGTATCCCCAAACATAGAGTTTAATGTGGAAGAAAATCAAACAATCATTGCAATGGTACGTGAAGGATTAGGCATTACAATCATACCAGAACTAGCTTTACCATATAATTTAGCAGGTACCATTGTAAAACCTCTCTTACCCGAACCTTTCCGAGAAATAAGCATTATTACTCGCTCAAAGAAGCAACCCCTTCCCGCTGTCAAAGAGTTTATAAAAACAACCATGGATTGTATTAAAGAATTAGAGCTATAAGAATTCTGTGTCCATTGCGATTGTTCATCATCATTGTGCTTTTGTAGAAGCATAAAACATACCTACGTAAGAGCATGTTTTGGTTCATTTTTTCAAAACATGCTCAAATCAAGGTGATGATATTTAGTAAAGAACACGCCATAAATAGAAGGTAGCGTAGGATTCCCAGTTTTTCCATGGTATCGAGAGCGCTAAAATTTCCTCTTTCGTAGGCTTTTGGTTCATATTACGTAATGTTTTTATTGAATTAATCAGACCTACATCATCGATTGGAAAAGCCGTCTGAAACCTTAGGCAGCGCATTAGCACGTAATTGGCTGTCCAAGGTCCGATTCCTCGTATTTTGATTAAGCTTTTTTCTGCCTCTTTAAAATTCATTTTCACTAATTGTTCCTTCGATAATTCTCCGCATGCCATTAATCTTGCAATGCCAATGATATATTCACTTTTTTTAACCGTCATTTTAATAGCTGCTAGGTCAGTAGGTTCTAACTGTGCAATTCGTTCGTATGGAGGGAATACCCAATACTTTTTACCATTCCATTCGATAGAATCGCCAAAGCTTTCTACAAATTGTCTCTTTAAAGAGTAGGCAAAGGCAAGGTTGATTTGTTGCCCTAAAACGCCCCAGCATAACGCTTCAAATAAATCGGGAATGCCGATAACTCGTAATCCATAGAATTTTTGGGCAGATATTTTAAGTAATGGATCTGTATTTGCCATTTCATAAAATGGCGTTAAATCGTTATCAAGATCAAACCATTCAATTATATATGTTGCAATTTTTTCCCGCTCCCTCTTTTCAATAGGCCTAGAACCATTTAGGAATTGAACAACCATTTGTTGATTATCGATTACGCTTATCTGTACTAAAGACTGCATTTCTCCAATGGCTATCACTTTTGTGATAATATTGTTCTCTATTTCATACAGGCATTCATTTTTTTCTCTTGTTAAATAGCCTAGATTTGCATTCATATCAAAATTTGCTGGTAAGTTAATGATCATCACATCGTCAACGTCATGCCATATCACTTTTTCATTCTCCTTTTCAACATACACAGTTTGTTAGTTTACTTTATCATAAAAGTAGCTTTACTCATTTTGTTATCTTGCTATTCCATTCTAAACGCCTTATTTTTTTCTATTGATGAGGTTATAGTGTTAGTTATTAAGAAGGCTAAGGAGGGAATAAAAATGGTCCAAGATATTCAAACACGTGTTGGCAGCTTAGAGTGGGATTCCATTCAACATGAACTAGATAAGCAAGGATTTGCAAAGCTTCCAGTAATTTTAACAAAAGAGGAATGTGAATTCTTAATAGGGTTGTATAGTACGGAAGAGCCATATAGAACGACCATTAATATGACCAGGTATCGCTTTGGGGAGGGGGAATACAAATATTTTTCCTATCCATTGCCTGAAATTATCGAAAGTCTAAGAGAGTCCTTTTATCAAGAATTGGCCAAAACAGCTAATCGATGGTTAGGTTATTTAAAGAAAACAGCGCAGTTTCCAGCTCAGCTTCAAGATTTTTTGAACACTTGTGAAGAATTTGAACAAACTAGACCGACACCTTTACTCTTAAAGTATGAAACAGGTGGCTTTAATTGTTTGCATCAAGATTTATATGGCGATGTGTTCTTCCCGTTTCAAGTAGTATTTGTATTAAATCAACGCGAACAAGACTTTTTTGGTGGAGAATCCCTCCTAGTGGAACAAATTCCACGTGCTCAGAGTAGGGGACATGTCATTACGTTAGATCAAGGCAGTGCGCTCATCTTTCCTACAAACCATAGACCTGTTCTAGGGAAAAGGGGATATTATAAACATACGGTTCGTCATGGAGTAAGTACGATTACTGCTGGAGAACGATACGGTCTTGGCATCATTTTTCACGATTCTAAATAAAAAAACTTCAATATCTTGCTATTCCATATCTAGAATTGTACATTGTGAATTTTTAGGGAGTATATTGTAAGGAGAGGTGAGATAAATGCTGGATCCTATGAATGATGAAAATGATATTTTGAATAATGTAGAAATGATGACAGATGAAAAATGGCAAGCCATTATCACGAATGATACAGCGTACAACAATCAATTTTTTTATGCTGTCAAGTCAACAGGGATATTCTGTAAACCATCCTGTAAGTCTCGCGTTCCGAAAAAAGAGAATGTATGTATTTTTGCAACCGCAGAACAAGCACTCCAAGCAAATTTTCGCCCTTGTAAACGTTGCAAGCCTACTAATGAAAATTTGCCTGATAGCGAGTGGGTTGATATTATCACAGCATACATTGATCAAAATTTCGCTGAAAAATTAACGCTCGAATCATTAGCAATGATTTGTCATGGGAGTCCCTATCATATGCATCGAACATTTAAAAAGATTAAAGGCTTGACGCCCATTGAGTATATACAACAAGTTCGCGTACACGCGGCTAAAAAGTATTTGATTGAGACGAATAAAGCAATAGGCGATATTGCCATATGTGTGGGTATGGCGAATGCACCCTATTTTATTACTTTATTTAAAAAGAAAACAGGTGAGACCCCAGCGCAATTTCGTCAAATGAGAAAAATGGAGGAAATGAATGATGGAAATAAAAAATAAACCAACCCTTTTTTGGTCTTTACTCAAGTTTGAGGATTGGCATTTTTATATTGCTGCTACCTCCAAGGGCCTTGTGTTTGTTGGTTCACAGAACAAACCAATCGAGGAAATGTTTGAATGGGCGAAGAAACGCTTTCCAGGAAGTCCTTTTGTTGAAGATGAGGAAAAGCTTGAACCCTATGTCAATGAAATCATTCAGTATCTAGCAGGAAAGAGGAAAACCTTTACTATCCCATTTGAGTACGTAGGTACGCCATTTCAGCTAGCAGTCTGGCAAGCACTTTGTGAAATTCCTTATGGGCAGACGAAATCCTATTCAGACATTGCCCATGCTATCAATAAACCAGCAGCTGTTCGTGCTGTTGGAGCGGCTATTGGTGCTAATCCAGTGTTGCTTACTGTACCGTGCCATCGTGTAACAGGAAAGAATGGCTCTTTAACAGGCTATCGGGGCGGATTAGCAATGAAGAAATTGCTCTTGGAACTTGAAAAGCGAGGTTCATCTAGCAATGCGTAATACTTGCTTTACATGGAATGGAGGTTTCGTATGAAAAGCGAATTATTCTATAAGCATCCAAAAACCATTTTGAATAAGGGAACTGGCTTTCTTTCTGGCTATACGCATTCGCTCAATCCTTACACAGGCTGTTCATTTGGATGTTCTTATTGCTATGTACGTCAAATGCCTGTATCTCTTTTTCGAGAAGGGGAATGGGGTAGTTGGGTCGATGTTAAAAACGGTGCGGCGAATGTATTAAAAAAGGAGCTTCATCGTGCTAAAGCCAAAGGGCCTGTAACCATTTTTATGTCCTCAAGTACAGACCCGTATCAGCCAATAGAGCATAAGGAAAAAGTGACGCGATCTTTACTAGAGGTTATGCTAGAGGATCCCCCTGATTTCTTATTTGTACAGACAAGAAGTCCACTTGTCAGTCGAGATATTGATTTGCTGCGACAATTTAAAGAAAAAGTGCGGGTAAGTATGACAATTGAGACAGATTCGGAAACGATACGTAAACATTTTACGCCAATGGCACCTCCAATCCAAGCGCGTTTTAAGACATTGGAAAAATTAGCAGCTGCGGACATACCGACCCAAGTTGCTATCGCGCCCATTTTACCAAGTGGAGAATATTTTCCTTTGAAATTGAAGCAACTCGTCGATCGGATATGTATAGATGACTACTTCATGGGAGATGGCAGTGGTGGAAAACGCACAAGAAAACTTGAGATTGAGAAAAAATATGACCAACTTGGTTTAGAAGAATGGTATGGACCAGATGTAATAAAAAAAGTATACAACCGATTTATTGAAATCTTTCCAGAAAATCATGTTTATATAAGTCAGGCTGGGTTTGAGCCGTAAAATGCTGTAATAGATGGATTATAAAAATAGCCCCAATACCCATCTTTGCTGAAGTGAGTATTAGGGTTTCTTCACATGATAGTATGATTAACGTTTGTTTTCATTTTGAATTTGACTGAAATCTACTTCTTCAGCAAACTCTTCTCTGTTTTTACGCTCATTGTTAGCATTTTGATTTTGATTCTGCTGTTTTTTGTTGTCTTGCGTTTTATTATTTTTATGTTTATTATTGCCCATTTTCATCTCACCTCCACCATTAGTGTGAGTGGAAGATGTTTTTTTATCCGTAGAACTGACATTTAATTCTTCAAGTAATGTGCTTTACTTTATTAAGGAGTATAGTATGAATGAAAATTATCCAAATTTAATTCTACGGTTCAAACTAGGGTAGGAAGTAATTGATAATGATAGCAGGTGGTTTATAAAAGGCTATCACGCTGTTTGAATCACGATATTGACAAGACGAGAAAATAATTATTGTAGTCGATTAAAAATTGAAGCATACAGGAATGTCTTATATTTTTCCAGAAGATGTGAGGAAATACAAACTACATAGGTTTAGTCTTGAATGTAAAATATTTGATTTAAAGTATATTGCATTGTTAAAGGTCGTATGCATTCAGGATTTAGGAATCCAACCAAGTATTTTTCATAAGATCTATTTTTTAAATATCAACAGGAAAACTATTTTTTACATTATGCTTAAGGAGGCATCGTAGTGAACCAACACAAAATAATTATTACGCAATATACCCCCCAATACGCTGAACAAACAGTTGCTATGTGGCGAGATAGTAAGGAGCAGGCGATTGGTCAAAAAGAAATTCATACCTTTGAAAGTCATGTATATTTCTTAAATCATCTATTAGCTGAGCAGTTTCACATCGATTTAGCGTTAATGGATGAAAAAGTAGTTGGCATGATTGCCTATAACGAAGAAGAAATAAGCCAACTATATATTCATATTGACTATCAAGGGATGGGCATAGGTCATACATTACTAGATAAAGTAAAAGCACAATCAAATGGGCGATTAACTTTATACACATTTGAGGTTAATGAAAATGCCCAACGATTTTATGAAAAACATGGATTTAAAATTATAGGGAGAGGACATGAAAATGAAGAGAATTTAGCTGATATTCAATATGAATGGCTAGCCAAATAAAAAATTTCACTAACGAGCTACTAAAAAGCGTTGTACATTTTGTATATACGCTTTTTTGTTTTTGATAAGATCTAAAAATGATGAAGAGGCAAACAATCTCCGATCACTCGAATGAGTAGTAGTCGAGCTGAGCTTAGTTGCTTTTTATGATCTCAGTATCATCTGGTATAATAGAAAATAGATTTTTTTAGAACGGAGTAATTGATATGAATGGAGCGCAAAAAGCATTTTTTGAAGAAAAGGAGCGTTCACTTGGCGTTTATCTAAATGATGTGCAGAAGCAGGCCGTATTGCAGACGAATGGACCGCTGCTACTATTGGCATCTCCTGGTTCAGGAAAAACGACGACGATTATTATGCGTATTGGCTATATGATCGAGGCGCTTGGTGTCAAGCCTGCTCGCATAAAGGCTGTTACGTTTAGTAAGGCATCAGCAAATGATATGAAGGCACGTTTTGCAAAGTTTTTTCCGCATTTGCCACCAGTTGATTTTTCGACGATTCATAGTTTAGCATTTCAAGTTGTGCGGCAGACACTTGAACGTCAGGGCATTTCGTACGGGATTATCGAAGAAGCGGACGGGCCTGGTGTAATGTCAAAAAAACGAGTGCTTCGTGAGATTTTTGAACAATTAAATGGCTCCAAAATTACGGAAGATCAGTTAGACGAGCTACTGACGTACATAACGTTCATCAAAAATAAAATGCTGCCAGAACAGGAATGGGCAATTGCAGAAGTAAAGGTGCCAAGAAAAGTCGAGATTTTACAGCATTATGAGGAATATAAGCGCACAGCTAGTGACCGATTGCTCATTGATTTTGACGATATGCTGTTAATGGCGAATGATATTTTTACGAAAAATCGAGAGGTGTTGGCGCAATTTCAACGTCGATACGATTTTTATTTAACGGATGAAAGTCAGGATACATCGCCTGTTCAACATGCGATCATCGAGAAGCTTGTCGCTGTCCATCAAAATTTATGCGTCGTTGCCGATGAGGATCAGGCCATTTATAGCTGGCGCGGTGCAGAGCCAGATTATTTGTTGAATTTCCAAAAGATTTATCCAGAGGCACGTGTTTTACTAATGACACAAAATTATCGTTCATCTGCCTCGATTGTAGAGCCAGCCAATCTTTTCATTCAGCGAAATAAAAAACGATATAACAAACAAATGTTTACGCAAAATCCTGCAGCAGAGCCAATCTCGTTTAAAATCCTAGAGAATTACAGCTTACAGGCCAAATATGTAGTGAATCAGTTAAAAAGCTTGTCTAAGCGTGGCTCAACGGCTGTTTTATATCGAAATAATACGTCTGCCATTCCTCTTATGGACGCATTAGACATAGCGGGCTTGCCTTTCTATATGAAAGATTCCACCATTCGCTTTTTTACGCATTGGGTTGTGGAGGATATAATGAACTTCATGCGTCTAGCGTACAATACAAAAAATATCTCGATATTTGAAAAAGTTTACAGAAAAATGAATGCTTATATTACACCAACGCAATTAAAGGCACTGCAGAAAGTACCGGAGGATGGCTGTGTATTCTCACTATTGCTAGAGCATGTGGAATTAAAGGATTATCAGCCTGAATATATTAAGCGAATTCGCCAAACGTATGATAGCATTCAATTTGATCAAACAACACCAACAGCCATGCTAGAGCATATCCGTTATGACTTTGGTTATGAGCGTGCCTTAAAGAAAATGAGCGAGGACCTCGGTTTTAATTATGAAAATTTACTAGATATTGTGGATGTACTTGGACTAATTGCTCGCCATACGTCGACGATGACTGAATTTGCGGGTCGTTTGAAGTACCTTGAAAATTTAGCACGTACATCTCATCTGAAAAATGAAATGAATGCCATTACATTAACAACCTTACACAGTTCAAAGGGCTTGGAATTTGACCGTGTGTATTTGATTGACTTAATTGATGGGATTTTACCTAGTGAAACGGAAGAAGCAATAGAGGAAGAAACAAGGCTCTTTTATGTAGGTATCACACGTGCAATTCGCCATTTGGAATTAATTTCGTACAGCAAGCGCTTTAAAGCAAGTGTGGTGCCATCAATATTTATGAAGGCGTTAAAGCAAATCGTTTCTCCTCAGGAATTACCAAAGAAAGCGTCGAAAAGTCCGAGGAAAGCATTGAAGCAATACCGTAATGATCAGACAATTACAACGGAGTCAGCGTTAATCGTTGGCTCAAAGGTGAAGCATGTGATGTTTGGAGAGGGAAAAATTTTGGAGGTCACAAGTAGCACGATCAAATTGTCATTTGATGCAGGGATAAAGCAGTTTATGACAGATACATGTTTACAGCAAGGCTATTTAGAAGCGGTGGAAGATTAATGCAGCGTATTCGAGATTTTTTCGAATACGCTTTTTATAGTGTGCAAAATAATAGCTAAACTTCTTATTTTCTCTTTCTATAGGATAAATATTCTATAAATCTATTTGCTGCAAGTGACAGCGATTTTTGCTCTCTCATCGCAATCCCAATAGTTCGAAAAGCAGGGACTTCGAGCTCTTTTGTGATAATTTGGTAAGGGATGCGTTCTAAAATCAATTCAGGCAATATACTGATTCCTAACCCGTTTTCCACCATTGACATAATGGCATAGTCGTCCCACGTTGTAAAAGAAATGTGCGGCGAGATATTGTGCTTCTCAAAAATTTCGGAGATTTCAGCTTTTGCGCCTTTTTCTAAAAGCATGAATGGACTGCTCAATAATTCACTTATAGGAAATTTATCGCAATCAGCAAGAGGATGATCCTGATGAATAACTACCAACAATCGGTCTTGCTCTACAAAGATTGTTTCCATTTTAGCTTTTGTTGGTAGTCGCAAAAATCCAAAGTCGACCCTACCTTCGATAATCCAGCTTTCGATTTCGGTGTAATCTCCTAAGAGTAACTCGAAATCAATCCCTGGATAATCCTGCTTAAAGAATTTGATCATATAAGGTAGCCAATGTGTTGCTACACTAGAAAATGTACCAATTCGGATGATTCCTGATTGGATATCATGTAAGTCTTCGATCTGCATCATTAACATTTCATGCTCATTACATATACGTTGTAATTGGGGCAGTAACTTTAAGCCATCGGATGTTAAACTGATTCCAGCACGACCTCGTTCAAAAAGGGAAATTCTCCATTCTGATTCTAAATCGTTGATCATACGGCTGATACCAGACTGTGTATAGTTTAATGCATCGGCAGCACTTGTAAAGCTCCCATATTCTACTGCTTTGACAAAGGCCATATATTTTTGGATATTCATTGCGCTATCCCCCTTGCATGCTATTTAGTTATGTGTAGCATGACAAACATTCAATTTTGTAATACATATAAGTATGCTATGCTATTCCCATTACAAAAGCAAGTTGAAAGGGAGTGGAAGGAAAGGACGGAAAAAACACCTAATAGTTCCTATTAAAATGCGGTAGGTTAGGGGAGTAGACCATGAAATCTAAATTTCAATTTATCGTATCAATGATTATTTTTGGCACAATCGGTTTAGTTGTACGTTACATTGATTTAGCGGCGAGTGAAAGAGCTTTACTAAGTAGTTTACTAGGGTGCTTATTTTTATTCTTCATCTTCTCCATAATGAAGAAAAAAATATCCTGGAATTTAGTGAAATCGAATGCTTTATTTTTGTTTCTCTCAGGCGTTGCATTGGGAGGAAACTGGATTTTTCTCTATCAATCCTACGACCACACATCACTTGCCAATGCCACACTAGGATATTACTTTGCACCAGTATTTGTAATGATTCTTTCACCTGTTGTACTTAGGGAACAATTATCCATAAAGAAAATAATATGCATTGTCATAGCAATTATCGGTATGATAATGATTGTAGGAGAAGGGGTGAGTGCAACGGAATCAGATGATTTCCTTGGACTTACCTTTGGATTGATGGCAGCTGCGTTTTATGCGGCATTGTTACTTTTAAACAAATTTATTAAAGAGATGGACAAGCTAGAGATGACCATTATTCAACTTGGAACAACTGCATTATTACTGCTGCCGTATGTTTTTTTGACAGAAGGCTTTGGGATTTTTGGATTATCAAGCGCATCTATTCCTTTTATTTTAATTTTAGGTATCGTTAATACAGGGATTGGATTTTGGTTATTTTTCTCGGGAATGGAAAAATTGAAAGGGCAGAGTATTGCGATGCTAAGTTATGTCGATCCTTTTGTAGCAATATTGATTTCTGCAATGATATTGCAAGAACAAATGACCCTAGTGCAAATTATCGGAGGGGTATTTTTATTAGGTTCTACATTTGTTAGCGAAATTCGATTTTTTAACTTTTCAAAACAACTCATGAAAAAACAAATAGAGTAACAATTTATCACGGGAGACTTAAATCGATAGTACATGGTATTTAACATTTATAGGGTTGTTCAATTACTAAGACAACAATCAGCCAATTCAAGTTGGCTAATTGTTGTTTTTTAAACTCTTGATAAGATGCTTGAGCTTCTTGATGAGTTTCTCCAAAACGTTAACTGCTAGTTCAGCTATGCCCTTAGCTAAGAGAGTTTAAGAACTTCAATATATCTATACATACCCTTTAACATAACAGATTCATCTCTTATAATTCTGAGCCTTTGATCATTTTGTTTAAACAACTCCTCAAAACTTCTACCAATATCTGTTCCTAACATACTTATAAATGGCCTTACCAATTTTTTTGTTAGCGTTAGTTTTTGATTTTTAGGAGCAAATTTATCAAAGATAAGAATTCTACCATCCTTCTTTAAAACTCTTATCATCTCTTCAAAGCATTTATTTTCATTAGGAACCACAGAAAGTATTAAACTAGCTACAATATAGTCAAATGATTCATCTGCAAAAGACATTTTTTGAGCATCCATTTCTAAAAAATTGATAGAAGAGTGCTCGAATTTATGTTGAGCTTTCGCTAGCATATCAGGAGAATAATCAATGGCAGTTATATCATAATCAACATAGTTGATTAATTCTAAATCAGCCCCAGTACCAATTCCTACATAGAGGATTTTTTGTTTACGCTGAAAAGGCACTTCTTGAAAAATCCTCTTTCTAGTCTTTAAAAAAGTACCTGTATTAAAAAATTTATCGTAAAAGGAAGAGCCAATTTTATAGATAATTTTGTTCCACGTATTATTCAATGCTACATCCAGCCTTTCTACAGAGCGTATGAACTTCTAAAATCCTGTGTCCCCTCCGAAAATAGGAGTGACCCACGCAATAATCTTTGTCATCATGTCAAAATATAATAAAATCCCATTAAAATCAATAATCATAAATGGATTTTTTGGAAGAAACGTAATTTGAGACAGCTTAAGAAAGGAAATTGAAAAAACCAGTACATTAATAAGTATGTATAATAAGCCTTTATCAGGGTTTGTTAGCCCTAAAGCCATTATTACAAGTGTCCAGCCAGTTGCGAAACCTGTCCCAAATTTAATCTAATATTCCTTTTCAGACAGTAAAAAATCTAACTTGAGGATGCCTACGTTTATTAGCTGAAGAGAGACCCATATTTTTTAAAATTTTGACAGACATATTAGGTAGTGCTAGTATGTTTGACACACATATTAGTGATATCGAATATGATCATATCAAAACATATTAGCTAAGTCTAATATGAATTGGAGGAGATTTTGTGACAGAAAAAAATATTGACTTAAAAATTAAACTAATTCATGGATTTTCAAACAAGGTAAGACTTCAAATTTTAGAGTGTATTAAAGAGAAAGAGAAGACAGTATCTCAAATCGTCGAGGAATTAAAGGGGAATCAGTCTAATATCTCTCAACACTTAGCCTGTTTAAAAGGGTGTGGCATTATTGTTGGTCGTAATGAAGGAAAATATTGCTACTATAGTTTGAGAAATGAGCGTATTCGCGAACTTCTTGGAATGTTTGATACGGTTTTAGAAGATGTTCATTCTGATGTTGCGTGCTGTGCAAACCACGTAGATTAAATATATATATAAATAAAAGCAGATTCCATAATATATAGGGAAGGATGCAGGAGATTTGAAATTTTGAGGAAATGGGTGTTCCGTAACTATATGAATGAGCTAATACAGAAAAAATCAAAGATAGAGGAACATCTTTACTAATACGGTTAGTGGTCGTAAAGGTTTAATTAAGGTTAGTCCAAAGTAGAAAACTACCTGATCTGAATAGAAATTATAAAAGGGTTACTGAGATAATGTAACCCTTATTGAGGGAGGTCGTGACGGTCAACCAGCGCCACAACCGTATAAGTGCGTGCGATACACTCAATATAAATTTGTGCAAATAAAGGCTAATTATACATAAAAAAAAGCAGCGTCGTCACACGCTACAGTAATTTAATAAACATGTTAGGTGATTCATAAAAGAGTTTAACAAAGATTATGAATGGAACCATGCTATAAAATAAGTTCGATACAGAAGATAACTTGGATCCAAAAGGTTGTGAAGATTATTTTTTCGC
This sequence comes from Lysinibacillus sp. A4, assembly GCF_024919535.1. NCBI lineage: Bacteria > Bacillati > Bacillota > Bacilli > Caryophanales > Bacillaceae > Lysinibacillus > Lysinibacillus sp. A4. Next base: position 17,778 of record NZ_JANWTB010000004.1, on the reverse strand, counting down.
CAAACTCATATTCTGACACTTGTATGCTTTTGCTGAATTTTAGTAATCTTTTACTTAATATGTGAGCTAATAATAATAAGTGTTATACCCGTAAATAAGCAAACGATTCTTGTCACAGGTATTTTATCTGCTAGTCCAAATAATGCAATTGCTGTTGTTACGATTAAAACTGTTGGACCAACCAAAGCAAGCATTGTATTAATATAAAATGCTTTTTCTAGATTATTTAATTTTAGCATCAACAATCCAGCACTTACTTCAATACTCCCAGACAATACACGTAAAATAACCATAGCAAGAACCGACTTTTCAATAATTGTCATCATCCTATCTTTATAGAAAATTTAATATAATTCCATCATGAATAGAATAATAGATTTTTGTTTTAATGAAATACTAAAATCAATATATGTATGATACGTATTTAATATTCTTGTTAGATTATGCTTTAATCCTTAGACTAGGAATATAATTAAAGATGTTTCCAATGTTTAGAATTAGCCTAATAAATGAGCTGTGTTTCTATAGTTGAAACACGGCTCATTTTTATTTTTAATCCCTATTTAGATTAATGCTCAATTCGAAAGCTATCAATAAAATTCTAATTCTTATATCACGCTGCATATGCATATATTCTCCATATTTATAGTCTATACTTTATTTTCAAATGGACTATGAAAGGTTGAGTGAGAATAACCTTGTGTTTTTTGGCGTATTCAACGGTTTGTTGATTTCTATTATCGGTGAATCACTTGGTGCAGTTATTAGCTTTATTTTATATAGAAAAGGAATCAATAAATGGAAAAGACCGTTCGTTTTACCTTTTATGTCATCAGGTCTTGTGACTTTTACTAGTGCATTTTCTAAGGTGTCTTTAGGCACATTTGCGCTTGCTAGTACGATTGGAAAAATACCAGCCTTAATCTTTGAAGCAGGAGCCGTATATGGTTTTATGCAAGTAAATTTAATAGGGAAAATTGTAATAAGTATCTTATTAATGTTAGATAGAGTGGTTAATACTTGTCCTATTTAATTACAAATCCATAATTTCTCCATACTTCTTTGTTATAGTGCCTATGTAAAGAATAAAAGGAGGAAACATAATGAAATCTAAACTTTTGGTTGCTTCATTATTGGTAGGCGCTATTATAATGGGGGGATGTAGTGCGGGTAATTCGGAATCTAATAATCATTCAAATATGGACCATTCTACTATGTCTGGTATGGACCATTCCAATATGAGTGATGAAGAAATGAAAAACATGGAGGGTATGGATAATAAAGATAGTAGCATGGAAAATGGTCATGCGAGTCACAACAATCCATTAGCATTAAATAATTCAACTGGGGAAAATGAGCTTGCGCTTCCACCTATTATTGAACCTAAAAATGGAATTGTTGATATTACTGCTCAAAAAGGAACGACAGAAATCCTTAAGGGAACTAAAACAGAGACATATGGATATAATGGTTCCTTTTTAGGGCCAGTCATTCGTATTCATAAAGATCAAAGGGTAACGTTTAGAACTAAAAATGCTTTATCTGAACCAACAACATTTCACTGGCATGGATTAGAAATTCCCGGAAATGGTGATGGCGGTCCACACCAAGTCTTAGAGCCAGGTGTAACAGAAGATGTAAATTTTACAGTTAATCAAGGAGCATCTACGCTGTGGTTCCATCCACATCCAGAAGGTGCTACAGCAGAGCAAGTATATAAAGGTTTAGCTGGCTTAATTTATATTGATGATGAAAATTCGCAAAAAATCAATTTACCGAATGAGTATGGTGTGAATGATTTTCCGTTAGTATTCCAAGATAGACAATTTACTGAAGAAAAGCAATTAAATTATCAAGCAGTCCTTAATGAGGATGGTACAATAGGAGATACTTTGTTAATTAATGGTACTTTGAATCCTAAACTTACTGTCGGTAAAGAAAAAATAAGACTACGATTATTAAACGGTTCTAATGCTCGTAATTATACGTTTAAATTGAATAATGGAGCTACATTCCAACAAATTGCTACTGATGGAGGTTTCTTAAATCAACCAACTGATATGAAAGAAATTACCTTAACACCAGGTGAGCGAGCAGAGGTAATAGTGGATTTTTCAAAGATGGATGACAAAACTGATATAGCATTAATAAATGAAGAAGGAATTACCCTTTTACCATTTAAAATTGAACAAAAAGCTGCAAGTACAAGTAACATTGCACAAAAATTAAATGATTTTGGTGTTACGGAAGAGGAAAAAACCTTACCAGTTACAAAGAAACTTGAACTTTTTGGTATGGGCACAATGGTTTCAATCAATGGTTCACAGTTTGATATGAATCGCATTGATTTCACTCAAAAACAGGGAGATACTGAAATTTGGGAAATTTATAATAAACCTGATATGATGGGTGGCATGACACATCCTTTCCACATACATGGCACTCAATTTAAAATCGTGTCGATTGATGGGAAAGAACCTCCTTTAAATTTAAAAGGGTGGAAGGATACTGTTTCAGTTGAAGCTGGTCAAACAGTTAAATTAGCAGTGAAGTTCAATAATAAGGGCATTTACATGTTCCATTGCCATGTCCTTGAACATGAAGAAAATGGGATGATGGGTCAAGTTGAAGTAAAATAAAAATAGTTTAAAAACCTCCATATATTTGGAGGTTTTTTAGATGTCATTCAAGAGTGGATTTTAAACGACTTCAAACACCAGATAAAGCCATTTCGTGCCATTTAGATGCTTTCTGTTGCTTTAAAGACTTCTAGGATACGACTTTTTTGTAACTTAACAATTAAAAGTGCAAAAAAACTCCTGAAGCAACCCGTCCTAGATTAGAACGGGTTAGCTAAACTGAGATTATAAAATTAGCTATATTATCACTTTATATTACTCCATCTGGTGGTTGTGTCTTTCTCCAGCCATAAAACTTCATGACGTCTTTTGATCATATAAAACATTTCAATTACCACCTTTCATGTTTTTTAATTAACAAGATTAATATTGACGAATACGAAGATAATCGTCAATTTTTTTTCGGTTCTCTTCAAAGATTTTTTTCACATATTCATCATGAAGTGCTTTCTCAAGAGAGACCTTACGTTTTGTAATAGTTATCGTGAGCGCAAAAAAGTTTAATATCATTTATTATCACCTCCTTAAATTGTCATGAAAAATGAAAAAAACCGTAGAGAGACTCCTCTACGGTGAAAAAAGGCACAAAAATACCGCAGGGGCACACTTCTCCCTGCGGTATGGGTATGCTTATTTACAAAAAAACCTTAAGCGATCCATTCCGATGCGGTCGAATGTGTGATTTTCATTTTTAATGAAGTTGTAGCTACCAATGACATCAATTTAACGATAACGATCATTTTATTCGACCTCCTTAAGAATTTTTTGTTTACTTTGTAAGTATATCTAAATTTAAGTTGTTTGTAAACATCTTTTACAAAGCTTTCCTAATTATTAAAGCAAGAGCTGTTATTAATGGGCGGGTACATGGGGGAAGCCAAACCCTGTAATTTCTACAGGGGTATGGCTACAAAATGAAAAAACGAAACCCATAGTATTTTATCAAAATTGTAGTTCCAGAACTTTAGGAAAGTTTAAGGATTTTACTATAATTTTGATAAATAAAAGAGGTAAACGTTGAAATGGTAGGGTATGTTGGAGGTCTATTTTAAAAACGAAGAAAATAAGACAAAAATACGTGCCAAAAATAAACTACGATGATGCAACTAACTGTGAACATTAAAAAAGGGACAATACAAGTTGAATGGAATCATGAAGAAAAATAAAGAGGTAAAAGTTACAATAATGAAGACATAACTAAGGAATGTAATTGTTCAATGGAACCGTAGCTAGTTAGTTCGATATATATATAAGTAGGTTAGTTAAAGAAAGAACAAATTAATTTTAAGGTTATTTTTGGAGGAGATAAGCAATGAGGGCACCTTATCAAGTTTTGGTATTTCCTTATACAATCACTGATCATTCTATTGAATATGCAATTTTTAAGAGAAGTGATTATGGATATTGGCTTTATCCAAAGAGCACCTTAACTATAAATGGTTATGTTTTGAAGAGGCAGTAACACTTTTGAAATGGGATAGCAATAAAACGGCGTTATGGGAATTGAACAAAAGGTTAGTTAATCAGATGAACACCAAACAAAGTTTATGAAAAAATTATTTAAGCGAACGAGTACTTTGTTTGAAGAACAAGGAATTGCAAAGGCAGCTCATTTTTTATTGAATTAACGAAGCAGAGTATTGAATACCATTCTTTTATATGACTTTTTGGGAAGTAAAAATGAATTAATTAAATAAAAAACAAGCCTGCTCAAATTAACGCATAAGCAGGCTTGTTTTTATTTAATTAATAGTGGTTATAAAGATTTCAATTTACTGTGGTTTTACTTCTATTGACTCTAGATAACGATAAAGTGTTGATTTACTTATACCTGTTTCATTCTTAATATCCAATAATGTGTTGCCAGACTGATACATCTCAATTGCCTTTTTTATATTTTCATCTGATTTCTTAGGTCGCCCAATTGATTTTCCTTTTGCTTTTGCTTCAGCCATTCCCAAAGTAGTTGATTGCTTTACGATATCACTTTGAAATGTTAAAAAGAATTGTAAAACTTGCTCTAGTGGCATTTCAAGAATTTGTGTGGACGTAATATTTTCCTCCATAAAATGAATTGTTACTTGATCTCTTTTACAAATTTTTAGTAGGTCTTCTAAATGCCTAGTTGTATCCGCAATGCTAAAGAAACGAAGTACCTGAATGGTATCGTCTTTTTCTATGGTCATGAGTAATTCTTCAAGAACTAATCGCTTTTTCGCACGACCATGATTTTCAGTAAATAGATGGTCACAATTCTTTAAAGCAGCAGTTTGAATTTGCATATCCTCATCATTAAATAAGGGTCGTTGATAACCATAAATCATATAATTTCACTCCATTTTAGTTCCGTAAAGGTTCCCTTTTGGGAAAAGTGTGCTATGATATTCGAAGATTATATTTTAGTAAAGAAGGAGAATATCATGCAAAGTTTAAAGCAACAATGGCTTGGTAATGTGCGTGGTGACATCTTGTCAGGGATTGTCGTTGCCTTAGCACTTATACCAGAAGCAATTGCCTTTTCTATCATTGCTGGTGTCGATCCAATGGTCGGACTTTATGCGTCATTTTCTATTGCTGTTATTATAGCATTTGTTGGGGGAAGACCGGGAATGATTTCTGCCGCAACAGGAGCAATGGCACTCGTGATTGCAGATTTGGTGGCAGACCATGGGTTACAATATTTATTAGCAGCAACCATTTTAACAGGAATTATTCAAGTTTTATTTGGTGTATTTGGAATTGCTAAGCTCATGCGTTTTATACCAAATTCGGTCATGATTGGCTTTGTTAATGCACTAGCAATCTTAATTTTCATGGCTCAAGTACCACACTTTTTTCGAGAAGGGTATATAACGTATATATTCATCGTGGTCACATTATGTATCGTATACATTTTACCTCGATTCATTAAAGCAATACCTGCACCGTTAATTGCGATTATTATGTTAACGGCTGTAACATTCATTTTTAATTTTGAACTAAAAACGATAGGAGATCTAGGAGCAATTTCACAGAGCTTACCGCATTTTTTCATTCCAGACGTACCATTTTATTTTGAAACGTTAGTAATTATTTTCCCTTACGCACTAGCATTAGCGCTTGTTGGGTTAATGGAATCACTAATGACCGCACAAATTGTTGATGATATGACGGATACAAAATCCAATAAAAATATTGAGGCACGTGGACAAGGAATTGCAAACATCGTTAACGGTTTCTTTGGTGGTATGGCAGGATGTGCAATGATCGGACAGTCGATGATTAACGTAAAATCAGGTGGTCGAGGACGCCTATCAACACTTGTGGCTGGGATGTTCCTAATGTTCTTAATCCTGGTACTTGGCAACATCGTGGTCGATATTCCAATGCCAGTACTTGTAGGAATTATGATCATGGTAAGTATTGGTACATTTGATTGGGGATCGTTTAAATATATTGTCAAAGCACCTAAAAGTGAGGCATTCGTTATGCTTGCAACCGTAGCTGTAGTTGTCTATACAGATAACTTGGCGATTGGAGTTGTATTGGGCGTAATTTTAAGTTCTTTATTCTTTGTTGCAACGATTTCAAAGGTACGAATACATCAAGATAACGATAAATTTATTGTAGAAGGTCCTTTATTCTTTGCGTCTACTCAAAAATTTGTCCAAACAATTGAAGTAGTTAAGGATGATATCGTTACAATCGACTTAACAAGTAGCCATTTATGGGATGAATCAGCAGTTGGGGCAGTCGTAAAAGTCGTTACGAAATTAGAAGAGCAGGGGAAAACTGTGAAAGTCATTGGCATGAATCCAGCGAGTGAAAAATTATATAACCAATTATTAAATGTAGGTGTATCACATTAAGGGGGATACTTTATGTATAAATATATTTTATTGGCTGTTGATGGTTCTGAGAATTCAGTGCGTGCCGCAAAAGAGGCAGTCAAAATTGCTTCTGAGAATTCACTGATTGAAATGGTGTACGTGGCAGATTTTGAAAAGGCGAAAACAGAAGTGTTACATGCTGTATCTAGTGAAAGTTTATTATTAGAACGTAAACGAAAGGTAGCACTAGTAGAAGAAGTTTTAAGAGTTGCTGGGAGTAACTTCAAATTAACGATTTTACATGGTACACCTGGTCCTATAATTGTGAAGTATGCAAATGAAAAGCAAGTTGATCTAGTTATCATAGGTAGCAGAGGCTTAAATACTTTACAAGAGATGGTGTTAGGAAGTGTAAGCCATAAAGTTATGAAACATGTTCATTGCCCAGCTTTAATAGTGAAATAGGCAAGCTATATTGATTTATAGAAAATGGGGATATTATGGAAAATTTAACTTGTGTATGAAAAATTCACGGGTAGCCATCGTAGTTTTATATAAAAGATTGATCATTTATAATAAAGCTTGTTTAAACATCCTGTATTGATATGCAGGATGTTTTGTTTAACAAACGGGCAGTTTAGTACAAAAATTATTTTTAGGATATTATAAGAAACATACCTGCAAATTGAGATTAGGGATGATTAAAATTACTGAAGAATTATTACGTGAATACCTGTTTTAACAGGGAAATCTAGTTGAATGGTGTTTAAAACCTCCTAATCGAAGCAACTATTATTAATTGTTCCAATAATGTGTTGTACTATGATTCTAAGCAAGCTTTGATATCATTAGGAGGCATACAAACGAAACCAGGGATATAGCCCCAATACATTGCTTGCTGTTATTCAATTATTGGGCAAGTACTGTAATAGAATGCTGAAATTGTGGAGGAAAAAAATGAATAAAACGGAGAGGCAGCTTGCGATCACGCTTGAATTACAGCGAAGCAAAACATTGAGAGCAGAAGATTTAGCTTCTCAATTTGAGACAAGTGTGCGTACCATATATAGGGATATTCAAGCACTAAGTGAGGCTGGGGTTCCGATTTTAGGTGCCCCTGGTCAGGGTTATTCCTTAATGGAAGGATATTTCCTACCCCCGGTTAGGTTCACAGCCGAAGAGGCCGTCTCCCTGCTCATGGGAGCTGATTTTATCGAGCAAAGGTTGGATACAGATTATGGTATTAATGCAAGGTCCGCTAAGCGTAAAATCGAGGCTACTTTGTCGGAGTCAGTTCGTAACGAGTCAAGGCTTGTTCGGGAAACAATGCGACTGCTTTATATAGGTGAGCAGTCAACTGAAGAGCGGGTAAAAACGTATCTTAATCAAGTTCGCGATGCAATTTTAAAACAGTGCAAAATCAGTTTTATGTATATTAAAAAAATGCCAGGAACAGATGGGAATCGGAAAAATAAACGTGTGGTCTCTCCATATGGATTAACACTTGTCCATGAAAATTGGGTTTTACTAGCATACTGTGATATGAGGCAAGAAATGCGACATTTCCGCTTGTCTCGGATGTCCGAGCTTTCTGTGTTGGAGGATCAATTTCTTTTACCAAATGATTTTGACCTAAGTAGCTATCGGCCACCTGACAATCGAGATGAAAGAATAATAATGAGGGCAAACCCCGAAATTGCCGACAAAATCATTGAGGCAGTAAATTTTTATATTGAATCTATTGAGGAGCGGAAGGAGGATGTAATCTTTCAATTTCGTGTTCGGTATCCAGAGGAACTATTACAGCATTTACTTGGCTGGGGCGGAGATATCGAGGTGATTGAGCCGAAGTCTTTACGCTTCAAGATTCGGGAAGTAGCGAAAAAAATTCTAGAACACTACTGACATACACCTGTCAGTAGTGTTCTTTTATACTGTGACTATACCAAGATGAAGAGGAGCTGCTTGAAGGATGAAAAGTACAAAGGAAGTATTGAAGTCATTTGAACTTACAGTAGAAAGATATTTGGCAGAACTGACAAAACTCAATATGGATAAAATACATAGAAAGCAAAGCGAAGAAGATTGGTCCATAGGACAGATGTATGTACATTTAATTCAATCAGCTTTCATGCATCTACATAATGTCGAGCAATGTTTAGCTGGTAGCGAATCGACATTGAACCCAGCGATGGAAAAAACTGAGCAGGGTAAGATTGTTTTTAAACTAGAACAATTTCCTGCTGTTCGTATTAAGGTCCCTGCTTCGCCAAACTATACTCCGCAACCACCAGAGAGCATGGAGCATTTGGTAGAAGGACTTCACAGTGTAGTGGAACGGATGAGGAATACGGAATCAGTGCTACTTCAAGTGCCTGTAAGTAACAAGATACTTCATCCGGCGTTTGGTGCTTTAAACGCGCAGGAGTGGTTTATGTTGATTGAAATGCATTACAGACATCATTTTTTACAACTGGATCGGTTGAAAAGTTTAGTATTTGAAGAGTAGGGGGATGCATCATGTCGAATATAACAAGTCAGAAAAGCAGATATTGGATTGGCGTTGTATCCGCTTCTCATGTGAATTTAGCCATAGAAGGTGGTTTTGCACAGTTATGTCACGGTAAGGCAGCACCTTTGCGTAAAATGTCTCCAGGTGATTGGCTGATATACTATTCCCCTCGCACAGACATGTCCAAAGGGAAGCCAGTTCAAGCATTTACTGCTATTGCTCAGGTTACGGATAACGGTGCTTACAAACATCAAGTGTCGGAGTCGTTTGTGCCATTTCGCAGAGATATGCGCTATATTCCTTGTCGAGAAGTTAAGATTGCATTGTTGTTAAACCAGCTCACTTTTACGCATGGAAATCGCAATTGGGGGTTACCATTCCGTCGAGGTCATTTTGAAATTGGAGCTGAAGATTTTATGATAATCGTTACTTCGATGTTAGATGGTGAGGAACAGGCGTTATCCGAGTTCCTAAAACACTGATTGTAAGTTGTGAACAGTTTCACTTAAACTTTAGAGTGCTTTAGTTAGATAACAATCTTCAACAATTGGACGCTATTGTTGAATAGCGTTCTGTTCTTCTGAATTCACGAGACGAGGATTGTTAAGTAAATAAGAACAAATTAAAAGCGGTCCTCCACAGATTAGTTTGTGGAAGGCCGCCTTTATTAAAAACAGTCACCATTTATAATTGTTTACATCTTGGTTCACTTAACCATATAGATGTAAAATAAAAGATCTATTTAGCTTACGGAGCTTTCCGCAATGATTGCACGAATCAGAAATCAGAAAATTTAGGACTTCACCATACAACAAGCATTCCACCAATCCATGCGAACTTGCAGCGGAATACAAGGTACTTGAGATTCATCATTCTCGATTGATTATTCATAGTTAGCGATATTAAGTAATTCAACTAAATCGCCTTTGACAAGTTCGTATTCTCTTGAGTTAATGTTAACCATACCATCTTTTGAAATTAATATATTAATTGGATTAGTAGTATCGTCGTTATTAGTGAAAACTATTTTGTAATAAGAGTTAGAGACATCCATACTTTTGAATAAAGTTCGTTTTGCTTCCCAATTATTCAAAATGCTGCGTACTTCGTTATATAATTCATCGTCTTTGTTTACGATAAATATATTTTTGTTATCTACACCACCGTTCATTTCCCAAACGGAAATGCTATCAACAACTTCTTCAAATTTATCAGTGTTTGTAATGAGTTCATCTCCAAAATTCTTTGTTCCATATTCTGAATAAAATAGAATACCAGTTATACAAAGGACAAGAATAATTGCGACAATTGCTAATTTAATTCGTTTACTTCGCATAATATAGCCCCTCCCAAGTTGTAAAAATATGTGTCTTCCGTTTTATTTTACAAAATTTTAACATAAAAGCAAAAAAACCTTATTTACATTTTAACAAAAATCAAGGGATTAGTTTTTAAAGTTGTCGCGTTTTTATCGACTTTTAATCTCTAAAGCTCAATGTTTACACAAAATATAAAAGCAAGATTTTTTCTTGTTCCACAATCGTGCCATATTGTTGAATAAGGGTTTTGGAGAAATTAGGAGGATTAATATTGAGAATAATCTAAAAAATTAGTTTATTATTAGTTCAAATTAAAGTGCTTGAGTCGTGGTGGTAATAATTGGTGTGTGATATGAGTAACAGAATATTGTTTGAAGGTTCTATAACCGGGCGCATTTCTGCAGAAAAAAATGCGTCTACGAAATAAAAAGGGCTATGTGTTTATGGATAAAGTATAAATTATAGGGGGTATTTTATGTTTGTAGTAAATGTAGAAGGGGCTATTCGTCGCAATGAGAAATGGCTTTTAATCCGTAGAAGTGAAAAGGAGGAGCATGCTGGTGGAGGTCTCTCATTAGTAGAGAGGTTCTTGCACATACGGAACTACCTTTATTTCTAAAAGAAAACATTAAACTTGCAGAGAAAATACTACAAGATAATATGCAGGTGAAATATTAGTTATACATTTTCCATAATAGGGCGCGATAGTGGAGTAACACATGTAGAAAACAATCAAACTTTTTTATAAAAACCTAACTTAAAACTGCTCAAGAGGTATCCCTTTTGATCAATCTTTTTTCAAAAGGAATTCTTCTTATTTATCATAACATAAGGGTTTGCGAGGCATTTTTGCTCAAACTTTATCTCAAAGCAACGTCAAATTGGGTAAAAATCTGTTGCAATTCAAAACATTAAATCATAATATAAGAATATAGTTATATACGGATTAATTCACCTTTCTTTAACGAGGTGATTTTATTTAAAATAATATATAAGCAAATAATTATATAAGGAGTGCAGATAAATGGAAAATACACTAATTGAAAAACAACTAAAAGCAGCTGCAGATTTAAATCGCATTAAATTACTTGCATGCATGAAGAATGGGGAGGTATGTGTATGTGATTTTGTAGATGTTCTCGGAATATCGCAACCAGCTGTTAGTCAACATTTACGAAAATTAAAGGAGGCAGGCATTATTACGGAACGAAAAGTAGGGACTTGGAAACATTACCGTTTAGTAGAGGATCAAACGCCATTGATGAAGGGCATCATCGAACAAATTCAGCCTTTAAAGGGTTGTAACTGTGGCACAGATTGTTGCCATGTAGGGGGAAATATAAATGAGTAATGACTCTTTAACCAAGCAGCTTTCTTTTCTAGATCGTTACCTTACCTTATGGATATTTGTTGCGATGGGAATAGGTGTTTTATTAAGTTTGACAATGCCTAATATTGGAGAAGCATTAGAGGCCATGTCTATTGGCACAACATCCATACCGATTGCTATCGGGTTAATTGTCATGATGTACCCACCATTAGCGAAAGTAAAGTATGAAGAAATGTGGCGTGTGTTTAAGGATTGGAAAGTGCTTTTACTTTCTCTTTTTCAAAACTGGTTACTCGGACCGTTCTTAATGTTCTTTTTAGCCATCATCTTCCTGCACGATTATCCAGAGTATATGGCTGGGCTGATTATGATTGGTTTAGCTCGTTGTATTGCAATGGTCATTGTATGGAACGATTTAGCACGTGGAGACCGTGAATATGTAGCTGGTTTAGTTGCGTTTAACTCCATCTTTCAAATCGTGACTTATTCAATTTTTGCTTACTTTTTCTTAAATGTATTACCTGGTTGGTTTGGTCTAGAGAATTTCCATGTATCTATTTCTATGTGGGAGATTACAAAGAGCGTTCTAATTTACTTAGGGATACCATTTGCTGCAGGGTTCCTCACACGTTGGATAGGGATTAAAGCAAAAGGGAAACAGTGGTATGAGGAAGAGTTCTTACCGAAAATTTCACCACTGACTCTAATTGCACTGCTGTTCACGATTGTGATGATGTTTGCCTTAAAAGGTGAGCAATTAGTTGAACTACCATTCGATGTAGTACGAATTGCTATTCCATTATTTATTTACTTTGTAATCATGTTTGTTGTTTCATTCTTCTCTTCACGTAAAGCTGGCGCATCTTATCCTGTCACAGCAGCACTTTCTTTTACGGCTGCAAGTAACAACTTCGAGTTAGCGATTGCCGTGGCAGTTGGCGTGTTTGGCCTTCACAGTGGAGTGGCATTCGCCGCTGTGATTGGTCCACTTGTAGAAGTACCTGTACTCATAGGACTTGTATGGGTTGCCCTACGTTGGCAGAAAAAATACTTTAAAACTATTAAATAGGGAGCAATATTATGACAAATACACTTTATTTTTTGTGTACTGGGAACTCATGCCGTAGTCAGATGGCTGAAGGATGGGCAAAAAAGCTACTACCAACCAATTGGACAGTTAAAAGTGCTGGTATTGAAGCACACGGGGTAAATCCGAATGCTATAAAAGCGATGGCAGAGGTAGGCATCGATATTTCGAATCATACATCAGATGTAATTGATACTGAGACATTAAACAGTGCAACGTTAGTTGTCACGTTATGTGGGGATGCAGCAGATAAATGCCCGATGACACCTCCTCACGTTCGTCGTGAGCATTGGGGATTTGAAGATCCTGCGAAAGCGACAGGTACAGATGAAGAGAAGTGGGCTGTATTTCAAAATGTTCGTGATGCAATTGCTAAACGCATTGAACAATTTGTAGCTGAGCAGCTGTAATACTTCTGTTAGCAATTATTCAATCTGTTGAATGGAGGATTAAAAATGACAGTAAATCATGCTAGCGTATTAACAAAAGATTATTTTATCGCCTATTTAAAGTTAATTATGAATAGTAGAGACTACACTTTGAAACAGGCTAAAGAGTTCGCTTTTGATTTCTTCTTTAAAGGAGATATGGATCGTTACGGCACTTCGACATGTTTGCAATTTGAAAAAGCCATAAAAGAAATTGATAAAACAATGTGTGAAATTGAAATTTTTTAATTACAAAGTTTACAACGTCTAGCTAACTGCTAGGCGTAAAAAATATATTTTATATAAGGGAATGCTTATATAGAGAAAATAGAGGAGAAATTAATGATGAAAACACTTAAAATAATCAACCAAAATGGATCTTGTTGTACTACTAACGCTATTGAAGTCCAAGAGACTGTTAATAATTCCAATAAGAATTTACCGATTGTCATAATTGGTGCAGGTCCAATTGGATTAGCTTCAGCTGCTCATTTAGTGGAGCAAGAGCAAGCATTTATTTTACTTGAGGCTGGGTATGAAATAGCACACAATATTCGTACATGGGGGCATGTTACATTATTTTCACCATGGCGATATAACATTAATAAGGCTGCTAAAGCTTTATTAGATATTTCTGGTTGGGTAGAACCTAATTTAGATACGTTACCGACAGGGCATGAATTAATAGATCTATATTTAAAACCTTTGTCTGAGCTAGTACAAATAAAGCCTAACATTCAATTGAACACAAAAGTAGTCGGGATTTCACGACAATTGAATGATAAGATGAAGACAAAAAATCGAGCAGATCAGTCCTTTATTATTTATATAGAACAAGAGAATGACATTCGTGTGATTGAGGCAAAAGCAGTTATTGATGCAACAGGAACATGGGGGAATCCAAACCCAGCAAATTCTACAGGTGTTTGGCTGAAAAATGAAAAAGCATTAGCAGATCACATTGAGTATGGTATTCCAGATATAAATACGAACCCTAAGAGATATGCAAATAAGAAGGTTGCTGTCATTGGAGGTGGTCATTCAGCGATCAATACTTTATTAGCTTTGGCTGAATTACAAAAAGATAATTCTGCAACAAAGCTTGTGTGGATTATGCGTAAAAGATCTGTAGAAGAAGCCTATGGCGGGGAGGAAAAAGATGCTTTGGCAGCACGTGGCGCACTCGGTATTCGCATTCACGAATTAGTAGATACAGGTAAGGTTGAAGTAATAACTCCTTTCTATATCTCACAGGTGAAGAAAGAAGAGAACATCCATATTGTTGGTACTATAAACGGAGAACAAAAAGTATTAACAGGATTTGAAGAGCTTATTGTCAATGCGGGAAATAGACCAGACCTATCAATTAACAGCGAATTACGCCTTTCGATTGACTCAGCAACAGAAAGTGTGCAAGCATTAGCGCCACTAATTGATCCAAATGTTCATAGTTGTGGCACAGTAAGGGCGCATGGTGAAGAAATACTACGTCAACCTGAAAAGGACTTCTATATTGTCGGAGCTAAAAGTTATGGACGTGCACCTACATTTTTAATGGCAACAGGCTATGAACAGGTTCGTTCCATAACAGCTTATTTATCAGGAGATGAAGAAGCGTCGAAACGTGTGGAATTAGAATTACCAGAAACAGGCGTATGTAGTATTAATCTTGTCAATCAATCAAATACATGTTGTTAAAAATTTGACTGTTAGCGCAAGCTAGCAGTCCTTTTTAAAATACTAAGGGGGAAATGGGATGGACACACTAATTATTCGTAAAATGGAAAATAAGGATTTACAAGAGGTATTAAATATTTATAAAGAGGGAATCGAAACAGGAATGGCAACCTTTGAAACAATTGTGCCTAGTGAACAGGTATGGGATGAAAGACATCATGCGGCCTTGCGCTTTGTTGCAGAAGAACACAATAGAGTAGTTGGTTGGATTAGTATTTCCCCTGTTTCTACACGCGCTGTTTATTCTGGAGTGGGAGAAGTTAGTGTTTATCTATCAAGTGATTATAAAGGCAAGGGTATTGCTTCAAGGCTTTTTAAATTACTAATAGAAACGAGTGAAAAGGAGGGGTTTTGGACACTCCAATCATCCATCTTTGCGATCAATACATCAAGTATCCAATTACATAAAAAGATGGGCTTTCGAATTGTTGGTACAAGAGAAAAAATTGCTCAGTTAGATGGGATATGGCATGATACAGTTTTAATGGAAAGAAGATTAAACATATAGTACGCGCTCCCTGCTATGCTCACGAAATTCTATACTAGGAAGTTTCTCGATATAATTTTAAAAAGATTTATAGTCACCATTTTTACAGTGGCTTCAATTATGCATTGGATTGGTAAACCTAATTTCTCATAATCAACTTCTAAAGTTTATTTTTTTATATTTCCCAATGATTCCATTTGTCTTACACGTTCCGTTACTGATGGGTAGGACAGATGTACCCTTCTTTCAAGCTCGCTCATTTATAAACGGCTGTTATTATGGAGTTCATCTAGAATTTTTTATCAATATCATCTTTTTTCATTTTTAAAGTTTATCTTCCAAAAATCATCAATTTTAAAAAGGATTGATGAATTTAATGATTTAATTATCTTGTTTTTATAATTAATAACAAGGGGGAACTTACATAGCAAGAATTGTGGAATCTAATTTCAGAAAAACCTTTTCAACGACTATGGGGTAATAAAGATGGTAATGGTAAGATGGAAATGGTTGGAATTGTTTGAAATATTTATCTAATGTTATATTATAAGAAAACTCAAAAAGCTAAGGATTTCGAGGGTGCTAGAGAACTTCAAAGATATAAATTTGGACTTCAATACAAGCAATGCAAGGTCAAATTCAAACGAATGAGGTTTCCACATTTTCAGAAAATACTTTAGATATTTCTTTTGCAAATGGTCTAAAACTTTACTTAAATCATGACATGGCAGGATGGAACTATAATTCTAGTGGTGCACCAACATTTGGAGGTATCCAAACAGCGATAAACGGTAATAATCCTGTTGGAGCAGTATGGTTATTACTTAGTGGAGAAAACTACCATTGGAGACTAATACATGGTTATGACACTGAAGGTGGAAATTATGTAGGTTATAAAGATCCAGACGGTGGACAATATAATACATCTACTAATTATGTAAGTTGGACAAGTATATCTGATAAAATCAATACAGTTTACATGAGTAGATAATTTAAAGATTGTGAGGGGGAAAAGTGAATAAATTATCATTGTTTTTTTATTCTTTAAACATTATTGTAACTTCTATCGCCTTTTACTTGATTAATTTTTTAACTGAACCATTTTTGATAGGTAGTTCAGAGAATAATATTAGTAATGGTAATCCAGGACTCTTTCCTTTAGTATTTTTAATCCCGTTCTTGATAGTTTCGATTATTGGTACATTTAAAATTGCATATTCTTTTGCTAAAAAAACTTTCAAGACAATGCAATATAAAATAATAATTATATTTTCATTCCTTCTTTCGAGTATTATATATTTCTTTACTTTTAAAGAAGCAAGAGAATTTAGATTATTAGTCTTTGAAAATAATGATTCAGTTACTAAAATAACTCAAATTCCATTACTTAACACATATTCAAATAATATCTTCTTTAATGGATGGACATTACTTGCGTTACTATTTACCACTGTTTTTATAGCTTATTGTTTCGCATTAGTTAAGCAAAGAGATTAATTTTTAATAAAATAGGGGTGTAAAGAGCATCTTCACCTTGAGAAAGGTAATTTGCAAAATCTTTACATCTTTTTTTATCTATAGGGCGTTGATAGCCTTTGCCAGAAGAGTCATTATAAAGCTTTGAGTATGAAAAATTGACAGCTATTTGAGATGAGACAAAGCCCTGGTAAGTAACACGACCGCGCATCTTAGATTGTAATACATTTTCTATTGCTATATTTGAAGGTAAGTTATTACTCATATTAAAAACTCCTTAAATAGTAAATTTAACACTAAAACATTATAGTACTTATAAGTACATATTTCAATCTAATTTATACTATATGTAACTGTAAGATGGTACAAACCTCACATAGTCTAAATGTGAGGTGATTTTGTGGATAGTTTAGTCAAATTAGTTGGTAGTAACATAAAGGAAATTCGGAAATTGAAAAAATTAACTCAAGAAGAATTGGCCGAAAAATGTGGAATGCAAACGTCATATTTGGCTGGGGTTGAAAGAGGGGACAGGAATATTACCATTCAGACCTTAGAAAAAATTACGGAAGGCTTGGAAGAAGCACCGAGTAGTATTTTTAAATTTGACACACTAAATTTCGATAATAAGTACTTTGAGAAAAAAGAGTTGGTTATAATCTTACAAAATCTAATTGAGGACAGAAATGAATCAGAAATCAGGTTGATTTTAAATATTGCGAATGAAGTATTTAATACTTATGAAAAAAAAGAGAAATAATCAAGAATTCCTTTTAACTTCATAAACCACTCAGTAGAGTGGTTTCAGACTGTAGACAAACTCAATGAATTTTGAGTTTGCCTACAGTCTTTTTTCTTTTACAATAAAATAAAGTAAAGCCGTTGATTTCCACTACGGGCGGACGCTTTCCGCGGGCGGGGTCGAGCTGCTTCCCTCGCTTCGCTCAGTCCAGG
>NZ_JANWTB010000041.1:0-661 GCF_024919535.1 Lysinibacillus sp. A4 | reverse complement strand
AAGAAAAAGTCAACAAGCAAGTCTCAAATGTAAAAACGCAGATCCAAGCCAAAGTAGACGAAGTCAAACAACAGCTGCGTCAGCTGCGACCACCAGAGATGGAGTTAGCAGGAGCAGGTGTAAACGTCAGACGCATAGAGGATACAGGAACGGTTGGAAAAAATACGTCCTCCTCGAGTCCGAAGCCATCTAATTCCCAACCACCACAAAATGGCTCGAATAAAAAGCCTGCTGAAGCAACTAAGGGAAAAGTTGGACCGTCTCACGAAAAAGTGGATTATGGTGATCATTTTACGAAGAGTGGTAGAAAAAAAGTTTTAAAACCAAATGTAGAATACAAATCTCCAGATGGTTATACTTACCGTACGGATAACAATGGACGTATTACTGAATGTGAAGGAACGCTTATTCTAGGCACTGCAGAACGAAACGCATACACACAGAGAACTGTGGGAGGAAAAGATAGATTACCTGATGACGACGGTGGACACTTAATAGGAGCACAGTTTAAAGGGCCAAAGGATATCGATAACCTAGTTCCACAAAATAGCCAAATTAACCGTTCTGGTGGTGAATGGTTCAATATGGAGACTGAGTGGGCAAATGCATTGAAAGAAACACCTCCGAAAAAAGTTACTGTACAAATTAATCCGACGTATTC
>NZ_JANWTB010000040.1:0-692 GCF_024919535.1 Lysinibacillus sp. A4 | reverse complement strand
GATGACCTTTTCCCATTTTGCATATAAAGTTGTATTTTCGGTTACCTTATCCGTTGTAAAATTCCATGGTGTACTGAATACAGCATCTGTATACCAACCTGCAAACTCATATCCAGCTTTTGTTGGGTCTGCTGGCTTTATTGCTAAGGTGTCTTCAGTTACCTTCTGTGATACTACTGTGCTACCTCCATTTGTTTCGAAATCCACCGTATATTGTGGGATGACCTTTTCCCATTTTGCATATAAAGTTGTATTTTCGGTTACCACGTCTATATCAAATTCCCATGGGATACTCAACGTTTTACCTTTATACCACCCTATCAATATATGACCTGCCTTTGTAGTATCTGCTGGCTTAGTCACTTTAGCTTTGTCAGTAACTTTTTGAGACGGAATCGCACTTCCGCCGTTCGTTTCAAAATTCACCGTATACTGTACGACTACCTTTTTCCATTTAGCATATAAGGTTGTATTTTCGGTTACCTTATCCGTTGTAAAATTCCATGGTGTACTGAATACAGCATCTGTATACCAACCTGCAAACTCATATCCAGCTTTTGTTGGGTCTGCTGGCTTTATTGCTAAGGTGTCTTCAGTTACCTTCTGTGATACTACTGTGCTACCTCCATTTGTTTCGAAATCCACCGTATATTGTGTGATGACCTTTTCCCATTTTGCATATAAAGTTGTAT
>NZ_JANWTB010000039.1:0-851 GCF_024919535.1 Lysinibacillus sp. A4 | reverse complement strand
AAGTCTAGTGATGATGGCAAAGAGGTCACACCCGTTCCCATACCGAACACGGAAGTTAAGCTCTTTAGCGCCGATGGTAGTTGGGGGCTTCCCCCTGTGAGAGTAGGACGTCGCTAGGCATAATACCCAGGAGGATTAGCTCAGCTGGGAGAGCATCTGCCTTACAAGCAGAGGGTCGGCGGTTCGAGCCCGTCATCCTCCACCATATGCCGGTTTAGCTCAGCAGGTAGAGCAACTGACTTGTAATCAGTAGGTCGTGGGTTCGATTCCTATAGCCGGCACCATTTTTTCGAGCCATTAGCTCAGTTGGTAGAGCATCTGACTTTTAATCAGAGGGTCGAAGGTTCGAGTCCTTCATGGCTCACCATTTTTAAATAATAATAAGCGGGTGTGGCGGAATTGGCAGACGCACTAGACTTAGGATCTAGCGCCGCAAGGCGTGGGGGTTCGACTCCCTTCACCCGCACCATTATTTTCATTGCCAGATAAAAAAAGCTTATGCACATGCGGAAGTAGTTCAGTGGTAGAACACCACCTTGCCAAGGTGGGGGTCGCGAGTTCGAACCTCGTCTTCCGCTCCAAATGTGCCGGGGTGGCGGAACTGGCAGACGCACAGGACTTAAAATCCTGCGGTAGGTGACTACCGTACCGGTTCGATTCCGGTCCTCGGCACCATTTTAAATGCGCCCGTAGCTCAATTGGATAGAGCGTCTGACTACGGATCAGAAGGTTATGGGTTCGACTCCTGTCGGGCGCGCCATAAGAACAACGGGAAGTAGCTCAGCTTGGTAGAGCACTTGGTTTGGGACCAAGGGGTCGCAGGTTCGAATCCTGTCTTCCCGACCATTTCC
>NZ_JANWTB010000038.1:0-894 GCF_024919535.1 Lysinibacillus sp. A4 | reverse complement strand
ACTTAAACGTTAATTCCTTCGTTAATACACGTATTCTATTTACCCCCTTAAAGATACGATGTAAATAAGTGCTGACAGTGTGAGGCATCTTTTCAGCCGAAACACTCGGCGTAGCCGGTAGTTATTGTTATATCGGATATGGCGATTATCTATTGCTACGCAAGCATTTCAATTTGCTACGCAAATCTCATGCGATAGTAGATGCACTTTTTATACCGTTGTCTTTAAGGACTACACCTCACAAACGTTGATATGACGCGGTTTAGGACTGCTGTTCTGCACTTTTATATTGAAGAAAGTGCTGGCGGATAATGAGGTCATACCGTTAATGCCGTCTTGCTTCTGTTAAAACTCGCTGTAATGATGGTGTATCTTCGAATATGAATACGCTAAGATTCCGATTGTTCATGCAAGGCTCCGTGCGTAATATCCTATGTCCATTTTGCGTAAGTATATTCGCCACTCTAAGCGACCGAACTGCCTTTAGTTTGCGTGTCATGCAATTGTACCTCCTCACATTCTGTAAAATCACCGTCAATTATAGTAATCTTTCTACGAATACTGATGGCTGCCCGAATCTCATTAACTTGCGCTTGTAAACGTAAAATTTGTTTCTCTAAATAATCTACGGAGTCATCTGATGCATGCTCAATGTTTGTTTGGAAGAATGCTCGTTGCGTTGTGTATGTTTCAATCGATAGAATCACACTAGCAATAGATTGAGTTAAGCCTGATAATGCAGATTCATCGAACCTTCGCAGTTTAGTATCTGATTTCTCTAATGTTCGGATACGCGCATTTGCTTCATGAAGTTGACCTAATAATTCATCACGTTCCATAGATAAATGAGAATAAGCACCGTCAATTTCTCCTGAATAATCTTCATTTTGCATC
>NZ_JANWTB010000037.1:0-1060 GCF_024919535.1 Lysinibacillus sp. A4 | reverse complement strand
AAGAAAAAGCGCTAGCCGATTAATTGGCTGCGCTTTATTAAATTTATCTAATTTTCTTTTACTTCATTCATAATTTTATAAAATTTTTGATTTGAAAATTCCATAATCTTATAAATTTCTTTTTGTGATCGTTCTATTAAATCCATATGCTGCCTAATCATTCTTCGTGGTGACTCTAAACGCCAACCACCTTCTTCAAGACCTACTTCACGAATAGGCGCACCCTTTGATTGCAAACTATAAATTACCTTTCTGACTTCTTCTTGAGTACTAGGAAATACACAATTAGTTAAGCTACTTGCTGTTGCAAAACCAACCTTAAAATAATCTTCTAGCTCCAACAGTATACTTAACTCATTTTCAGTTAGTTTCAAGAATACCACACCTTTTTCTACACATTATACCATTATTTAGGTTTTATGACCGGTATCGTTTTTTCTAATACAGCTAGTACCCTCTTATCTCTCGATTTCTTCTTTCTTGGCACTGTAGGCAATCCATACCTTTCGCTTTGTTTCCTTACTCCATCGGCTATTTTCTGCATTTGTTCTTCTGTTGGCATTATTAAACACACTCCTTTTTATTAAAAATATGTAAAGCGTGCTGCACTCTATGCTCCAATAACCAAAAACACCGATATCTATTGTATATTGACGCTTGACAACCGCACCCAATAACTAGCAGAATGGCGCTCGCTCTATGAAATCGGCTGAAACGTAGTTACCTTATATCTAAAACTCAAAAAAGAGAAATAGACATAAAGTAAATACGCAATAACTAGCGTCATGTGACGTCTGATGTTTCTCGTTGCCCTGTTCGTATCGGAATCTCTTCCGCTATGACCTCATACAATTACTGTCCTGTATGCGCGTATTAACGCATGATCATAGTTACCCTCTCCGCAAAGAGCCAGTAAACCTACCGCACCATAAAGCCGTGCTCGCTATTCGTCGCTACGTTAACAGGGAAACGTGTATCTGCGATATATTCCGTAGTTTGCGATGTGACGGACGGCACTGACCAGGTTAGATTAACGACGAATTAGTGGGCTACCTCGTCG
>NZ_JANWTB010000036.1:0-1162 GCF_024919535.1 Lysinibacillus sp. A4 | reverse complement strand
ACTTAAACGTTAATTCCTTCGTTAATACACGTATTCTATTTACCCCCTTAAAGATACGATGTAAATAAGTGCTGACAGTGTGAGGCATCTTTTCAGCCGAAACACTCGGCGTAGCCGGTAGTTATTGATATATCGCATATATCGTCTATCCATTGCTACGCAAGCATTTCAATTTGCTATGCAAATCTCATGCGATAGTAGGTGCACTTTTTATACCGTTGTCTTTAAGGACGACACCTCACAAACGTTGATATGACGCGGTTTAGGACTGCTGTTCTGCACTTTTATATTGAAGAAAGTGCTGGCGGATAATGCGGTCACACAGTGTAGTAAAACGTTCCGTTGCTAACTTCTTCACCGTACCCCGACCCGTCCGCTAGTTCTATCGATTTAAACAGCGTCCAACTGATAAATGTCTCCGTTATATCCCATGTACGAATCGTATACTCCTCGCTATCTTTCTCGATATAAACACGGTCAAAATCCCAATCTACAATTTTATATGCGGGATTATTTTCAAATACTTTCATCACTAAATCGATAATTGGCTGCGGTACATTTACTTCTGTCATTTTAAATTCCTCCTATTAATTAGTAGTGCGTCTTGCTTCCGATAAAACTAGCTGTAATGCGGGTGTATCTTCGAAAATGAATACGCTAAGCTGCTGATTGTCAGCGCATGGCTCGGTACGTAATATGCGATGTCCATTTTGCGCAAGTATATTCGCCACTCTAAGCGACCGAACTGCCTTTAGTTTGCGTTTCATGCGGTTGCTCCTCCTCACATTCTGTAAAATCACCATCAATTATAGTAATCTTTCTACGAGTACTGATAGCTGCTCGAATCTCATTAACTTGCGCTTGTAAACGTAGAATCTGTTTCTCTAAATAATCTACAGAGTCATCTGATGCGTGCTCAATGTTTGTTTGGAAAAATGCTCGTTGCGTTGTGTATGTTTCAATCGATAGAATCACACTAGAAATAGATCGAGTTATGCCTGATAACGCCGATTCATCGAACCTTCGCAGTTTAGCATCTGATTTCTCTAATGTTCGGATACGCGCATTTGCTTCATGAAGTTGACCTAATAATTCATCACGTTCCATAGATAAATGAGAATAAGCACCGTCAATTTCTCCTGAATAATCTTCATTTTGCATC
>NZ_JANWTB010000034.1:0-1546 GCF_024919535.1 Lysinibacillus sp. A4 | reverse complement strand
ATTAAAGCATTTCTGAAGTTGTTTTTGCTTGCATATGCAGTTGTAGGTAGTCTGGGCCACCTGCTTTTGAATCTGTACCTGACATGTTGAAGCCACCAAATGGTTGATAACCAACGATTGCACCTGTACAGCCACGGTTGAAGTAAAGGTTTCCTACATGGAATTCTTCACGCGCTTTTTCTAGGTTCATGCGGTTTGTTGTGATAACAGCGCCTGTTAAACCGTATTCTGTATCGCTTGCAATTTCAATCGCATGGTCGAAATCTTTTGCTTTTGCAATGGCTACCACTGGTCCGAAGATTTCTTCCTTCATAATACGAGCAGAAGGATCTACGTCCGCGAACACAGTTGGTTGTACGAAGTAGCCGACTGAATCGTCTGCTGTACCACCAGCTACTAAACGACCTTCGCCTTTACCGATTTCAATGTACTCTGTAATTTTATTGAATGCTGCTTGGTCAATTACTGTTGCCATGAAGTTGCTGTAATCAGTTGGGTCACCTACTGTTAAAGCGTTTGTTAACTCTTCTACGCGATTTACCACTTGCTCATACACATCTTCTACGATGACAGCACGCGAACATGCTGAACATTTTTGACCTGAGAAACCAAATGCTGATTTCACGATGGATTGTGCAGCTAATTCTAAATCTGCTTCTTTATCCACTACGATTGTATCTTTACCGCCCATTTCAGCGATGACACGTTTAATCCAAATTTGGCCTTCGTTTAATACAGATGCACGTTGGTTGATACGTAAGCCAACATCACGTGAACCTGTGAAGCTGATGAAGCGTGTTTTTGGATGATCCACTAAGTAGTCACCTACTTCAGCACCAGAACCTGGTACGAAGTTCACCGCACCTGCTGGAAGACCAGCTTCTTCTAATACTTCGATAAATTTATACGCTACAACTGGCGTTGTAGAAGCTGGTTTTAATAACACTGTATTCCCTGTTACTAAAGCAGCTACTGTTGTACCAGCCATGATTGCAAATGGGAAGTTCCAAGGAGAAATGACAATACCGATTCCTAATGGAATGTAGTCATAACGGTTGTATTCACCTGGACGGCTTTCGACTGGCTGACCGTTTTTAATGCGTAGCATTTGGCGGCCATAGTATTCTAGGAAGTCGATTGCTTCCGCTGTATCTGCATCAGCCTCTGCCCATGGTTTCCCAGCTTCTTTTGTTAATAATGCAGAGAATTCATGTTTGCGACGACGGATAATCGCTGCCGCTTTGAAAAGAACGTCCGCACGAATGGCTGGATCAACTTTTTTCCACGTTTTGAATGTTTCATCTGCCGCTTGCATCGCTTTTTCAGCTAAATCTTTGCTTGCTTTCGAAACGCGACCAATGACTTCTGTTTTCTTTGCAGGATTGTACGAAACGATTTTATCTTCTGTTGTAATGCGCTCACCACCAATAATTAGTGGGTAGTCTTGACCTAAGTAACCTTCAACTTTATTTAAAGCCTCTACATAAGCATTGTAGTTTGCCTCTTGTGAAAAATCTGTGAATGGTTCGTGTTTGTATGGAATCAT
>NZ_JANWTB010000033.1:0-1645 GCF_024919535.1 Lysinibacillus sp. A4 | reverse complement strand
TGAACTGCACCCCGTCAAGTAGACAGTTGAAATAATAAAAAATGTATTAAGCGGCTTGAGTCCTGAATTCTAACGGACTTAAACCGCTTAATCGTTTCTGATAACGATAGTAATTATAAAAATGAATATAATCATCAATCGCTAGTTTTAACTCTTCATATGAATCGTACTTATGTAAATAATACTTCTCACACTTCAATGTGCCCCAAAATGATTCAATTGGTCCGTTATCAATACATCGACCAATACGGGACATACTCTGTGTCATATTGGCAGTTTCCACAATTCGCTTAAATTCCTTTGATGTATATTGAAAACCTCGATCACTATGTATTAATGGCTGTTCGCCTGATTGTAATGATTGAATAGCTGATTTTATTGTTTTGAAAACAAGGGAATTATTATTCGAATGACCTAACACATAACTCACAATTGAACCATCATATAAATCGATAATTGCACTTAAATAAGCTTTTTTCCCATTTCCATACTTAAACTCTGTGACATCTGTACACCATTTTTCATTGGGCTTTTTCGATGCAAATGCTCTATTTAATACGTTCTCCGCCACATGATGTGCTGGAGATTTACGATAAGGCTTGCGCTTTCTACGAATAACAGACTTCAATCCACTAATCTGCATTAAACGATAAATACGCTTTTCGTTAACCGTTGTTTGATTATTTTCTTTTCGCTGACGATTGATTGTCAACGTTGTACGACGATAGCCGTAAATTCCATCTACTTGTTGGTAAAGGAGACGAATGTCCTTTAAAATTGCTTCATTTTCAACTTCTCTGTTAGAAGGCTTGCGACTTAGCCACTTATAGTAAGCTGCACGCGAAACATCAGCTATTTCACATAGTAAAAGAATCGAAAGTTCTTCCTCTCGATGTAATTCTTGAATCGCTAAATAGCGTTGCTGTAGACGTACTTGGCTTAACGACGCCTCCTTTCGATTTCCTCTAACTTTTTTAAAAATAAATTTTCTGCACGTAAACGTTCATTTTCACGTTCAATACGTTGAATCTCTAATTTCAATTTCTCCTCAACGGTTAATTCGACTTCATCTTTTGTGCGACCACGACGATCACGTAATCCCTCTTCACCGTTCGTTTCAAATTTCTTCGACCATTGATATACCTGTTGATACGAAACACCATAGGTGTGTGCTGCCAACTGATAATTTTTCTGGTGCTTCAAACAGTACTCGACAATCTCAATACGTTCTTCAAAAGTTGTCTTTCTTCCTTCTGTCATAGCTTGACTCATTCCTTTACCTGAATCTTTTATTTCACTATGACTAGTATACTTTTTTACCCAGCTTTTTAAAACGGAGGTACTGCTAATCTCGTATTTCGACAACACCTCCATCTGTGAATAATTTCGTTGAATGTAGTCCTCCACAGCCGCTAGTTTTAACGCTTTTGAATAGAACTTACATGAAGTAGCTTCTTGTAATCCTTCACGTCCACCTGCCTCAAATCTCATTTTCCATCTATGAAAAGTTTGATGATCTATTGAAAACCTTTCACACAATTCATTGATAGAATAGTGACCTTCTTCGAACAATTGAAGGATATGTAGTTTCAACTCGAGTGGATGTTTGCTTCGCCCCATAAAAAATACTCCCCTTAGATAAACA
>NZ_JANWTB010000032.1:0-2023 GCF_024919535.1 Lysinibacillus sp. A4 | reverse complement strand
CGCCTATTCGTGAAGTAGGTCTTGAAGAAGGTGGTTGGCGTTTAGAGTCACCACGAAGAATGATTAGGCAGCATATGGATTTAATAGAACGATCACAAAAAGAAATTTATAAGATTATGGAATTTTCTAATCAAAAATTTTACAAAATTATGAATGAAGTAAAAGAAAATTAGATAAATTTAATAAAGCGCAGCCAATTAATCGGCTAGCGCTTTTTCTTTATCTACTTCTACAAAATCGATTATCTCCGTTATATCACCAATCCTAATGTTTCAGTAATCCACTTGGTTTTACTTTACAAGTCTAAAACAAACTCAGGAATTTCATTTTTTACAACAACCTTTATGAAATCTTTATATGGTTTAGAAACCACCCTGTCATTTATTTTCGTTTTAATAATTTTAAAGTTTTCTCTATCAGAAAGTTTGTCAGATAAGCTCATTTGCTCAATAAACTTCTTTGTATATTTAACTGCATTATCGTGTTTATTATTATCAATCAAATATATGAAATTCTTTTGTTCATTTGTTTCAAAATCGATATAAATCACAGCGTATCCTACTACTTCTATAGTTCTCCCATCCCAATATTCATCGAAATTATCAGAATTATTTACTCCAAGAATAAAAAAGAATTCAAGATTACGATTTAAAAATACACGACTAAATGAATAACTTTCATGTTGCAACATAGTAGCTCCTCCTATTATTTCAGCAAAGTATGACGATAGCCGTTATTGGCCGTCGTCTTTTTTGTTGTCTACCCATTCAATACGCTTTCCAATTGCAATAGCTATTTGTTGCGCCTCATCATAGCGTAACGATCCGCGACTTAGTTTATTAGACAAGTTTTGTACCGACGTCTTTTTGTTCTCCGGTAAATCTTTGTTTAATCTCTCAACAAGTTCAGTCATAGTAATACCGGTAGCTGCTAAATAGCTCTTAATTTCGTTTTTAATATTCATATAAAACACCCCTTTTTACTCTACAATAACACGTTTGTAAATATTTTTAAACTTTTTCGTGTAAAACAGTTGACTTATTAAACGAATTCGTTTAAATTTACACCAAGAAGTAAAAAACGGGAGGTTATCTAATGTTTACTCAAATGCAAATTTTCGAAGTTGAGCCAGGATATTCTTATGTCGTAGAAAGAACTCAGATTATTGACGGTGTGTATTTACAAGTTTTTAAGCAACCAGGATATGAAGATGATGCGATTTTGTACATCGGTGATAATGAGATTTTATTTAAGTGGGATGATGAGGCACGCTTAATCTTTTCTGAATTGGATACCGCAGAACCTATCGAACTACTAGCGATCCTAGCGCAAGCACCGAAAGTATTAGCTTAAAGTGAATCATACTTGCGCCAACTGCGATTGGAGGTATTACTGCATGAAACCGATAAAAGAACGTAATGCGTCAGCGCTGTCGCTTGAACGCGAATATAAGAAGGCATACATTAAGTTACTAACGAAAGCAGCCGCTAATACAGCAAAGCAGGTAGATGCGTATTTTTTCGGTGAAGAAGGAGAAGACGGTGAACTTAGAGTGTGATATTACGGTACAACAGCATTTTCTATCGTAATAGCTCTATCCGTATACGTAATGGTGTAATAAACAATATTCCGAATTTGACTAGAGGCGGTTGCAGACGCTTCTAGTTTCTTTTTTTATAAATCGATATAGTTCGTAGGTATTTAGACTTATTTTGATAGAAAGTGTTAACGAAATAAAATTTTACCGTGCAGTTATAAGTGAGGAGGCAATACCGTCGATCAATCGGCGTTGTAGTATTCAGCAAATAATCAGCAAAGGGAGAGATTTACATGCAACTTACATCAACTGAAAAAATTGAGATTCTACCATCAGACTTACGTACAAATGAGGCAGCTATTCGTAAGAACATGCGTAAAGCAGGCGAAGCAATCTTCGAAATTGGTAAGCATCTAAAACACGTCAAAGAGAACGTCATTGAGTCGGGCAAATGGACGGAATGGCTACAGTCGATGGATATTGATC